>JALYKM010000030.1 GCA_030774785.1 Gemmatimonadota bacterium
TCGGCATCATCCTTTCTCGAGCCCATAATGCCTTCCATGGGCTCGGCTGTTTCTGTGACCGGCGGTTGCACCGGCTCGTATTCGCTGACTGGCTCAGCCGGATAGTGTCGCTCGAGTCCGAGTGGCTCCTCTACATCGCCCGCAGTCGCCTCGATCGCCGACGACGGAGCTTCGGCTTCCGCTGGGGGCTCGGTCGCCCACGATGCGCTGGTCGAAAACGCAGGCTCGGGTGACGCGGTCTCCGTCAAAGGGGGAATCTCGGTCACCGATGCGCTCTCGACGGTCTCTGATGCCGAGCTCTCAACGGCGTGCTGAGATGGCGAGCTCTCTACGGCTTCGGTCGATGCATCGATCTCCGAGACAAGAGCAATCGCCGCCATGTCCTTCGGATCCGCGTCGAGGACTCTCGCGTACCAGCTGCGCGCCTCAGCGGTGTTGCCAGCGTGCAGGGCCATGTCGCCGAGCGATCTGAGCGCGATGAGATTCTCCGGATCGAGCGCGAGGGCGCGCCCGAACACCGTTCGCGCTTCATCCCACTCACCTGCCTCGAACAGCGCCTGCCCGAATACTATCTGGCCACTCATGTGGCCGGGCATCTGCGCCAGGTGCGTCCGACAGATCTCTATCGCGCGCTTCTGCTGTCCCCCTTTGCGATATTCGTTCGCGAGCGGCGCGAAATACCGGCGGGGGTTCTCGTTGAATTTTTCCTGCAGCTCTCGCAGCCGATCGTAATCCACTCAGTTACCTCTGCTCGATGCCCATGCGTGGTCAAGCGCTGAAAGATGCATCAATCGAAGGCTTCGCGCGACTTGCATCTCGGTGTCTCAAACTCATACCTTACAAGGCTATACGCCATTTCGCGCTCGGGACTGTGGGCGCCTCAATTCGTGTAAGGAGTAGTGCCCTTGTTGCAAGCCATGCGGGCCTCCGCAAAATACATCTGGATCATCATCGTAGTACTGTTCGTCGGCGGATTTCTTCTCGCGCAGACTTCGGGCCTGCTCGGACGCGCCCCGGTTACGACCACTACCGCCGTCGCCCGCGTCAACGGAGAAGACATCCTGGCCACCAGCTGGTACCAGGCGACGCAGAATCTCGAGCAGCAGGCGACTCAGCGAAGCAATCAGAGCCTCAGCCTCGACGAGAGACAACGGCTTCAGGACCAGGCCTTCGATCAGCTCGTGACCGACGCGCTCCTGCGCCAGGAATTCCGGCACCGCGGTATCTCGGTTACAGACGACGAAATTCTCCAAGCGGCACGCTACAGCCCGCCCCCGCAACTCATGCAATCGCCCGAGCTGCAGACAGAGGGACAGTTCGACCCGGCGAAATACCAGCGCTTCCTGCAAAGCCCGATGGCTCGCCAGGAAGGGCTCCTTCTCCAGCTCGAGCAGTATTACCGCACCGAGATCCCGAAGGAAAAGCTGTTCGACCAGATCGCGACAGACGTCTACGTCTCCGACGAGGAGCTGTGGCGCCGCTGGCAGGATAGCCACGACTCGGCGCAGGTGTCCTTGGTCGCGTTCGGGCCCGAGCGAATTTCCGATTCGGTCGTACGCGTGAGCGACGACGAGGTGCGCGCCTATTACGACACCCACAAGAAGCAGTTCGACCGTCCGGGGCGCGCGAGGGTGTCGATCATCATCATCCCGCGGGCAGTCACGGCGGCAGATTCGTCGGCGGTCCGTGCTCGTGCTCTCGCACTGAGATCGAGAATCCTCGGCGGTGAAAAGTTCGAGGACGTCGCACGCGCGGAGTCGGCGGATTCCGCATCGGCCGTCAACGGTGGCTCACTGGGGCGCGGCCCAAAGGGCAGATTCGTCGCCCCATTCGAGACCGCCGCCTACGCGCTGAAGCCGGGGGAGATCTCACAGCCCGTGCTGACGCCCTTTGGATATCATATCATGAGGGTGGATGAGAGAAAGGGCGATACGATCGCTCTTCACCACATTCTGCTCCGCATCCAGCAGAGCGATTCGGCGGCGGCGAAGACTGATCGGCGCGCTGATTCTCTGGCTCGGCTCGCGGCATCGACGGATCAGCCGGCGAAGTTCGACGAAGCCGCGCGCACGCTGCAGATCCCGGTGCTCCGCGCCGAGGTCGTAGAAGGAAATGCGCTTACCGTCAATGGGCAGTTCATTCCGAGTGTCGGTCCCTGGGCGTTCCAGGGCGCGCAGCCCGGCGAGACGAGCGAGCTGTTCGACGCCGAGGATGGCTACTATCTCGCGCGACTCGATTCGCTCACAAGGGGTGGAACCCTGTCACTCGATCAGGCGAAGAACGACATTCGCTCCTACCTGCTCAGAGCGAAGAAGATCGACGCGCTCCTGCCGCAGGCGGGGAATTTTGCCAAAGTCGCGGCCGCGAGCAATCTCGAATCCGCCGCGAAGCTGATGAAGATGGAGCTGGTGAAGACGAAGCCGTTCACCCGCGTCACTGGGGTGCCGGAGCTTTCCCAGTTCCCGGAGGCGGTTGGCGCCGCGTTCACTTTACCGCTCAACACCGTGAGCGAGCCGATTCGCGCTATGGGCGGCGTCGTTGTCGAGCGCGTCGACAACCGTATTCCTGCGAATCGCGCCGCTTTCGACGCGCAGAAGGAAGCACTTCGGCAGCAGGACCTGCAGCAGCTCAGGCAGCAGCGGGTGAGGGAGTTTCTCGCGAATCTGAGAGCAGTCGCAAAAATCGACGACAAGCGGAAGCAGATCGAAGCTTCCGCCCGGCGCACGACGCAGTAGCTACATCAACCTCTTCGGCGCCGGCCGCTCGGCTTCCTCGGCGGCTCGGTGCCGCTCCAGTTCTGCCGCGGTCAGTCGCGACTGCGTGTCGGAGTCAAGCGGCGACTTCGTGTCGGAGGTGACTTCGCGCGTCGCCTCGTTGATGTTCTTCTTGAATTCCCTGATTCCCTTTCCCATCGAGCCCGCGATCTCGGGGATCCGCTTCGCCCCAAAAAGAAGCAGGATCACAACCATGATGATCAGCAGCTCGGGAAATCCCAGATTGCCAAACATGGAAAACTCCTAGAAGAGCGAACGTGCTATGAGGTAAGCCACGACTACCCCCAACAGGCTCAAAAGTGACACGTCCAGCGCGATTGGGCCGATGGCAAACTTTAGTATAACCAAATCCACTGGCAGCGGCCCTATGGCGGGCGTCACGCCAGTCGTAAAGAACTCTTTCGCCGCCCCCGGCGGCAGGAACCTGCGCCCCACCTGGGTCAGCAAACCGCCGGTAATGAACCCCGCCGCCAGAACGAGCGCATGAAAGAGCGAGCCTCGGCGGCTATGGCCCCGCGGTGGTGGCATTATGAGTGTCTCTCCATGACGTAGGAAATAGACGCGTCAAGGGACCGGCGCGCTACTGTATCGGGCAAATCAGACAACGCATCATGAGCCCGCTCCGCGAACTCTTCTTCACGCTCGCGCGCGTACTCGAACCCGCCGTTGTCAGCCACGATCCGGACGACCGAAGCGATGCCGCCGTCGCTCACTTTCTCGCTCGCGAACAGACGCTCGACCTCGCCTCGGGCTGCGGGAGACATTGCCCGCAACGCATGAATGAGCGGCAGCGTCACCTTGTGCTCGCGGAGGTCCAGGCCTGAAGGCTTGCCGGTTGTCTCCTTCACCTCGCGGTAGTCCAGCAGATCGTCGGCGATCTGAAATGCCATCCCGAGGTTTTCGCCGAAGTTGCCCAGCGCATCGCAGTACCGGCGGGCGCCCGAGAGCGCGCCCAGCTCGCACGCGGTGCGCATGAGCGATGCCGTCTTCGCGCGAATGAGGGCGTAGTATTCGCGCTCGGTGAATCTCAACGGATCGGTCACCGCCAGCTGCCGCATCTCGCCAAGCGTCATCTCCGTCGAAGCCCGCGTGAGCGCCTGCAATGCGTCGAGGTCGCCCAACTCCACGAGTTGGGTGAGAGCGGTGGAGTAAAGGAAATCTCCCATGATGACGGAGATCTGGTGGCTGAACAGCGAGTTCACCGTCGGCATGCCGCGCCGGAGCGCCGAATGATCTACGGCATCATCGTGCACGAGTGTCGCGAGATGGATCAGCTCGAGAGCAGCAGCGAGCGTGACGGCGTGCTTTTCAGGCGTTTCCTCGACCTCGCTCGAGAAGAGCAGAAGCGTCGGGCGGAACAGCTTTCCTCGCATGGCGAGCAGGTGCGCGCTCACCTGCCCGACGAGCGGCAGATCGCTCGCGACGATCTCTCCCATCGCTCGTGACACAGCCTCGAGCTTGTCGCGGATCGGGAGCTGGATCGCCTGGAGGGACACTCCAGGGGACATTGCAACTTCCACTCTTCGGTTGTCTTCGGGTATGGCCGATCTCACTTCGAAGCGGCCTTGGTCATCTGCTTGAGGCGCTGGCTCACGTCGCGGAAGTCGATGTCGATCGCGAATACCCGCTGATAATAAGCGGCGGCGTCACGCGGCTTCCTGCTGCCCTCCGAGGCGTAGCCGAGGAGGTACAGAACGCCGATCAGATCTTCGTCTTCCATGCCCGGCTCGCGCAGCGCGCGCCCGAGCACCGTGATCGCGGCGTCGTGCTCCGAGCGATCGATGAAGCATTGTCCAAGCGCTTCATAGGCACGAAGGCGCTGCGTCGCTCCGCGAAGCGCTTTCTGGAACTCAGCGATTGCTTCGTCGACGAGTCCCATCTCTCGATACGCCACGCCGAGATCGTAATGGCTGTCGAAGTCTTCTTCATCGACGTTTGCGGCGACTCCGGCTTTGAACTTCTCGAGCATGTCGGTGAAGTCGGCCTGCTCGCCTTCCACACGCGTCGCGTCTTCCGCGGCGACCATGCGCGTCGAGCGCGGACCCGATTCTTCGCGGAGCCAGTCAGCCAGGTCGACGAAATTGTCGTCACTCCGATGTGGAGCGTTGTCCTTCGGCGTCGCGGCGCGTGGTACTTCGGTCTGGGGCGTGCTCAGACGGGGAGCGGCATTCGCCGGAGCCGGCTTGCCCTTGGACCTCTGGCGCTGGAAGGGATTCAGTGGCCGGCTCTCGGTAGTTGCTGCCTCCTCGGGGTTCGGATTCTTCGCTTTGGCCTTCTCAACCTTCGGCTTCGGCCGACTGATGCGCAGGGGCGCGATGGGCTTTTGCGCGCTTGGCTTCAGCGCCTCGGTCCGGGACGCTTCTTCTTCCTTTTCCTCCTTCTCTTCCTCCTCTTGCTCCTCCTCGCCCTCTTCCTTCCTGGCGGGAGCCCTCCGAGCGACGTTGCGGATGGGATGCGGCGCCGGCTCTTCCCCGAGCTCGGGCTCTTCGAGCTCGAGGTCGAGCGGCTCGATATCCGGAATGTCCGACTCGACAGTGGGACTGGGCGCACTTCGCGCGGCTGTGACTTCGGGAGTATCGAGCGGTCCCTCATCATTCAGGTTGAGCCGGTCGTCCTCGAGCACGTTCAGTCCGGCGAGCGGATCCTCGTCGACCAGCGGCTCTCCAAGTCCAGGCTCGCGCAGTCCTGAACCCGAGGGAATTAATCCGTCCACAGGAGAAGTCGGATTGCCTACCGCCGGATCGATCGCGAACTGGGAAGGATCGGCGGCCGACTCCAGACCTTCGAGTGGGGAGACATCGACATCGCTGACGCTCAAGTCGAAGGCCGGTTCGATATGGGTGACTGATACATCCGGCTGAAGCTCCAGACCTTCCACCGGAGTGATGGGAGCCATCGGCTCGATGTCGGGAAGCTGCTCGAATTCGGGCGAAGGCTGCACGTGGGGGGGCGTGCGCGGTCGCGCGGCGGGCTCCGGCATGAGCGCCGTTCGCTCGAGACCTGCGACTTTCGGCCTCGGCCTTGGTGGCGAGCCTCCGACATCGAGGAACACCAGCCCGCCAGCATCCGTCTGGCGAGGAGTCTTCGAGCGACGTGGCTCAACGCTCGGATCGAGCGTATGAATTCGCTCGACCGTCGCTTCCGCTTCGGAGGTGCGACCCTCCGCATCCAGTGACTCGTGCAGGATCTGGAGTTGTTCTATCGCCTCCACGGCCTTGCCGGCGCGCGCCAGCTGATCGGCGAGCATCAGCCGGATGTCATCCTGTCCCGGGCAGAGATCGGCGAATTCCTGAAGTGCCTTGAACGCGTCGCCATCCTTCCCCGCGCGGTGCATGCGATCGGCGTACTCGAGAAAATTCTTCTTGGCGTCGCTGTTGAAGCCCTTCTTCGCGGAGATCTTTCCGAGCTTGTAGTAGATCTGGTGTCGGGACGGCGCGTGCCGGAGGATCTTGTTGCAGAGCGCTATGGCGTTGTTGAGGTAGCCGCCGTCCGTATAAAGATCGACGGCCTGCTCGTAGTAGTTGACCGCCTGGTCGGTCTTGTTCAGCCGCAGGTAGAGGTCGCCGACCCTGTTATAGACCGTGACATCGCGGTCCTCCTGGCCCTCGGTCTGTCCAATGATCTGAAGGTAGACCTCGAGAGCCCGGTCGAACTGTTTTTTCTGCTCGAATTCCGCAGCCTTTTTTTTGAGCTTCTCGACGTTCGACATTAAGCGCAGCCGGGCAAAATGACTTCACCCAGGAAGCAGAATCTCCGGGGGACGAGCGTTCAACTTACTTCCAGTTTCATAGGGGTGACAAGGCGCGCCCGCCTTCCACGACCCGACACAAAGACGGGCGCCGTACCAGTATGGCAACTCCCTGACATCGGCGATAGCGAAGAGCGACAGATCGGCGGCGAAGCCTGGCGCGATCTGCCCGGTCTCACCAGCCAACCCGAGCGCCGCCGCGCCGTTTATCGTCGCGGCGCTGAGCGCCTCGGCGAGCGACATTCTCAGCTGGCTCACGCCGAGCGTGAGCATCAGTGGGAAGTTAACCGTTGGCGAGGTGCCGGGGTTGAAATCGGTGGCGAGCGCGACCGCGGCGCCGGCGTCGATGAGGGCGCGGGCGGGGGCCTGCTTCGCTTTTCCGAGGAAAAGCATCGTTCCGGGAAGCAGGGTCGCGACGGTGTCGGATTTCGCCAGAGCCGCGATTCCCTTCTCCGAGATGGCACCGAGATGATCGGCGCTTACGGCGTTGAGCGATGCGGCCAGCTCCGCGCCGCCACACGGCTTGAGCTCATCCGCGTGCAGCTTGAGGCCGAGCCCAGCCTTCCGGGCTGCGTCGAGAACCCTTCGCGTCTCGTCGATGGTGAAGACGCCAGGCTCACAGAAAACGTCAGCGAATCGTGCGATGCCCTGCTCCACGACTTTGGGCAGCATCTCGTTTATCAGAAGATCCACGAACTCAGCGCGCCGTGCGTCGCTCGAGCGGTATTCGTGCGGGATCTCGTGACCACCAAGCCAGGTGGCCACGATACGCATGGGAAACCGGGCCGCCAGCCTCCCGATAACGCGAAGCGCCTTGAGCTCGTCTTCCACAGTGAGTCCGTAACCGCTCTTGATCTCGAGCGTGGTCGTGCCGTACGAGGCGAGCCCCTGAACTCTGGGAAGAGCGAGATCGTACAGCTCGTCCTCGCTTCGGTCGCGGAAGTCCCGGACGGAAGCGTGGATGCCGCCGCCCCGCTTCGCGATCTCCATGTAATCGTATCCTTCGGCGCGGAGCTCGTGCTCCTCGAACCGCGGCTTGCCGAAGACCGCATGGGTGTGCGAATCGACGAGTCCGGGAGTAAGAACTCCGCCGCGGCAGTCGACCACCTCGCCGCTGGCGTAGGCATCCTGGAGATCGCGCGCCGCTCCGATGGCGGCGATGCGTCCATCGCTGACGGCGACAGCGGTGTTTCTGAGAATCCCGGCGTCGCGCATCTCGGCTCCCTTCCGCGCCCTCGCCGGGCCGGCGCAGGTCACCACCTGGCTGGCGTTCACGAAGAGGAGATCCTTCACGATTGGGTCATCCGGGAATTTTGGGACGTAAAGGAATACGCGCTGAAAACTTCTCACCGAAGAATACCGGCCGGGGGCAGTCAGTCTTCAGTTAATCTCCCGCCCTGACTCCGGTGACGCCATGACATCACGGACACGCGATAATCTGAGGGGCGCCTGGGCCTCACCGCGGCAGGCATAGTAGCAGGCGTTGCAGTCGATCGGCTCGTACTTCCGGTATTCTGTCCAGTGAAAATCGGCTGGAAAATCAGGGCACCGCTTCACGTGTCCGGTCGGGTTGATGTGAATCGTGCGCATTCCCGAGCGGCACGGCTCGGTGATCTCGCCCCGGACATAGCGCGGGATCTGCTCGAGGTAGTAGTCGGAATTCGTGATGACGCCCCGGGTTTTCTTCTTGTAGGCGAGAAGCTCCCGCATTGCTTCTTCCAGCTCTCGCGTCTGGTCGCGCTCGATCAAGCCTTCGGTGCTCCCGTTCTTTGCGTCGGTGTAGCAGCTGAAGTTGACACCGCACCCCAGCTGGCGCGCGCGCTCGACGATCGGCATCAGCTGATCGAGGTTGTCGCGCTTGATAACGGTGTTAAAGCGGATTCCGGTGATGCCGATCTCGCGCATTCGTGGTATCGCGCGCATGATCCTGGCGCTCAGTCCCGGGATTCCGCGCGCCGTGTCGTGTCGCTCGTCGAGATAATCGAGCGAGATGTTGAATTGGTTGATTCCGGCTTTCCAGAGTGATCGTGCGCGTTCGGGCGACAGCATCCCACCGTGGGTGATCAGCGTCATGTACTTGAGACTGACGGCGGTATTGACGGCGGTGACGATTCCTTCGAGATCGCGTCTCAGCGTCGGCTCTCCACCAGTGAAGGTGATGAGCATTGGGTTGAAGAAGCGAGCAGCATCGGCGAAGGACCCGAGCTCGCTAGTCTTGGCGGAGGGATCGGTCTTCCAGTAATCGCAGAAGCCGCAGTGCGCGTTGCACCGCATGGTGACCTCGAAGTGCACGAGAACCGGGCGCCGCCTGAGCGTGAGATAAGCGTACTTCGCCAGAAAAACTGGAACGTGCCACGGCTTGAACTCGTTGGTGAGCATCAGGCGGGTTGTTTTCCCCCAGCCGCAATGACGGAGGGGTCAAGCGAAACGCGGAAAGCGAGGCAACATTTCTGTTGTCTGTGACCCGTTTCCAGTTTCCCGTTTCCAGTTACCCGTTTCCAGTTACCCGTTTCCCGTTGTTGCACGGGTTGCTGAAAAGGGTCAAGGCGCCGGCTAACGGGTAACGGATAACGGGCAACGGGCAGCGGGCAACGGGTAGCTGGCAACGGATAGCGGGCCGTCATCTGTGATTGAAGCCTATTCCGCGAGCACAGCATCGGCCACTCTCAGCCCGTCATCGGCAGATGCAGACCGTGCTTTTTTGCCGCCGCTACGGCTTCCGCGTACCCGGCGTCCGCGTGGCGGGCTACGCCGGTGCCTGGATCGTTCGTCAGCACACGCTCGAGGCGGACGCGCATCTCGGGAGTCCCATCGGCGACGATCACCTGGCCTGCGTGGAGAGAGTTGCCTATGCCGACTCCTCCTCCGTGGTGGAACGAGACCCACGATGCACCGCTCGCGACGTTCAGCATCGCATTGAGCAGCGGCCAGTCGGCAACCGCATCGGTCCCGTCGCGCATCCCTTCCGTCTCGCGGAATGGCGATGCCACGCTCCCCGTGTCGAGGTGATCGCGCCCGATCACGATCGGAGCGGATATCTCGCCCGAGGCGACGAGGTCGTTGATCGCGACGCCGAACTTCGCGCGGTCGGATTGGCCGAGCCAGCAGATCCGGGCTGGAAGTCCCTGAAACTTGATCTTCTGCTGCGCGAGCGAGATCCAGCGGCGCAGGTGCTCGTCTTCGGGGAAAATCTCGATCGCCAGATCGTCGGTGCGCTTGATGTCCTTCGGATCTCCGGACAGGGCCACCAAGCGGAACGGCCCTTTACCTTCGCAGAAGAGTGGCCTGATGTATTCCGGGACGAATCCGGGGATGTCGAACGCGTTCCGAAGCCCGGCGTCGAACGCCACCGTCCGGATGTTGTTGCCGTAGTCGAAGGTGACCGCCCCCCTCTGCTGGAGCTCGAGCATCGCGGTCACGTGTCGGACCGCCGACTCCGTCGAGCGTCGCACGTACTCGTCGGGATTCGTCTTTCGCAGCTCGATTGCCTTGGCGAGCGTCATGCCGCGCGGCACGTAGCCGTTCAGCATGTCGTGCGCGCTCGTCTGATCGGTGACAATATCGGGGTTCACGCCGCGCTCGACGATCTCTGGGAGAACGTCGGCGGCATTGCCAAGCAGGCCAACGGAGATCGCTTCTCCGGCGCGGGTCGCATTCGAGATCAGAGCCAGAGCTTCGTCGAGATCGCGCGCCTTGCGGTCGAGGTAACGCGTCTCGAGTCGCTTCTCGATGCGAGACTCATCGACCTCGACGACGAGCGCCGCCGCACCCTGCATCGTCGCGGCGAGGGGCTGAGCGCCGCCCATGCCGCCGAGACCGGCCGTGAGCACGAATCGGCCGCGCAGAGTTCCCGCAAAGTGCTTGCGCCCCACGGCGCCCAAAGTTTCGTACGTACCCTGCACGATTCCCTGCGAGCCGATGTAGATCCACGAGCCGGCGGTCATCTGGCCATACATCATGAGACCCTTGCGCTCGAGCTCGCGAAAATGCTCCCACGTCGCCCAGCGGCCAACGAGATTGCTGTTGGCGATGAGCACCCGCGGCGCGCCGATGTGTGTGCGAAACACGCCCACTGGCTTGCCGCTTTGCACGAGAAGTGTCTCGTCGTTACCGAGATTCGTCAGCTCGCGGACGATCGCGTCGAAGCACTCCCAGTTTCGCGCCGCCTTTCCAGTGCCGCCGTAGACCACCAGATCCTCCGGGCGCTCGGCAACGTCCGGATCGAGATTGTTCATGAGCATCCGGAGTGCGGCTTCCTGCTGCCAGCCTTTGCAGGAGATGCTGCTGCCGCGCGGAGCCCGAACCGGCCCGCGCTTCTCCTCGACTCGGAACGCATCTGGATCGAACTGCACTCTCAGGTCGGTCATGTGGCGGTACCAATGTCGGCGAAGCGCATCTCAGAGACAGCCGCCATGAGCGCCGATATGTCCCCGCTCAGCACGCGGTCGCCCTCGAGCCGCGGCACGATGGCGCGCACACGCTCGTGCGCGGTGCGGACGCCTCGGCCGGGCGCCAACGGCGCTCTGAAGTCGATTCCCTGCGCTCCGCACATAAGCTCGATCGCGAGAATGTTCTCCAGATTGCGAAGAACGCGCCGCGCCTTCCAAGCGGCGCCCATTGCCATCGGCACGACGTCCTCCTTGCTTCCGTCGGTCGGAATCGTGTCCACGCTGGCGGGGTGCGACAGCACCTTGCATTCGCTCGCGAGGGCGGCCGCGGTTACCTGAGCCATCATGAACCCGGAATTGACCCCGGCGTCGGGAGACAGGAATGGCGGGAGCCCCTGGTTCAGGTCGGGGTGCACCAACCGGTCAATTCGACGTTCCGCCATCGTGGCGATGTGGGTGAGCACGATCGCCAGGAAATCGAGCGCCATCGCCACGGTTAGTCCGTGAAAGTTCCCACCGCTCAGTGTCTCACCATTCTCGAAAACGAGCGGGTTGTCGGTGGCGGCGTTGAGCTCTCTCGATACCGCCTCACCGATCCAGTCGAGCGCGTCGAGCACCGGCCCGTGCACCTGCGGCATGCAGCGGAGCGAGTATGGATCCTGAACGCGCGGATCGCCGTGACGGTGCGATTCACGCAGCTCACTGTCCGCGAGCAGATCGCGCAGAAGTGCCGCCGAGCGCACCTGACCCTTCTGCCCACGCGCCGCGTGGATGCGCTCGTCAAAGGCTACCGGTGTACCCAGCAACGCCTCGAGCGACATCGCGCCCGCGACGTGCGCGGTTCGCCAGAGAGCGCGCGCGTGCACCAGCGCAATCAGCGCGACGGCGGTGTGCGTCTGGGTGCCGTTGATGAGCGTGATGCCCTCTTTCGGAGCGAGCACGACCGGCTTTGCTCCGATTGCGTCGAGAATTTTCTGCGCGGGCTCCTCGCAACCGCCCCTGACCAGCGTTCCCTCGCCGATGAGAGCGAGCGCGAGATGCGCGAGCGGGGCGAGGTCGCCGCTGGCACCCACGCTTCCCTGCTCCGGGACAGGCGGATACACATCGGCGTTCAGCATCTGGAGCAACAGGTCGACGAGCTGCGGACGCGCACCCGAGTATCCCTTGGCGATCACGTTCGCGCGGAGGAGCATCATCGCGCGCACTTCGCGCTCCGGCAGCGACTCGCCTACGCCCGAAGCGTGGCTCCTCACCAGATTCACCTGCAACTCGGCCAACCTGTCGTGCGGTATGGCGACCTCGGAGAGCTTGCCGAATCCCGTCGTCACTCCGTACACAGGCTCGTTGCGGCGCACGATGTCATCGACGACCGCGCGCGTGCGGAGCATCCGCTCGCGCGCTTTTGGCGCTAGACCGACGCGGAGCCGGCCGACGGCAACGGCATAGGCTTCATCGATGGTGAGGGTATCACCATCGATGAGAAGTTTGTCACTCATTTTTTCCTTCGCGAAGAGCGTTTGGCGGTGGCGCGCTTCTTCGCTTTCTTCTTCGGGGGCGGGGGGGAACGCCTGGACGACGTGCGCGATTTTGTTTTCTTCGCGGCGGGGCCAGATGATTTGCGCGGCTTCGCCTTGTCGTCGCCCTGATGCACCAGCACACGTTCTTCTGGATGCCACCGCCATCCCTTCCCGCCCGGCCGGACCTCCACTCCACCCAGCCACCGGGACTGGGTGTTGATGCTCTGCCAGTCCCTCTTTCCTGCCAGGACTTCGCGCCCGAGCGGCGTGAGCTTCAGCTCTCCGTTCACGAAGTCGCGCGACGTCTCGGAGCTGGGTGCGACTACTGTCGTTCCATCCTTCCAGGTAACGAGTGCGTTCTTGCCGCCGCTCAGTCGCTCCAGATACGAATAGAAGACTACGTCACCAAGGAAGATGCTCTCCTGTCTCTTCGCGACTTCGAGGAACGCGGATACCGGTGTCGTGTGCCCATGCTCGATCGCGGCCAGCGCTTCCCGTTCGGAGCGCGATAGTCCGTTGCCGACAGCCGGGAATTCCTCGAGGTGGCGCCCGAGGGCGGCCGCGAGGTACGGAAGCGCTGAGGTATTTTTTTCGAGCAGGCGTGAGATCGCTGAGGGATCGTCCGACCCGAATGCCTGCCAGGCCCGGCCGGCCAGCTCGAGCTGCGCGCCGGTCACTCGCGGGCGACCCGCTTCCAGCTTCTTCAGCGTCTCGACTGAAAGCGGTGGTATATATCCATCGACGACGATCAGCGAAAGCTTCTTCCCGCGCGCCGACCCGCGACCGAAAAAATCGAGCAGCTGGATCATCTGCAGCTGGTCGTAGAGATCGTCCTCGAACCAGAGCACGATCTCATCGAAGTAATCCATGTGCTGAATCACGCGATCACGCTCGGCGAAATCGCCGCTCACGTGGGCGAAGTCATCCCACCTCCGCTCCGCGATGAATCGCGCGCGTTGCTTGCCGAGCTCCTCGAGGGACAGCGACGAGTCCACGGGCCCTTCGTGCAGCACGTCCCGCCAGGAAATGATCTTCCCCTCTACGCCGGCCTCGCTGAGTGTGCCGGCGGCGCTGTCTCCGTTGGTGATGTTGAGCCGCTGTGTCAACGTCAGCGGGTTATCGGACGGTAGGTCTGCTTGTCATAGTTGAATTTTAGGTCGGGCTCCGCGTTGAGGGCAATGAAGAAGTTGAACGCGAAGTTTCCGTTGGGAGCCTGCGTAAAGGCAAAGATCGCCCTCCAGTCGTGCAGCTCCCTCTGCAGCGAGACCTGGTGGCTTCCAAACTTCTTGGCCTGGAAGTCATAGTTCGTTCCCCACGATCCCGCCCACTTGGGCGTGATGTGGAAGGTCATCTGGGATTGCAGATTGTCCCGCGGTGGTATGCGGATGAAGGGCCCGCCGGCCGTGGTTCTCGTGATCCCCACGCCACCGTTCGCGTTCGCCACTGCGTCCTGGATGCACCGCTCGTAAACGATTGGATTCGCCTGGTAGATGACGCACTGGATCGAGGGATCGTCGTCTAACACGATGCCGTTACCGGTCGGCGGCCGCTGGCGGTTGGAGCTGTAGGTCAGCGAGGCCTGCCAGCTCCGGGTTTCCGGAACGGAGAATTGGCGGTTCCTCGCAGAGATCCCCGCGACCGGCATCGAAGCGACACGGCTGGCGAGTGCGTCATCCGGGTTCGTCTCCACCCGCTCGATCTGTGGATTCTTGGACGGCACCGCGCGGCCGAACACTCTGCTCAACGCCCCGAAAATTCCCGATTGTCCGTTCACCGTGAACGAAGCGTCGATGCCCTCGCGGAAGGGCTTGAAGCGCGCGCTGTCGCTCATGATGTCGCCCTGATAGAGCGAGTAGCGCACGGATCCGCGGAAGCCGGGGATCAGGTCCGTCGTGAAATCGGATGTGAAAACATCGGTGACGAATCCGGATCGATGAGTTTTCCGCGCCCTTTCGAAATCGTACGACAACGGCGAGAAATTCATCGCCAGAACCTTGATCTTCCTCGGCTCTGCGGTGCTGCTCGTGTCGGTGGTTCGCAGCTTTGCTTCGAGCACGTGCGAGAGAGATAGGGTCACTCTGTTCTGTGCCAGGGCGCCGAGGTAGCCTTGCTTGCTCATGTTCAGCGCGCGGAGAAACTCGCTGCTGATGTCTGCCGACGGCGCGTAGTTGTACGTGAGAACCGGCGTGATCGAATGCCGAAAGCGGGTAACCGACCCAAAGCCGGGAAAGAGTGCAAACAGCGTGGGTGAGGCGCTCAGACCCGCGACGGGTCGCTTGCTCTGGTGAACGAACTTGCCGCCACTCTGCTCGGATCTGACCCAGAAGGCGTGGCCGTCGACATTCTGAAACTGTACGGAGGGCCCGATCTTCAAGCTCCCCTGAAGAAAGCTCGGCAGCGAGATACTCGTCTGCCAATCGAGCTCGGTGGAGAAAGTTTTCGCGAAGACACGCGGGGTTTTTATCGATGAGTCGTTCGGATCCACGACTATGATCGTCGCCGGAGCGTTGATCTCCTGGTCGCGCATGCTGAACGAGTTGGCCCAGTTGAAACCGCCAATCCTGAGCGGGGTGCTGAAGCTCGAGCTGGTGTTCCTGGTGTTCCGCTTGAGGCGAACGCTGTCGCTCGTCCCATCCGGCTTGACCAGATACCGGTAGGTGAACTCGCCGGCCTGGTCGATATTGAGGCGCTGATCCGTCTGGAAGTTGAAGCCCGGAGTCCAATCGAGCCACGGAGTGAGTGACAACGTCGGCACGGTGACGCCGAAATTCGGAAAGCTCTGCGCGACCTCGTTCCTTCCAGGATACTGCGTCCGCGTTCCACCGAGGCTTATGGACGCTGGACCGATCTTCGTCTGATAGTTTGCCTGCGACGAGATCGTCGCCAGCACCTGCTGCGGATTGAATGTCGTCGTCCGCTGGATGAAGGTGTTGGTGACGTAGTTGATGTTCGTCGTCAGGTGGGTGTACTGCGAAAAAGACTGATCGTGATTCCATGTCAGTCCGGTATTCGAGGAGCCATTCCGCTGCGCATGGCGGAAGAGCGCGACGCGGCCACTGAGGAAGCGATCGAGCCAGCGATACTGCCATTCTCCATTCACGCGAACCCAGCCCGGATCACCATCGGTTGCCCGGGCGCCGCTGCGCCAATCGAATGCGATCTGCGCATCCATGTAATCGCTGAGTGCGAAGTAGTAGCCGAGGTTTTCGGCGTGGCGCCGGTAGGTGGGACTGTTGCGGAACAGCTCGCTGACGCCGAATCGCGGCGTCAGAACTCCGCTTCGTCTGCCAGAGCGCATGTCCTGGAAGATGAACGGCAGCCACATCACCGGGACTTCACCTATGTAGAGAACGGCAGGTCGCGCGACCATGATGTTCTTCGAGACCATTTTGATCTCTTTCGCCTCGAAGTGGTAGTCCGGAATCGAGTCGTCGCAGCTCGTGATCGAGCCGTTCCGGGCGTAGAAAGCGGTCTCACGTCCGCGCGTTGTATCGCTGACGAAGGCCGCCTCCTTGCCGCGCACGAACCAGGTCTGTCCTGACTCCACCGAAGTGCTGACGTTGGTGACGACTCCGCGATGCAGCTCGGCGTTGTACGCCATCTCCCCGCGGGCGACTACGTCGGCCGCCTGACGCTGCGGATCGCGGAGGATCACCGTATCTCCACGGGCGATCATGATCTTGGTGGAATCGTTGTAAGTGATGCTGTCCCCCACGAGGACCGTCTGATCGCGGGAGACGCCGGCCTTGCTGCCCTTGAGCTCGAGCGTCCGCGTCTGGGCGTTGAAGACCACCTGGTCGCCCTGATACCGCGTGGCGGTATAGCCGGAACGCGCCATCAGCGCCTCCATCACCGAATCGGTCGGATTCCACTTGATCAGCTCCCTCATTCTCGAGGAATCCGCCGAGGTGGAATCGCGGCGAGATGTATCGGGGCGCGCTCGAACGGTGTCGGG
>JALYKM010000031.1 GCA_030774785.1 Gemmatimonadota bacterium
GGACGGCGGAGACGGTGGCGCGCCAAACCGGCGCAGTGGTTCTTGATGTTCCCCAGCAGCCTGGGGCGCGCAGCAACACCACAACCTACTTCGACATGATGGACAACCTCGTGAACACCCTCGCCGGCGCATTCCGGACACTGAAATGAGCGCTGACCTCCAGATAGCCTGGGAGGTGATGAAATGGCCCTTTGTGGCGTGCCTCCTTTTCCCGCCGCTGCTCGTCTATCTCGGCCTGCACGTGGTGAAGCGGGAGGTGATTTTCGTGGACCTCGCGCTTGCACAGGTTGCGACCCTGGGCACCTGCGTGGCCTTGCTGATGGGGTATCACTTCGATGACCGCATGACCTTCTGGATTTCTCTCGGTGTGACTTTCATTGGAGCTGCGTTCTTCAGCTGGTCGCGGAGCACTGAGAAAGGCCCCGTTCCCCAGGAAGCGATCATCGGCATCACTTTCGTCGTAGCGGCAGCGGGAGTGATTCTGCTGCTCAGCCGAGTCGCTGGTGGCAAGGAGGAGCTCGAGCACCTGCTGACGGGCGATATTCTCAACGTGACGAAGGGAGAGATCGGCCAGCGCGTACTGCTTTTCGCGGCGCTAGGCTCGTTCTATGGGGTCTTCCACCAGCGCTTTGTCCTCATCTCATCCGATCCGGAAAAGGCCTTCGCGGACGGAGTACGCGTGCGCCTGTGGGACTTCCTGTTTTACGCGGCGTTCGCACTGGTAGTCGTGAGCTTCGTGCGGCTTGCCGGAGTGCTGCTGACCTTTGCGTATTTGATTGTGCCTGCGGTCTGCGGGACTATGCTGGCCCAGGAATGGATGAAACGCCTGGCAATTGGGTGGGGCATAGCCGCGTCAGCGAGCTTGCTCGGATTGTGGGCTTCCTACCGAATGGATCTGCCCACCGGTGCTGCCATCGTGGTCGCGTCCGGTCTGCTGCTGGTCATCGTGGGCATTTTCGGAGCCGCGCGGCGGGCGTAGGATTTCCTGGACGCCTACCGGAAACCCTGCGTCGAGATGCCGGTAGTCGACCTGCGCCCACGCAACCTTCCGCGCGCAGCATCGTCTTCGCAATGCGGCATCAAACTTCGAAAAAACAATCGCCCCGCGAGTGGAAATGCTGCTTCATATATGATCAAGATATCACCAGAAACGGTCGCGCAGCTTCTCTATCTTGTGCACAGCGACCCGGAGGAGCTTCAGGAAGCGCTTGGTGAGCTTCGACCGCCCGACATCGCGGAAGCATTGCGGGAGCTGCCGGCCGAGGCCGCGGCGAAGGTGATGGCGGCTCTGCCATTCGAGCTGACGGTGCAAGTGTTCGACGAGCCCGAGCTGACTCGCCACCGCTGCGCGATCATACAGCACATCGATCCCAGGCGCGTCGGTCCGCTCATCGAGGCGATGTCGTCCGACCAGCAGGCGGACCTGTTCAGGGAAGTGCCCGGGGAGGAGCGCCAGCGGCTGCTGGCGACGTTGAGCGAGCAGACCCGCGCCAACCTCAGGAAGCTGTTGCAATACCCGCCCAATACCACGGGCGGGATCATGACTACTGAGTTTGTGAGCGTTCCCGCGGATTGGACGGCGAATCAGGCGCTGCTCCTGATCAGCGAGGTCGGCGGCAGAAAGGAAACCGTGTACGCCGTCTATGTCCTTGATTCCAACAGTCAAGCGCTGGTTCATGTGGTGTCGCTGCGAGAGCTGATCACGGCCCCACGCGAAGAAAGCCTTCTGGACATCGGCAGCCGGCGGCCACCGCTCACAGTGACGGCCGAAACGGATCGCGAGGACGCGGCGCGACTCATCTCCAAGTACAATCTTCTCGCCATTCCGGTCATCGATGACCAGCGTCGAATGCTCGGCATCGTCACCGTCGACGACGTTATAGATACCCTCGTCGAAGAACAGACTGAGGAGGTTCAGCGCTTCGGAGGTATGGAGGCCCTCGACGCGCCCTACATGGAGATCAGCTTCCTCGGGATGATCAGAAAGCGCGCTGGCTGGCTGTGCGCGCTGTTCCTGAGTGAGATGCTCACGGCGACCGCGATGCAGCGCTTCCAGGGCGAGATCGAAAGAGCAGCGGTGCTGGCGATGTTCATCCCGCTCGTCATGAGCTCGGGCGGTAACTCCGGGTCACAGGCGACGTCGCTCGTGATTCGCGCGCTGGCGCTTCAGGAGCTTCGTCTCCGCGACTGGTGGCGAATCGCTCTGCGCGAGCTGCCGACCGGACTCCTTCTCGGCTCCATCCTCGGTGTGATCGGATTCACACGGATCGTACTGTGGCAGAACGTGGGCATCTTCGATTACGGGCCGCACTACATGCCGCTAGCACTTACCGTGGGCTTGGCGCTGGTTGGCATCGTGGCGTTCGGGTCGCTCGCGGGGTCGATGCTGCCGTTTGTGCTCAAGCGAATTGGTTTCGATCCCGCCAGCGCTTCCGCCCCATTCGTTGCCACGCTGGTCGACGTCACGGGGCTGGTGATCTACTTCTCGGTGGCATTCCTGGTATTGCGCGGGACTTTGCTGTAGCTGGCAATAACTGCAACTGAACTACGCTGCCGCCCGCTGCCTGCTGAACGCTAACAGCTACTCGCTTCACTGCGGCTGGACAGGTTGTCCCGCACCTACGGCACAATCTGCAGTGGTCCCCTTTCGCCTCCGCGATCTGTCCGGTCGTAGGCAGCGGACAGCGTCTTCAGCTATCAGCGCGCAGCGGGCAGCAGCGTAGTTCTCAGTTGTAGTTCCGTCAGCGCGCCGCTCGCAGCCATTCCGCCGGATCGACGGCCGGTCCACCGCGCCTGATCTCGAAGTGAAGGTGCGACCCGAGTGCCGGATCAGTCACCCCTACGGTTCCGACCGCCTGGCCCTTGATGACGCGCGTGCCCTTGCGGACGTCGATCCTGTCGAGAGAGCCGTACACGGAATAGTCGCCGCCTCCGTGCTCGAGAATCACCGTATTGCCGTAAGTCCCCATCGGACCGGAGTACGCGACAGTTCCAGCTGAGACGGATTTGACCGCGGTGCCCACCGGCGCGCTGATCCCGATTCCATTCCAGCGGGTCGTGGTGTTGTTCGGATTCACGGTTCGGCCGAACCGGTAAAGGAACGCGCCGTTTACCGGCCAATCCATCCTGCCGATATCGGTAGTGCGGATAGAGCTCGGCGCCAGCGTCGCCGTCCCACTGCGGCCACTCGCTCTCCTGCGCTCGGCCTCGAGTGAGGCGATGAAGTTGTTGAGGCGTGATTCGCTCTTTTCCAGCTCGGCGAGTCGCGCCTTTGTGCGCTTGGTATCTTCCTGCACGCGAGCGAGGTTCCGGGTCTGCAGCTTTTCCAGCTCCACCAGGCGTGCCGCCTCACGCTCCTTCTGTGCGTGATTTTCGAGTACGCTGCTCTGCAGCCGCACGAGCTGGACGTGCTGCGACTCGATCCTGTCGTGCAGCTCTTCGAGGCGGTGGACGAGTCCCTTGTCGCGCAGAGCGAGCAAATGCAGGTACTTATACCGCGCCACGA
>JALYKM010000032.1 GCA_030774785.1 Gemmatimonadota bacterium
GATAGCGCCGCTCCCCACGAAGACGAGCGCGAAGGTTCCTATGAATTCAGCTACGAAGTGCCGCCACGCGTCCCGCATTGTCCTGCCCCCGCTGTAATTGTTGGGGCCGCGGCGCGTGAGATCTCTAGATCACTCGGCGCAATACCAGCGCGGCGTTTATTCCCCCGAAGCCGAAGGAGTTGGTGAGAATGTGCTCCACGCGCTCTTTCCGCCCCGTACCCGGCAGAAAATTAAGATCGCAGGCCGCGTCCGCAACCTGAAGATTAACGGTTGGTGGAAGCCATTCCTTCTCGAGAGCGAGAGCGCAAATCGCCGTCTCGATCGCCCCGGACGCGCCCAGTGCGTGGCCGTAGTAGCCCTTCGTGCCGCTCATCGGCACCTTGTACGCGCGGTCGCCCAGCACTTTCTTGATCGCCATCGTCTCCGTCGTGTCGTTGAGCGGTGTCGAGCTGCCGTGCGTGTTGACGTAGCCGATCTCCCCAGCCGAGACGTTGGCGTCGTCGAGGGCGAGCTGCATCGATCTCGCGGCCTGTGAGCCATCGGGGCGCGGCGCTGTCATGTGGTGTGCGTCGTTCGTGATGCCGTAGCCGGCAACCTCGCCATAGATCTTCGATCCGCGCGATTTTGCCCGCTCGTACTCCTCGAGTACCAAGACCGCAGCGCCTTCGCCCATCACGAAGCCGTCGCGATCCTTGTCGAATGGCCGCGACGCCATCTCCGGCTCTTCGTTGCGCGTTGACATGGCCCTGATGAGCGAGAAAGCGCCGAAGCAGAGCGGGGACAGCGGCGCTTCCGCCCCGCCGGCAATCATGACGTCGGCGTAGCCGTCGCGGATCTGCCGGAACGCGTCACCGATCGCGATCGTTCCGGAAGCGCAGCTCATTGCGTTCGTCGAGTTCGGACCCATCACCCCCAGGTCGATCGCGATATTGCAGCTCGACGCGCCGCCGAAGACGGCAAGGGCGAGAGTAGCATCGACTTCGCGGAGCCCGCGCTGGAGAAAAACCGTCATCTGGCTCTCTGCGTAGGCGACGCCGCCGAGTGCCGTTCCCATATTTGCCCCGACACGCTCCTTGTCTTCGCGCGACAGGTCGAGATCGGCATCCGCGAGCGCCATCTGCGCCCCGACGACCGAGAACTGCGCGAAGCGATCGAAGCGTTTGGCTCGCTTGGCTTCGAGATGATCGGTGGGGACGAAGTCGTCGATCTGGGCCGCGTTATGACTTCGGAACTGCGAAGGGTCGAACCGCGTCAGAGATCTTACTGCCGATCGTTGCCGTTGAAGTCCGAACCAGAGTCCATCCTGGGTGGTTCCGATCGGAGTGATCGCTCCGATGCCGGTTATTACAACTCTGCGTCTATTCACCAAGCCCTCGTCTCACAGTTGTGTTCTTGCGTCGCGCTCGGCGACAGCCGCCAGCCCAGCCAACGTACGGGAGGCGATTCCGTGCACGAACACTGGCCCGATGATGAACATCGCCGCCCACATGCCCACCACTGGAATTCGCGGCCCATCCCACACGTGCACGATTCGTACGTGCGTGCCGCCCGGCGTGGGGGAAAACGTCCACTCGACGTCCATCCCCTTCGTGATACCCCCGATGTGTCGAAAGCGGATCGCGGGTCTTTCGCTGTCGACCGCCATCTCCGAGAGCCACCAGGTGGGCCAGTTGATGCGCAGCGGCCACTTCGATTTGTCGGTGAGGTGAAACGGCCGATAAGCCGACATCTCGACCAGCCCCCCGCCGTCGGGCCGTCGTTGGCGGAACCGCACGTATTTGTAATGGGATAGATGAGACGGCCACTTTTCCACCTTGCGTACAAGCTCGAACAGAGGTTTGACCGGTGCGCGAACGAATTGCTCGTCCACCGTTTCCATCGGGCATCCGAGCGGCATCGGACCGAGATCGAATGGGCGCGCGCTCTCTACGGTCACCGATGCGCCGGAGCCCAGCTCGCCGTTATGCGGAATCCACGGCGCCGATGCACGATTGGCTTCCGCGCGATCGCATCATTCACTGTATCCGCCAGCTCCTCGGGCGTGAAACCCCGCAGCACGGAGACGACGCCATCGTGGCGGCTAACAGCATGAAATCGCAGGGGAAACGAAGCGAGCCACAGTCCGGCGGCCGCGATCCAGCTCCGCCTGAGGTCGCTCACGACGACTCTCACCCGTGCGACGCGATCCATCTCGCGGAGGAGCGTCAGCGCGTCGGTGTCGGCGAAGTGATGCAGCACCTGAGAGCACATGACTATGTCGACGCTCCGGTCCGCGAACGGCAGGCGCAGCGCGTCGCCGCAGACCGCGAAACTCAGGGCCTGTCTGCTCGCGAGCGTGAGCTCGAACGCCGAATCCAGGCCGACGGTCGTCAGGTCCACGCCGTTTTGCCGAGCGAGCTTTCTTGCGCGACAGGGGATGTCGCCGAGTCCGGTCCCCACGTCGAGGAGCGTCGCGCGGCGGGGAAGGTACATAATCGTCTCCTCGAGCTCGTCGAGGGCCGAGCTCAGTCCTCCGAAAAGGGCGTTGGCGCGGACGACATCGGCGATTGAGCGCGTCATCAGATCCGGATCGACGTTCGGAGAGTCGAGAATCTCGACGCCGCGTCTCCGCGGCGGTGTCAGGATGGCGGGCACGGTACCTAGTGCTCCAACTGTGCGTAGCCGCCGCGATAGTACAGAAGCGGCGCTCCGGTCTCCGCCCGGGTAGCTTCGACCTCTCCGACGATTATCGTGTGGTCGCCGCCGTCGTGCAGCGCGAAGCTGTTGCACTCGATGACGCCGAGGATGTCATCGAGCAGGGCGATGCCGTTCCGCGATCTGGAGAAGCCAACTCCCTCGAAGCGATCGATGTCCACGATCGAGAAGCGGCGGGCGATCTGTTCCTGTTTTGCGGCGAGAATGTTCACGACGAACGCCGGCGCGCTCGTGAGCGCCTCGTGGACCGACGCGGTCTTCTCGATGCAGATGAGAACGAGCGGCGGCTCGAGACTCAGCGAGCAAAACGCGGTCACGGTCATCCCCTGGTCGGATCCGTCCGCCGCTTTCGTCGTCACCACCGTCACGCCCGATGGGAATCTGCCGAGTACGCTGCGAAATTCGTCTGAACTGACGCTCAAGTTCTAAGGGCCGGAGAGATGAAGAGGTTGAAAAGAAAGCGCGGATTCAACACGAGGTCGGTAGGAACGAAATCTCCTGCCACGCCCACGAGTAAATCAGCCATGTCCTTGCGGCGGGAGAGAGCCTTTGCCGCATTGTTGAGGAAGTAAGGATACGCGATCGCCCAACCGACGATTCGCTCGAGCTTCCATTTTCCGCCGAATTCCCCTCGCCGCGCTGCTTCGTAGCCAGCCAGGGCATGATTTTCGTTCCGAGCCGTGCTCCGGAGGGCTTCGGCAATGAAGGGTGCGAGCAACTCCCCGCCGCGGAGCGCGGCGTAGATCCCCTCGCCCGTGAATGGATCGAAGAAGTCGGCGGCGTCGCCGACCAGGGCTGCTCCCGGAGCCCATGCGGGGCGCGAAACCGAAGCAAACGGGCCCGTCGCGCGCACAGGCGTAACGCGCTCGGCGCCGGCAAACCTTTCGGCGAGGTAAGGACGCGTTGCTATCCACTGCTCGAGGAATTCCGTACGTCCCTCTCCGATCTCGCGCGCACGCGACATGGGGACGACGACGGCGACATTCATCAGGCCGCGCCCCACATCGACGATTCCGAAATAGCCTTTGTAGTCGACGTGCATTTCTCCGAGAGCCCCGACGTTCCGGACGTTCCTGTAGTGCGCGACGAGTCCGATCCGCTTGGGGAAGAATCGGCTGATACGCGTGAGACCCAGTCGCCTTCCGACGACCGAGCGAAGGCCGTCCGCGCCGATGACGTACCTGCTCGTTAGGGTTCGCGGACTCCCGTCCGAGCCAATCACAGTGACTCCACTCACACGGCCCGCTCGGTCTTTTGCGACATCGGTCACTCGCACCAGCTCTTCGACGCGAGCACCGGCCGCTCTGGCGCCGTCGAGGACGATGGCGTCGAGAATGGTTCGCCGTACAGCGAGGCCATGGTCGCGAAATCCGCGAAATCCGTGATTCGATGCAAACTCGCCTTGCGCGCTCTGCCCATTCGGCGCGCGCACCTTCATGCCGGAGAGGTGGGCCGGGCACGAGCGCTCGATCTCGTCCAGGACGTTCATGTCGGAGAGAATGCGCGACGCCTGCGGGCTCAGATACTCCGCGCAGGGCTTGTCGCGCGGAAACTTCGCTCGGTCGAGCACGAGTACATCAACGCCTTCCCGCGCCAGCGCATGGGCCGTCGACGCTCCGGCCGGACCTCCACCAACCACTATGACTTCAGCGTCGGGAGCCCGACCCACTGGTTATCCGATCGCGCGGGCGACGCGCTGGAAAAACCCCATGTATTGCCAGTGCGGACGGGGCAGGCGAAGGACTGACGCCGCGCGCGTGAGATACGGCAGCACGACGGATCTCGAGTCCGCCGAGAACATGAAGCGCGGATGATCAGCCGCGAAGCGCTTGAGACGCGCGACGGTGCTGTCGAACTGCAGAGCGCTCGAGAAGTAGAATGCTGGATCGAGCAGCGTGCTGTCCGCCGGGACGACGCTTTCGCTGATCGCGATCCGGTGCAGGGTCGTTCCCGGATAAATGCGGAGACCGACGGTGAGATATACGGCATCGCCTCTCTTAAGCCGCCAGTCCGCGAACGACAGTGTCTCCTCGAGAGTTCTGGGGTTCTCGCCAGGACCGCCCACCAGGAAAATCCAGAGCGTGCGGATCCCGTGCTTCTCCACGCGCTCGGCGACTTCCCGCACTTTCGCCGCGTTGAACCCCTTTTCCAGCTTCTCCAGGACGGCGTCACTCGCGCTCTCCGCGGTGATTCCGAGCGAGCGGAAACCCGCGATCTTCATCGCGCGCAACAGCTCGGACGAAGCGGTGGCGGGCGTGAAGTTCGTGGTGTCGAGCTGCACTCCGAGTCTCCGCCGCGTGATTGCCTCGCAGACCTTGAGCGCGTGACCGGGAGGTGAGTTGAACGTTGAATCGACGAAGTCGAAGTGACGCACACCAGCCTTGAGCCTGAGCTCTTCGATCTCGTCGGCCACGAGCTCCGGATCGCGCGTCCTGTATCCCCATCCTTCGACATTCCGGTAGGTACAGTAGACGCACTTGTAAACGCACCCGCGCTTGGTCTGGATCGGAATCGTGGCGCCGTGTCGCTGGTACCGCGCGAGGTCGATCCAGCGGTGGAGCGCGGGAGCCGGAAGGGAGTCGAGATCCGCATCCTCGCCGGGAAGCGTGAACACTACGGTTCCTTCGCGGTCGCGCACTAGACCGGGCAGCGCTTCGATTGCGTCTCCCGACGTCAAAGAGTTGACGAGCGCGACACTCGCCCTCTCTCCGTCCCCCGCTACGGCGTAATCCACGCCCAGATCACGAAACAGCGCCTCGGGAGCGACTCCGAACGCCGCGCCGCCCGCGATGACTCGCGCAGCCGGAGCCGCGTCGCGCAGCGCCTGGAGAACTCCGCGCGCTTCGGGAGTGTAGTGGCGGAGCGCGATCGCATCGCTGTTGTCGATGTTCCGAACAGACACGCCGATGATGTCGGGTCTGAAGGTACCTGCGGCCTTGCGAGCGGTCGCGATGGGATTCCTCGCAAAACAGAGATCCAGGAAATGGACCCGATGCCCGGCCGCATCCAGCGCGGACGCGACGCACGCGACGCCGTTGGGGACAACCGGATAGGGTTGTCGCTCGCGGTTCGTGCTCACGAGGAGAACGCGCGCCCCGCCATGGCTGCCATCGCCAGTCCTGCCTTGCATGACCTCCACCTTCTCGGTTGTTCGCGCCTACGACAGAAGTAAAGCTACCAGCGCCCCGACACCCGAGCAGGCCGCATTCACGGCATCGTTGTCAAAACCAGCGATGCCACCGGCCTGTCGTGTGGGCGTGCCACAGCTGTGCACGAGACGCTCCGTGGACTTCGCGCATAGGTCGCACCAGCGGCGAGCCTGCAGCATCGCGCCAAGGAGAGAATCTGCCAGCGCCCCAGCCATTCCGCCCAGTGCAGCGGCGGCGAAAGGAACAGGCCAGTTGGCCAGCGTCG
Organism: Gemmatimonadota bacterium; assembly: GCA_030774785.1. Taxonomy (GTDB): domain Bacteria; phylum Gemmatimonadota; class Gemmatimonadetes; order Gemmatimonadales; family Gemmatimonadaceae; genus UBA4720. The sequence goes on from JALYKM010000032.1 coordinate 6,109, forward strand.
CCCCCGCGCCGATGAACAGCGCTCCTCCAGCTCCGGCCATTGTCCCAATCAAGGTCACTCCGCCGGAAGTTCCAGGCGGAACTTTCCTGGCTGAGATTATCGAGATTGGCTCGCCGCCCACGAGCGTTCCCACCTCTGTCGCCCAGGTGTCAGCGGCCGATGCCGCCAGCGCGCCGATTCCCGCCGCGTACCAAATCGGTGAAGGCGAGAGGAGATACCCGAGCGCGGAGATGGCATACACCCCTCCGTTGGCCAGCACCTGTCCCATATCCCGCTCCCCGCCCTTCTGCACTACGGGCCCGACGAGCTCTGCCTTCTTTCGCTCTCCGAGGTTCGAGAGCGCGCTGGCGGTAACGAAGAACGAGAGCAGGAGAAGCCCCCAACTCCAGCCCGCTGCGATGGCGAGCGTGCCCACAACAGCGCCCGTGACCGCCCCGCTTGTCGAGAGCGCCAGCGTGCGACGCGCAACGAACGTGACGGAGACCGCGAGGAGACCACCGGCGATAGCTCGAGCGAGCACTTCTCTCAGCTGTGATGACCTCGTTTTTTCGGAATGAAGCGGGAAACCTCGCGACTTCCTGCTTGAAGGCAATTCGGGCGGCGGTTAGTTTGCGCTCTCCGCCTACCAACTAAATGCCCGGCACGGTCAACCCGATAGTCCCGCTCAGTCTCCTCGAATCATTGCGCTCGGTCGACATCCCCGAGGGAGACGATATCGATGTCGAATATGTGCAGGAGCATCGCAACAAGCGACTGGGCCTCAGCGAAACAGTGATCGCGCAGATACGGCGCTACAAGGACGCGATGAAGCGCAATCAGCAGATCGCGATCGACGAGGCGAGCGGAATCGCGCGGCTCATTGGACGGCGCTCCGATGCGGAAGGAATCTTCGTTCGCGCCGGCCATATCGTGGCTACTCGAGTTTACCACCTGATCTCCGGCACCACCCGCCACATCATTCACCTGCTTCCCGGATTCCTCGCGCGGCCGCTCGCGTTCCGTCAGGTGAGAAAGGCGGGAGAGAAGTACTTCGGCGCTTCCGTCCGCCGCGTGGGCGCCTCGATCGTGCTCGGCGTCACGGAATCGGTGACGTACGGAACGGCCCCGCGCGGCATAGGATGCCTCTACTACGAATCCGCTTTGCGCGAGATGTTGAAGCTGCTGGTGAACGGTGGGGGCATGATCGACCACGTTCACTGTCGGGAGAGAGGCGAAGACACCTGCGAGTGGCGCGCCGAGTGGCGCGCGGTGAAAGCCTCACAGTAGGAGTTGGCGGTGCTGCAGCTTCAATCACTCCCGGCGCTCCAGTCGGCCCTCGACGAGGCGGGACTCGACGGCTGGCTGCTTTACGATTTCCACGGCCTGAATCCAATCGCGGCAGGAATGCTCGAACTGGCGGGAATGACGACGCGTCGAATCTTCGTCTACATCCCCCGCAGCGGCTCGCCCGTCGCCATTACCCACGCGATCGAGCAGGGTCCCTGGCGTGGATGGCCGGCGACATGGCGGAAGGAAATCTACAGCAGCTGGCGGGCGCTGGAATCGCTGCTCGCGGGACTCGTGAGCGGAAAGCGCGTGGCGATGGAGTACTCGCCGGGAGATGCCGTGCCCTACCTCGATCGCGTTCCCGCCGGAGTGATCGAGATGGTGCGGAATGCGGGCGCGACCGTCGTATCGTCGGCCGATCTGGTCTCGACATTTTACGCGGTGTGGAGTGATGACCAGCGCGCGTCTCACGAGCGCGCATCCCGCGCGGTCTCGGCGATTGGTCAGGAAGCGATCCGTCTCGCTGGCAGCCGCGCCGACAGCGCCTCGCCGCTCACGGAGCATGCGCTCCAGAGCTGGATCAAGGAGCGATTCGAGGTCGGAGGCCTCGAGACCGATCACGGTCCGATCGTCGCGATCGGGCCCAACGCGGCCAATCCGCACTATGAGCCGACGGCTGAGAGCTCCGCGACCATCAATCGCGGCGATATTCTGCTCGTCGATCTATGGGCGCGCGAAAAGAACGGTGTCTTCGCTGATCAGACCTGGATGGGATCCCTCGGCGCGCCGAGTGAGCGGGACACGACCATCTGGCTGGCGGTGAGGGATGCGCGCGACGCGGCAATCTCGCTCCTGCGCGAGCGTCTCGAGACCCGGCAACCGGTGCGCGGTGGGGAGGTCGATGACGCCGCGCGCGCCGTGATCACGAAGCGAGGCTACGGAGACTACTTCATCCACCGCACCGGACATTCGATCGATCCACGTGACCTGCACGGCTCCGGACCACATATCGACAACCTCGAGACACGCGAGGAGCGGGCTCTCATTCCCGGCGTCGGCTTCTCGATCGAGCCCGGCATCTACCTCTCGGGAGATGTCGGAATGCGGAGCGAAGTGAACGGCTTCATCGGCGCCGATGGATTGCTCGTCACGCCGTCGGACTACCAGAAAGAGCTGCTGATCGTCTAGCGGCGGCTGGAGTTCTGAGGATCGATGAAGTCCCAGACCGCCTGATCTTCCAGCCCCAGGCGCCACAGCGCGAACGTCCGCACTCCCAGCTGTCTAGCCTCGCGCACGAGCGTCTCGAGCAACACGTGGTCGCTCACCCACAATTCCCAGCCTTCGGCCGATGTGGCGTGCAGTGTCGCCGATGCGTGATCGCGAATGAGCGGGGTGTTGGTCATGGTCGTAAGCCGGCGCGCGTCGTCGAAGCTGATCACTTCGGTCTCCGCTGTCTTCCGCCACCGATAGCCGTAGAGCGGAAACGCCGCGACGATCCTTGCCGCGCCGACTTCCGCCACGCGCGTGCCCAGGTTGCGCGTTACCCATTCGGGTGATGCGATCGGACCGGGCGGCGAGGCGCTCCAGTGCTGATCGTACAGTATCGGCATGATGAGATCGGCGGACTGGAGAAGCAGCGCTGCCGGATAAGCGGCCGTGTCACCAGCGGGAACGGCGATGACGACGGTGCTCACACCATGGGCGCGCACCGAGTCAGCGACGCCGCGTGTGAAGGCGAGAAGCTGATCGAGATCGCGCGGCGTCATTCCCTCGAAGTCGATGACAACGCCGCGGTAACCGCTGGAATCCACCAGCGACGCGATCGCGCCCGCCGTAATCCCCGTTGCATGGGCGTTGTCTCCGAGGCCGCGAATTATCTCGGGGTGAAAGCGGCTTCCGTGATACGATGTTATGAGCGCCATCGCGCGCGCGGCCAGCGCAGTGTCCTTCCCGATGCTGTCGCGATAAACTTCCACCGGGAGAAGGCTCGTCGTGTCGAGCGCTATCCAACCCGTGATGATGCGTGCGAGACTGTTGCCGTGCCGCTCGACTGAGGCATCGCTGCGCCTGTCCCACGGCCCGGTGAATCCCCAATAGTCCGCCTCTCCCTGCGGCTGTGACGGGAAATGGGCGCACGCCACCAGCAGCGTCAGCGTCGCGACACGTTTCAGAGTTGAAGCATTCAAGCGCGCGACATCCTTGTGTCGAGAGGATTCAGACGGCAAACTCCGGCTCATGAGACATCTCCCAACCTACTTTGCGCTCGCCCTGCTCGCACCAGCCGTGCTTGGAGCTCAGTCGGCCGCTGATCTGATCCTCGTCAGTGGAAGGATCTACACAGTAGACAACGCTCGCCCCGTCGCATCCGCGCTCGCCGTTCGTGGTGGCCGCGTCCTCTTCGTCGGGTCCGACGCCGAAGCCCGAGTGCTGGCGAACGGATCCACGCGGGTGGTCGATCTTCGCGGCGCTACCGTCGTGCCGGGAATCGTCGACGCCCACGCTCATCTGCTCGGCCTCGGCAATACGCTACGGCGGGTGAATCTCGCGGGCTCGGCCTCGTATGACGAAGTGATCGAACGGGTCAAAGCCTGGTCGAAGGATGTGAAGCCGGGGGAATGGATCCTCGGCAGGGGCTGGGATCAGAACCGGTGGCCTAACAAGGAGTTCCCGACCAACGAGGTCCTCTCTCGCGCTTTTCCGAACAATCCGGTGGTGCTCACACGCATTGACGGACACGCTCTCCTCGCCAACGCGAAGGCCATGGACCTCGCTCGCGTCTCGGCTGCGACCGCTGACCCGGAGGGTGGACGTATCATACGGCTGTCTTCGGGTACCCCATCGGGCGTCTTCGTCGACAAGGCGCAGAGCCTGATCGCCCGCGCGATCCCGTCCTCGAATCGGGTCGATACCCGCAAGGCGATCCTTGCGGCGATTGAGGATTGCAATCGGTGGGGACTGACCGGAGTTCACGACGCGGGTCAGGACGCAGAGACAATAGGGATCTACGAGGAGCTGGCGAAGGCAGGAAGCTACAACCTCCGCAACTACGTGATGCTGAGCGATCCCGGAGAGCCGGGCTCGCCCGCCGCTCTCAGAAACCCTTATTTGCGGCGCGGACCACAGAGCGCGCTCTACGACGGACATCTGTGGGTTCGGGCCATCAAGCTGTACGCGGACGGCGCCCTTGGCTCGCGGGGCGCCGCTCTTCTCGCGCCGTACACCGACGAGCCCACGAATTCCGGACTGCTTGTCTCCAGGCCCGAGCATATCCGAGCCTGGGCCGAGGCGGCGCTGCGCGCCGGATTCCAGATGAACGTTCACGCGATCGGCGATCGTGGCAACCGCATCGTGCTCGACGCCTTCGAGTCCGCACTCGGAGTCGTTCCAAAGGCGGACCATCGTTTCCGCATTGAGCACGCCCAAGTGATAAGCCCGGAAGACATCCAGCGCTTCGCGAAGCTTGGTGTCATTCCGTCGATGCAGGCGACCCATCAAACGAGCGACATGCGCTGGGCTGAGGCGCGGGTCGGACCACAGCGAATTCGCGGCGCATATGCCTGGCGCTCGCTCCTCAACACCGGAGTCGTGATTCCCAACGGAACGGATTTCCCCGTCGAAGAGGTTAACCCTCTCCTCACCTTTCACGCGGCAGTCACGCGCCAGGACCCGACCAACTGGCCTGCCGGAGGCTGGTATCCTGAACAGAAGATGACGCGCGAAGAAGCTCTTCAGTCCATGACGATCTGGCCCGCGTTCGCGGCCTTTCAGGAGTCGGTGCTGGGCTCACTCACCCCGGGGAAGTACGCCGATTTCGTCGTTCTCGATCGCGACATCATGCGGATACCCGACACCGAAATACTCGGCACTCGAGTAGTTTCCACCTGGATCGGTGGAAAGCGCGTGTACCAAGCGAAGTAGCGCGGCACATCGCTTGCCCCTTTCATTCAGCCAACCTTACTTCGCCTCGACACTAATGCTCCGCCGGTTTTTCGGCATTTCGATAATCTTCATCGCCTCCCTCGCGTGCTCGCGCGACGACACCGCGTCGGCGCATACGCGGAACGGCGCGCGTTTGCCTGCGGATGGCATTGCGCCGCGTCCCGCGGTCATCGCGCCCGCAAGCCAGCCTTACAGGGTTGTCCCTGTCGCTGCAGGTGGGGCGATCATCGGTACCGTCGACATCGACGGATCTGCGCCGGTGCCGGCGATCATCCGCCCCACCGTCGATCAGAACGTGTGCGGAAACTCGATCGTGGAGAAAAACGTCGCACTCTCCGGAACGCGTGTCGGCGGCGCAATCGTCTGGATTACCGATATCCGCAGCGGAAAAGCGTTTCCGCTCGAGCGCCGTTTCGAGCTCTCCAACGCCAACTGCACTCTCGATCCCTACGTGCAGGCAATGTCGACAGGCGGCACGCTCAACGTCAGCAACGACGACAAGACGGTACACACGAACCGCTTCATCAACGTGGGGACCGGACAGATCGCTGGCATCGCGCCATTCAACGATGACGGCGAATTAGTCCCGCTAGACCGGTTCAGCGAGCCGGCCCAGATCGAGGTCGTGTCTGACCGGCATCCATGGACTCACGCGTGGATCGTCGTTGTCGATCATCCGTACTACGCGCAAACCGCGGCGAACGGGACGTTCAGCATTGCCGGCATTCCCCCCGGCCGGTATGGCGTCCGCGCCTGGCATCC
>JALYKM010000033.1 GCA_030774785.1 Gemmatimonadota bacterium
CCGAGCATGACAGCCGCTATTAGCACGATATAGACGAGCGCGAGCGGGAGCATGAACTTCCAGCCGAGTGACATCAACTGGTCGTAGCGGAAGCGTGGAACAGTCCAGCGCACCCACATGAACAGAAAAAGGAAGAAGAGGATCTTGGCGAGGAAAATCCCGATCGAAAGCAATGACAACCATTTGCTGAACGGGCCAATGTTGTCGCGCGCAGTGAACGGCACATCCCAGCCGCCAAAGAACAGCGTCGCCATCAGCGCGCTCGCAGTGACCATGCTCGCGTACTCGGCGATGAAGAACAGCGAGAACTTCATCGCGCTGTACTCGGTGTGATAGCCGGCGATTAGCTCCGATTCGGCCTCGGGCAAATCGAACGGCAGCCGGTTGGTCTCGGCGAAGGCGGCGACCATGAAGATGAAGAACGCAACAGTCAGATTCACCACGTTCCAGCCGCCCCATGCCTGCTGGTTGATGATGGAATTGAGGCTGACGTTACCCGCGAGGAGGAGAACGGGAATTGTCGACATCCCCATCGAGATCTCGTACGACACCATCTGCGCGCTCGACCGAAGGCCGCCCAGGAGCGCGTACTTGTTGTTGGAGGACCAGCCCGCCAGGACAATTCCGTAAACTCCGAGCGAAGTGATCGCCAGGATGAAGAGAAATCCGACCGGCAGATCCGCGACCACCAGGTCGATCCTTCCCCATCGGGTAGGCATCGGCGCGCCGAACGGAATCACGCACCAGGCGGTGAGCGCTGGGATGAAGGACAGGATCGGCGCCAGGACGAATAGGGGCTTGTTGACCCCCGCCGGCATCGTCTCTTCCTTCATGAAGTTCTTGAGTCCGTCGGCGGCGGGTTGCAGCCATCCTTTGCCAACGCGATTCGGACCATGGCGATCCTGGATCCACGCCGAAATTTTCCTCTCCGCAAGCGTCAGGAGCGCGGCGCCCACCATGTAGATCGTGAAGATGATGAGCATCTTCAGTATCGTGAACAGGAAAAACGGCATCCCGCCGACTGGCGGCAAATTGGGATCTGCTGCCTGGAGAAGCGGCGAAAAGCCGTGAATGACACTCATGGCGCACCCATCGCGACCGGCGCTTTTCGGCCGGTGGCGGGAGCCGTGGCGAGCGGAAGGCCCTTGAAGCCGATTGAGTCGTAGCTGAGTCCGGCGAACGCCTTTGTCGAGGAGGCGAGCTTAACGAAGACTTCCGAAGGCAGGGAAAAGCTCGTCTGATTGCCCATCGCGCCCAGCAGATCGCCGAGCACCAACCAGCTGGGGCGCGTCTCGCCCGGAGCCTGGCGTGCCTGAGTGAACCGCTGAACGCGTCCGCGAAGGTTGGTGACTGTTCCCTCTTCCTCCGAGAAGTTGGCGATCGGCAGCACAACGGATGCATTGCTCGCCGCTTCAGGCAGACCGGAACTGATCACGATGACATCGCTCGCGCGAGCCAGAGCGGAAGCTTCGATGCCGGCGAGATCTTCACCAGCTATCACGAGAACGTCTCCCTGCTTGAGCCCCCCAAGGAGATCCTTCGTCTTCTTGAACCCAAGGGTCTCCGCGCCGTAGACATTGGCGGCTCTCTCGCGGCGCAGCGCCAGATCCTCGACGCCGGGAAGCGGGGCTTCATCGCCTTCGGTTACTCGGAACGCGCCGCTTCCGCCTTGCATCAACTGGGTGAGAAGGTAGAGCGACTCGTTGGAGAGCATGGGTGACGCGGCTACGAACACGCTCTTTCCGCTCAGCGCGCGCGCCGCCGCGGAGATCGCGACCTCCCAGGTCGCAATGGCCAGAAGGCCATTCCGCCGAACCATCGGCCGCTCGGCCCGGTTCTTTTCGTTCATCCAGCGATAGTTGACGCGTCCCCAGTCGCACATGAAGTACGCGTTGACGTTCTCGTTGTGACGCGGCCGCATCCGCACGACCTGATTCTCGCGCGTCTCCATAACCACGTTGCAGCCCTGCGTGCAGTTGGGGCAGATGGACGCGGTGCGATCGAGCTCCCACGCGCGCGCCTTGTTCAGGAAATCCTTGGAGAGGAGCGCGCCGACCGGGCACAGGTCGACGACGTTTGCCGCCCAGGGATGGGTGAGATCATGGCCCTCGAACTTGCCGATTAGCGCGCGATCGCCGCGCTCGCTGACGTTCAACGCCGGATCGTGCGCGATGTCATCCATGAACCGAACGCACCGAGTGCACAGGATGCATCGGTTCGGGACGTAGATGACGTCCCCGCCGAAATCCTCCGCCGGATTGAAACGTTTCGGCTCGCGGTAGCGTGAGTCCTCGCGACCTTCCTGAAAGGTGTAGTCCTGGAGCTCGCACTCACCGGACTGGTCGCAGATTGGGCAGTCGAGCGGGTGATTGATGAGGAGCATCTCGAGTACGCCTTTGCGCGCGTCGAGCGACTTCTCCGAGTGAACGTGCACGACCTGTCCGTCAGCCACGGTCGTAGCGCATGAAGGTGCAAGCTTGGGCGCCTTCTCGACCTCGACGAGGCACATGCGGCACACGCCCGCGACCGGCAGGCCGGGGTGGTAGCAGTAATGAGGGATGAGTATTCCTACCGTCTTGGCGGCTTCGAGAATCGTCGTTCCTTCTGGCACACTGACGGAGCGTCCCTCGATCATGAGGCTGACCATCTTGGACTTAGCCATCAGGCAACCGCCGCGACAACAGGGTGAAAGCGCCGGCCCTGAATGAGAGCCTCGAACTCGCCGCGGAACTTTTTTATCCCCGACACGACGGGAACCGCGCACGAATCGCTGAGCACGCAGATGGTCTTCCCCGTCATCTGCTCGGCGATATCGAGCAGCGTGTCGAGATCCTCCATCGTTCCCTGCCCGTCGCGAATTCGCTCCATGATCTTGGTGGTCCAGGCTGTGCCCTCGCGGCATTGCGTGCACTGCGAGCAGCTCTCGTGGGCAAAGAAGCGGGCTATCCGTGCGATCACGGTCACCATCGATTGCGCGTCGTCGATTACGATCACACCACCGGAGCCGAGCATCGAGCCTTGCGCCACGAACCCTTCATAATCCATGAGCGTGGCTTCCGCTTCTTCGACCGTCTGGATCGGAACCGATGCTCCACCGGGGATTACCGCCTTGAACTTCCGTCCATGCATCGGGCCCCCGCACACATCGTACAGGAATTCCTTGAACGGAAATCCCATCACGACCTCGTACGTTCCGGGACGGAGTATGTTGCCGCACACCGAATAGAGCTTCGTCCCGGTGCTCTTCGGGTTGGAGAGCGACATCTTCTTGTACCAATCGGCGCCCTTCATCAGAATCGGCGCCGCGGCAATCAGCGTCTCGACGTTGTTGATCGTCGTCGGCATGCCGAATACTCCTGATACCGCCGGGAATGGGGGCTTGATTCGCGGATTACCGCGCCGGCCCTCGAGAGAGTTCATAAGCGCCGTCTCTTCGCCGCATATGTACGCGCCCGCACCTTTGTGGACGTGCACGTCGATCCGCTTGCCGCTTCCCATCGCGCTCTCGCCGATGATGCCCGCGACGTACGCTTCCTTTACGGCCTGCTCCATCCAGTGGAGCGGCTCAGTGAACTCGCCTCGTATGTAGATGTAGGCCGTCTCCGCGCCGATGGCGTAAGCCGCGATCGCGCAGCCTTCTACCAGTGCGTGGGGAGTCCAGCGCATCAGCTCGCGATCCTTGAAGGTGCCGGGCTCTGATTCGTCCGCGTTGCAGCAGAGGTAGTGTGGCTTGCCATCACCCGGCTTCATGAACGACCACTTCATGCCGGTCGGGAACCCGGCGCCTCCTCTACCGCGGAGACCCGACTCTTTCACGACGTTCACGATGTCGGCCGGTGCCATACCCAGTGCCTTCTCGAGCGCCTTGTAGCCGCCGCGCTTCTTCCAGCCGGCGAGCGTGCGCGCTTCGGCATCACCGAAGTACCGCGACAGGAGGGTAGTTTCTCTTTCGTGCGGCTGGTGCGGATATCCCATTATACGAGTCGCGCGAGAAGTTCCGGAACTGTGTCCGGCATTACTGATTCGATGAACTCTTCGTTGATCATCACCGGAGTCGCGAAGCCGCAGGCCCCGAGGCATTCGACTTCGATAACCGTGAACTTTCCGTCGGGAGAGGTCACGCCGAGCTCGCCGGTGTTGGTGTGGCGCAGGAATGCTCGCACGACATCCTCGGCGCCACAGATGCCGCACGGCGAGGTCGTGCAGACCTGGATGAAATACTTTCCCACCGGATGCTGGTGATACATGGTGTAAAAGGTTACCACGCCCTTTACATACGCCGGGGTGAGATCGAGAAGGCCCGCTACTTCCTCCATGGCTTCCTCACTCACCCAGCCGTGCTCGCGTTGCACGATCCAGAGCGCAGGCAGGAGAGCAGCCATCTTGGTGGGGTAACGCGTCAGCAGCTCGTCGAGCTCGCGGCGCACCTCGCCGGTGAAGACGGGTTTGTACGGGGGCCCGTGCGCCGATCGGTCATGCGACGCGTAATCCGGCGACTCGAGACCGCCAACCAGATCGGGGGTCAACGGTCGATCTCTCCCATGACGATGTCGATGCTGGCGTTGATCGCGATGACGTCGGAAAGGAGATGTCCTTCGACCATCTTCGGGATCGCGGCGAGGTTAACGAACGACGGCGGACGGATCCTCCAGCGCACTGGCTTGGCGGTGCCGTCCGATACCATATAGTAGCCCTTCTCCCCCTTGGGACTCTCGTTGACGACGTATGACTCCCCAATGGGCGGGCGCGGACCTTCCATCACCACCTTGAAGTGATGGATCATCGATTCCATCTCGCTCGTCGCTTTCGATTTGGGAGGCAGGATGATGCGCGGGTCATCGATGTTCACCGGGCCGTCGGGTAGCCGGTCAGCGGCCTGTTGCAGAATGCGCACCGATTGGCGCAGCTCCTCGAAGCGGACCAGATAACGATCGTACACGTCGCCGTTCGTGCCGACCGGCACCTCGAAGTCGTAGGTCTCGTAGTCGAGATAGGGGAAATCCTTTCGGACATCGTAATCCACACCCGATGCGCGAAGCATCGGACCGGACAATCCCCAGTTCACAGCTTCTTCCGGCGTCATCACGCCCAGTCCGACGGTCCGACCGACCCAGATGGCGTTCCTGGTCAGGACGCGATCGATCTCATCCAGCGTCTGCGGGAAGGTGCGGATGAACTGTCGCAGGCCATCCATCCAGCCACTCGGTATGTCCGCCGCCATTCCACCAACTCGCGTGGCCGACGTCGTGAGCCGCGCGCCGACCCACTTCTCGATCAGACGGTAGATCTCTTCGCGGCGCTGGAACGCCCAGAGGAACGGAGTAAAGGCGCCGATGTCGATGCAGAAAGTGCCGAGCCAGACGAGGTGCGACATGATCCTCGACAGCTCGGAAGCGATGACGCGCAGAACCTTGCACCGCTCCGTGATCTCAATTCCGAACAGGCGCTCGGCGCCAAGCGCAAAGGCGACGTTGTTGCCGATCGAGTTGAGGTAGTCTTCGCGGTCAGTCCAGCAGATGATCTGATTGTACTGCCGGTATTCTCCCATCTTCTCGAAGCCGCAGTGCAGATATCCGATATGCGGAATGCACCGCACGACGGTCTCCCCATCCAGCTCGAGCACGAGGCGGAGAACTCCGTGGGTGGCTGGATGCTGCGGCCCGAGGTTGATGAGCATGTGCTCACCTTCTAGATCCGGCTCGACGCTGGGTGGCGGCTCGAGAGCGACGGCGGTTCCGCCATCGTTCGTCACGAGAGGAACGCGCTGCGGCCTTCCCTGCGCGTCGAGGCCCGATGTCGAGAGCTCCACTTCGATTGTGCGCTTCGACATTTACTCGCCGGTCCTCTCGCCTTTGTTCAGGCGCTCACGCATGTCGGGGGGAAGATCCGCGAACGCATCGGCGATCGTCAGCTCCTCCATTGAGTAGCGCGCCTCGGGATTCTGAGCCAGCGCCTGGCGCAGCTGCTCGGAGCGGCTGAAGCGGCCGCGGAGCGGGAAATCCTTACGGAGCGGGTAACCTTCCTTGTAGGACTCCCACATGAGCAGGCGCCGGAGATCGGGGTGTCCGAGGAAGCGAATACCGAACATGTCGTAGCATTCGCGCTCGAGCCAGTCGGCCGCTCGATAAATGTCATAGACACTGTCGATCTCGAGGGCCTTCCCCTTAGGCAACTGCGACTTGATGCGAAGGAAGCGGCGGTACGGCAGCGAACGTAGATGCCAGACCACTTCGATCGGAACCTCCGCGTCACGATACTCGACGGCGGTGACATCGCTCAGGAAGTCGTATCGCTGAGAAGGATCGTCGTGAAGCCAGCGAATGGCCTCGTGCGCGGAAGCGGGATCGATATACACGACGGTCTCACCCCAAATCACCTCTACACGCTTGATGACCGACGCGAACTTGTCCTGAAGTGCCTTCGCCGACGGATTGGCTTCCCCTCCGCGGTGGGGGAGGTTCTTCTGCGTTACCGGCTCGCCGGACGCGCTCGCTCCGGTTCGTACGACCTCGAATCGGCTCACAGTCCGGACCTTGTCTGGTTTACCGAGTTTCCGAACGGCTCGCCTAGCTCGTCGATCATGGATGGCGGGATGTAAAGCTGGCTCGAAGGATCGGGCTCGATCTCGTCCCTGGTCCGAGGGTCAGCCGCACGCTCGTTCTTGACTTTCTCCTGGAGCATGCGGATGCCGTAGATCAGACCTTCAGGGCGCGGAGGACACCCCGGGACGTAGACGTCGACGGGAATGATCGTGTCGATCCCCTGCACCACCGCATAATTGTCAAACATTCCGCCGGTCGAAGCGCAGGCGCCCATGGAGATGCACCACTTGGGCTGGGGCATCTGCTGCCAGATTCGGCGGATGATCGGCGCGAGCTTGAACGGAACCCGGCCGGCGCAGATGAGTACGTCGGCTTGCCGGGGCGAATAGCTCATGCGCTCCATGCCGAACCTGGCGAGATCGAAATCGCTCGCGGCGGTTGCCATAAACTCGATCGCGCAGCACGCGGTTCCGAAGGGCATCGGCCACAAGGAGTTCGCGCGCGCCCAGTTTACTAGGAAATCGAGCCGCGTCGCCACCCAGCCTTCCTGCGACTCGGGCACATAGGACACCGTGCGATGCTCGGCAGGAGCTGTCAATCCCATTGGAGTGCTCCCTTTTTCCAGACGTAGACGAATCCGACGAGCAGTATGAGCATGAACACCAGCATCTCCCCGAGCCCGAAGAAGGAGATGTTTCCGACGGGACAGACATCGTTGACGAGCGGTACGAAGCAGGAGAGCTGCTTGTAGTAGACGGCCCATGGAATCATGAAGACCGTCTCGATGTCGAAGATGATGAAGAGGATCGCCACGAGGTAGAACCTCACGGAGAACCTCTCTCGCGCGTCACCCAGGGCCGGAATGCCCGATTCATACGCCTGCTGTTTCACCGGTGTGGGCCGCGAGCGTATCGTGAGCGCAGAAATAGCGATGATCGCCAAGGCGTTGATCACCACGAAACCGAGCAGCATCAGAACCGGGAAATACGCGCGAGCCATTAGGTTCCAGACTTCGTGAAAAATTTCACTAGTGCGATTTTTTGGAATTTACCGTCGGCATTCTTGTAATTCAACGGCTGCCATTCGGTGGCGGTGTCAGTGCGATATTCGTACATTCTCGACGAAAAGGTGCGAACACTCGCGCAACCTCCCCACCCGCCGGGAAACCGGCACCCTCACCGCAATCACACCTCTCATCAATGTCAATTCAGTCGGACCGCTGGATTACCCGAATGGCCAGGGAGCACGGGATGATCGAGCCCTTCGAGTGCAGTCAGGTCAGATCGGGCGTCATCTCGTATGGAGTCAGCTCATACGGGTACGACATGAGAGTCGCACCCGAGTTCAAGATTTTCACCAACGTGCTCAGCTCGATCGTGGATCCAAAGAACTTCGATCCCAGGTCTTTCGTGGAATTCGAAGGGCCAGTCTGCATCGTTCCACCAAACTCGTTCGCGCTCGCGCGCTCAGTGGAGTACTTTCGCATTCCGCGCAACGTCGTGACGATAACGGTGGGCAAATCGACTTATGCGCGGTGCGGAATCATCACGAACGTCACGCCGTTCGAGCCCGAGTGGGAGGGATTCGTGACGCTGGAGATCTCCAACACGACCCCGCTGCCCGCCAAGATCTACGCCAATGAAGGCATTGCTCAGGTGCTCTTCTTCAAAGGCGAAGAGGAACCTGAAGTGTCGTACAAGGACAAGAAGGGTAAATACCAGGGGCAGCAAGGCGTGACCTTGCCCAAGCTTTAGTCTGGCCCCCAGCTTGCCGAGTATCTTAAGAACTGACCGTAATCGGGAGGAAGCAAGGCTGATGCAGAATCGTGACGGCGTACAGAAAGGCCCCCAGGATCATGCAGAGGGACAGCACGGATCAAAGACCCACAGCAAGTTTCTCGAACAACTCAAGACCGGCAACGGCACCCCGCCGGAAAACTCAGAAAACGGACTCGAGCCTCGGAAGAACCTCGCTCATCACAACGCAGCGCACCGGCTGTTCGAACAGCGGCAGCAACACGACGAGGCTGAGAAGAACAGTGAGAAGACCCGCCTGCAGCGCGAGATCGAGCGCCGACATCTCGACCCGGAGCACATTCCGAAGATCTAGAGAGACTATTGCAGCACGCCGGCCGCGTAGGCGAGCAGGATTCCCAGCGCGACGATCAGCGCGAGCCAAACCAGCTTATTGCCTCCCGAGGATCTCTCTCGCGGAGCAACGACTTTGAAAGGAGATCCCGGTGTCGCGCCATGTCGCGCGATGCCGGGCGTATCGTTTACGGCGTCAGCGCCGCCAATGGCGGCTTCACTCTTGGGATCATTGGCCGTGCTCTTCGCTCGGCCACGAGGGGGCGATGGTTCCATGACCTGCTCCGGCTGAATACTTACCAGTCCGGAAATGCACCAAACAGGCCAGCCTTACGGACGAGTCCCAAGCAAGCGCGCTCTGATGAAGTCGCGATTCATCCGGGTGATGGTGTCGATGCTGATCTCCTTTGGGCACGCCTCCTGACATTCGCCATGGAGCGTACAGCTTCCAAAGTTTTCCAGATCCATTTGCTCGACCATACCGAGAGCGCGGCGGTATCGTTCCGGCTGACCTTGGGGGAGAAGCCCGAGGTGCGTGATCTTCGCCGCGGCAAACAGCGAGGCCGAAGCGTTGGGACAGGCCGCGACGCACGCCCCGCATCCGATGCAGGCAGCCGCATCCATCGCGTCGTCGACGCTCTCTTTCGGAATCAGGACGGTGTTGGCGTCCTGGGCTCCGCCGGTTGCCGCCGTGATGAATCCACCTGCCTGTATGATTCGGTCCAGCGCCGATCGATCGACGGTTAGATCCCTGATCACCGGAAAAGCTCGCGCACGCCAGGGCTCGATGTAGATCGTGTCGTGATCCCTGAAGCTTCTCATGTGAAGCTGGCAGGTCGCGGTTCCCTTCATCGGACCATGAGCCACCCCATTGATCATCAGGCCGCACATGCCGCAGATGCCCTCCCGGCAATCGTGATCGAACGCGATCGGCACCTCGCCTCGCTCAGTGAGCCGCTCGTTGACGACGTCGAGCATCTCGAGGAACGACATGTCCGGACTGATGTCCTCCGCTTCGTACACCACCAGTCGCCCCTTTGCGTGGGGCCCCGCCTGCCGCCACACGTGCAAAGTGAGATTCATTACTTGTAAGTCCGCCTCGAGAGCTTCACGTTCTCGAACACGAGGGGCTCCTTGTTGAGAATCGGGCTCTGGCCCTCGCCGGCATATTCCCAGGCGGCGACGTATGAGAAGTTGGCGTCATCGCGCAATGCTTCGCCGTCAGGAGCCTGGCTCTCCTCGCGAAAGTGCCCGCCGCACGACTCGGTCCGATGCAGCGCATCGAGGCACATCAGCTCCCCGAGCTCCAGGAAATCGGCTACCCGGCCGGCCCTCTCGAGGGACTGATTCAGCTCGATACCGGTTCCAGGAACGCGCACCTCACGCCAGAACTCCGCACGCAGCGCTGGAATTCTTCGCAGGGCGAGCTTCAGTCCAGCCTCGTTGCGCGACATCCCGCAATAATCCCACATCAGTTTCCCGAGCTCGCGGTGAAAGGACGCAACCGTGCGCTTGCCGCGAATCGAGATAAGGGTCTTGGTCCGCTCTCCCACGGCAGTCTCTGCGTCGCGAAAAGCGACGTGCGAGGCATCGACCTTCCCTGGCTTGTGGCTCGACAGGTAGTGGCCAATGGTGTTCGGGATGATGAAGTACCCGTCGGCCAGTCCCTGCATCAGCGCGCTGGCACCCAGCCGATTCGCGCCATGGTCGGAGAAATTCGCCTCTCCAGCGACGTGCAACCCGTCGATCGTGCTCATCAGGTCGTAGTCCACCCAGAGCCCGCCCATCGTGTAATGAACGGCCGGATAGATTCGCATCGGCACCTCGTAGGGATTCTCGTCGGTGATGCGCTGGTACATCTCGAACAAATTGCCGTAGCGCTCCCTGATCACATCGCTTCCGAGCCGTTTGATCGCATCAGCAAAGTCGAGGTACACGCCGAGCCCGGATTCACCGACTCCCTTGCCCTCGTCGCAGACTTCCTTGGCGGCGCGGGACGCGACGTCACGCGGGGCTAGATTCCCGAAGCTCGGATACTTCCTCTCCAGGAAGTAGTCGCGCTCAGCTTCAGGAATCTGCCGCGGATCGCGCTTGTCGCCCGGCTTCTTCGGCACCCACACACGTCCATCGTTTCTCAGCGACTCGCTCATCAGGGTGAGCTTCGATTGATGCTCCCCGCTGACCGGAATGCAGGTTGGGTGGATCTGCGTAAAGCAGGGGTTCGCGAACGCGGCGCCCCGCTTGTAGGCACGCCAGATCGCCGTAGCGTTCGAACCCTGCGCGTTCGTAGAGAGATAGAAGACATTTCCGTAACCGCCCGTCGCGAGAACTACGGCGTCGGCGGCGTGCGACTCGACGGTGCCCGTGACGAGATTGCGGGTGACGATGCCGCGAGCCTTACCATCGATTACCACGAGATCGAGCATCTCGGTTCGGGGATACATCGTGACGCTGCCGACCGCAATCTGCCGTTCCAGCGCCTGGTATGCTCCAAGGAGGAGTTGTTGTCCGGTTTGACCGCGTGCGTAGAAAGTTCGCGATACCTGCGCTCCGCCGAATGACCTGTTAGCGAGAAGCCCGCCGTATTCCCGGGCGAAGGGAACTCCCTGCGCGACGCACTGGTCGATGATGTTGACGCTCAGCTCGGCGAGTCTGTAGACATTTCCTTCACGCGCGCGGAAGTCGCCGCCCTTGATCGTATCGTAGAAAAGGCGGTACACGCTGTCACCGTCGTTCTGGTAGTTCTTCGCGGCGTTGATTCCGCCCTGCGCGGCAATGCTGTGCGCCCGGCGCGGCGAATCCTGGAAGCAGAAGCACTTGACATTGTAGCCGAGCTCGGCCATCGTGGCTGCCGCGGCTCCGCCAGCGAGACCGGAGCCAACCACGACGATGGTGTATTTCCGCTTATTCGCGGGGCTCACCAGCTTCATCTCGAAGCGGTGCTTGTCCCACTTCTGGGCGAGCGGTCCGGCCGGAATCTGGGCGTCCAGGTGCACAGTCATCGAGCGATTCCGAAGAACACAGCAACGGGGATCGCGGTGAAGGCAGCCCACACGAGGATGGCGATCACGCCAGAGATTTTTCTGTTCAGTGGCTGGGGCGACGGAGGGCTGACGCCGATGCTTCTGACCGAGCTCCACGCGCCGTGGAACAGGTGCAATCCGAGTGCGATCATCGCCACCACATAGATGAGCGAGACCCACCAAATGCGAAAGCTAGCGACCACGTTTGCATACACGTCTTCGCGCGTGAACACTCCAGCGGGCCTGATCGTTCCGGTCGTGAAGTGAAGGATGTGCAGCACGATGAAAACGAGAAGGAGCGCACCGCCCCATCGCATCGTACGCGACGCGATCGTCGCGACTTGTGATTCGCGCCTGCTGTACCCGATTGGACGCGCCGCCCGGCTTTGCCGCGTGAGCTCCACGGCCGCGATCACGTGCAGTACGACGGCGACAATCAGAACAATGCGGAGCGTCCAGAGCAGCTCGCCGCTGCTCTTCAGGAAGTGCGAGTACGAGTTGATCGCCTCGGGTCCACGAAATACGAGCAGATTTCCTAACGAGTGCAGGATGACGAACCCGATGCCGATCAGACCGGTCACTCCCATGACGACTTTCTTGCCGACCATGGAGGCGTAGAAGGCGCGAAGCCTGCCCATCGGCGTGTTAGAGCTTTACCGCGCCCATCGGCTCGCGGACCGCATCCGCGCTCTTCGCCAGGGCATCGCGCTCCCCTCGGGTGAGGTCCACCTCGATGATTTTCTCCAGGCCTCCGCGGCCGAGCTTGCATGGCACGCCAAGGAAAAGTCCCGACATGCCGTACTCGCCCTCGAGCCAGGCAGCACACGGCAGGATCCGCTTCTGGTCCAGCACTATCGACTCGCACATCTGGACCGCGGCCGAAGATGGCGCGTAATAGGCCGAGCCCGTCTTGAGGTGCTTCACGATCTCCGCGCCACCGGCTCGCGTCCGCTCTACGATCGCGTTGAGCTTCGTCTGCGGCATGAGCTGCGTGATCGGAATCCCGCTCACGGAGGTGTAAGAGATCAAGGGCACCATCGTGTCGCCGTGTCCTCCGAGAACCATCGCCTGAATGTCACGCACGGATACATCGAGCGCCTCGGCGAGAAAGGCGCGATACCGCGCCGTGTCGAGCACCCCTGCCATCCCGAGTACGCGATGCCGCGGGAAGCCGGTGACCTTCATGGCGACGTACGACATCACGTCCAGCGGATTCGACACGACGATCAGGATCGCGTTGGGGGACGTCGATTTGATCTGCTCAGAGACCTCCTTGACGATTCCGGCGTTGGTGTTGAGAAGATCGTCGCGCGACATTCCGGGTTTTCTCGCAATCCCGGCAGTGATGACGATGATTTCGGAGTCGCGCGTCTCTTCGTACCCGTTGGTTCCGATGACGCGCGAGTCGAAGCCTTCAATCGGAGCCGACTGCCATTGGTCGAGAGCCTTGCCCTGAGGGATTCCCTCCTGCACGTCCACCATCACGACCGTGCGCGCCAGCTCCTTCTCGGCGATTCGCTGCGCGGTAGTCGCGCCAACGTTGCCGGCGCCAACCACCGTAATCTTGTTGACCATTATCTCTTGCTAGATGTGGAGAGTCAGTGCGCGAAAGCTATCCGAGTGCGGCACAGTGAGCAATTGGAGCTCGCGGGTCGCTGGTCCGTCGAAGACGAACGCGAGGATCTCTTTGCTCAGCCTCCAACTTGCGACAGCGCGCGGAGACCGCCGACGCTCATCTGAAGGAGATGATGCTCCTCCGGCTTCGACGCGAGCGCGCTGCGGAAAAACGGCTCGAGAGGCAGTCCTTCGCGAAGAGGAGTGCGGAGATCGGTCTCCTCTTCGCCGAAGAGACAGGTGCGAAGCCGGCCGTCGGCCGTGAGCCTCACCCGGTTGCAGCTCCCGCAGTAGGTGTGCGACATCGGTGTGATGACGCCGACGGTCCCACTGGCGCCGGTAAAACGAAAGTAGCGCGCGGGGCCGTTGCCTCTCGGTGGACCAGCCGCGGGCACGAGCGGCGCCACGGCCTCCAGTCGACGAAGGATCTCATCGCTCGGCACCACGTGGTCCCAGGTGAGCTCGCGCATTTCGCCTACCGGCATCAGCTCGATGAACCGGACGTGCCACTCATGCTCGAGTGTGAGTCGCGCAAAATCGCAAACTTCGTCGTCGTTTATGCCGCGCATCACGACCACGTTGATCTTGATCGGCGACAGGCCCGCGTCTTCCGCAGCCATGGCTGCAGCGATGGGGTCAAAGTCGGTGTTTCTCCTCGAGATGGCCTTGATCCGATCGGGACGGAGCGAATCAGCGCTCATGTTGACGCGATCGAGTCCGGTATGCGCGAAAGTCTGAGCAAGCGCGGGCAGCCGAACGCCGTTGGTCGAGAGGGAAATGTCCTCAATCTCCGGGATCGCCCGCAACATTCCAATGAGCAACTCGAGATCCGGACGCAACGTCGGCTCGCCTCCAGTAATGCGGAGACGGCGCAAGCCGAGCGGAGCGAGCTGGCTCACGACCCGCGCGATTTCTTCGTACGAGAGAATCTCCGATTTCGGCAGCCAATCGAGTCCCGACAGCGGCATGCAGTAGAGACAACGGAAGTTGCAGCGGTCAGTGACGGAGATGCGGAGATATTCGATGCTCCGACCGAAGCCGTCGCGCAATGTGATACTCACTCTGTGGTTACTCCGCTCGCGTTCGTGGGGTCCACCCACTCGCGCGTTCCATCGATGTAGTGCTCCATCTTCCAAATGGGGACACGCTTCTTGATCTCTTCGATTACGTAGCGGGTGCAATCGAACGCCGGCGCGCGATGCGCGTGCGCGGCGGCGATCGCCACGCTGGTCTCTCCGAGAGAAAGCACCCCTATTCTATGCTCTACTATCAGCGACGTGACACCAAAGCGGTCCGCTGCCTCGGCGACGATCCGCTCGAGCTCGGCTTCGGCCATGGAGGTGTAAGCGGAGTAATCGATGGCACTTACACCGCGGCCGTCGCTCGTGTCGCGCACCGTTCCCGCAAAAAGCGAGATCGCTCCGTAACCGGTGGATGCGATGCTGGCGATGATTGCCGCCGGATCGATCGCGCGAGTAACGAGCCCCACGCGTATCATCGGCTCACCCGCCGGCCACAGGTGGGATCAGCGCGATCTCGTCCCGCGCATCAACGAGCTGATCATGGGTGGCGAACTTTCGATTCACCGCTACCCGTGGAGAATCCGGAAGGATCGAAGCGCCGGGTAGCAAGCGCAGTTTGTCGAGGAGATCCGCGACCGTGCTGCCGGATTTGAGTGGGACATCGAGAGTAGGGCGGCCGAAGCTCTCGGCATATGAAGCGAACAGCTGCACCGTCACAGTGGACACGTGCGCCCTCCCTTGGGTCGAGCTAAGTCGTTACGCTTCCGACATCTGCGACATGTCGACGCCAGCGACGAGAGCTCGCAGCTCCTTTGAAGGCTTGAACACAGGGACCGGTCGGGCGGAGACCTCAACCGGAGAGCCGGTGCGCGGATTGCGCGCCATGCGCGTTTTGCGATTGCGGATCTTGAAAGTCCCGAAGCCCCTGACCTCGATGTTCTCCTGGGTCTGGAGCGACTCCTTGATCGCCTCGAGAAAAGCGTCGACGACGCGAGCGCAATCCTTCTTGGATATCATCGGCCCGGCAGTGCGTGAAATCTGGGCCGTGACACGCTCGACGAGGTCGGCTTTGGTCATTGGAAAACTCCGAATGGAGGCGCGCTGAATAAGCGTAAGTGCTTTGAAGTTATGGCTTTACTGACATGCTGTCAAGCGAGCTTCGCGCTACCTGACAGCCCCTCTCAGCGCGCTCAGGAACTCCTGAAAGAGCGGGCGCGCATCGTGGGGCCCGGGCGCCGCCTCAGGGTGATACTGGACCGCGAAGACCGGCAACTCGCGGTGCCGGAGCCCCTCGATAGTCCCGTCATTGAGGTTGACGTGAGTGACCTCAAGCTCGCTGGCGCCCTTGACCGATCGCTCATCGCCCTCGACTGCGAAACCGTGGTTCTGCGAGGTGA
This sequence comes from Gemmatimonadota bacterium, assembly GCA_030774785.1. Taxonomy (GTDB): domain Bacteria; phylum Gemmatimonadota; class Gemmatimonadetes; order Gemmatimonadales; family Gemmatimonadaceae; genus UBA4720. Next base: position 15,686 of record JALYKM010000033.1, read on the forward strand.
TGAGCACTCGACCCGTTTCGACTTCCTTCACCGGATGATTTCCACCCCGATGGCCGTATGGCATCTTCGCGGTCGACCCGCCAAATGTCAGACCGAGAAGCTGGTGGCCGAGGCAGATGCCGAAGGTCGGGATTCCTCCGCCAGTCAGCGTGCGAATGATCTCGGGGGCATAGGTGACCGCGTCGGGATCACCGGGACCGTTTGACAGAAAGATTCCGTCGGGATCCTCCGCCAATGCCGCTTCCGCCGACGTGTCCGCCGGCACCACAGTCACCCGGCAATCGTTCTCCACAAAGAGTCGCAGGATGTTGCGTTTGATTCCGTAGTCGTAAGCCACAACGTGGTGGCGCGCCCGAGGGTCGCCCCAGCTATAGCGCTCGCGCGTGGAGACACGCGAGGCGAGATCGAGACCTTCCATCGAAGGACAAGCTTCGAGCGCCGCCAAGCTTGCCTCGTCGGGTTGCTCGCCTGCGCCGATCACTCCCCGCATCACTCCGACAGATCTCAAGTGCCGGGTGAGGCGCCTGGTGTCAACGTCTTGAATTATCGGGACTTGAGCCGCAGCAAGCCAACCGCCCAGACCGCCCGTAGCGCGCCAATTCGAATAGGTTCCGGAGAGCTCTCGAACGACCACACCCGCGACCTGTGCCCCGCTCGATTCAGGATCTTCGGAGTTGATGCCGTAGTTGCCGATCTGGGGCGCGGTCATGACGACGATCTGACCGCGATAGGAAGGATCGGTGAAGACCTCCTGATACCCCGTCATGTTGGTCGTGAAAACAACCTCGGCCACGGCGGGCAGCAGCGCGCTTGTCGACGAGCCCGCGATCCGGCCACGAAAAAGGGTTCCGTCCTCAAGGAGGAGGAACCCTGGCTCAGTGATTCGAGTTTCGGCCGCCAACTTACCGCTTCGGAGTGGTAGCTGGAGGTTTGGTAGCTGGAGGTTTGGTAGCCGGTGTCCCGGCTGGCGCCGTCGTGCTTGGCGATGTAGTCGTCGGCGCCGGCTCGAGGGGAACGGCGGGAGCCGATGTCGGAGGAGGCGCGACGTTGGTTGGTTGGGTACCCAGGCCCTTCTCGAGGACGGAGCGAGGTGCCGACGTGTGCGTCGACATCAGCTGAAGGATGAAGCAGAGCCCCAGGAAGATTCCACCGCCCCACCAGCTCACGGTGGTGAGAAGATTTCCGGCTTGCCGAATCCCGATCAGTGCATCAGGAGACGAGCTCGCTCCGCCAAAGCTTGCAGCGAGGCCACCACCCTTCCCGCTCTGTAGCAGAATGGCGAGGATCACAACGACGCAGTCTATGACGAGCAGGGTGAGAAGAAACGTGTAAAGCATTGATAGAATTAAAGTTCAGCGTAGCCTTTCAATATCAGCGGGAGAGAGAAGTCAGTCAAGTCTGGGTGACACTTCTAATGACCGGTGACAGTCTGCGCGATCGTGAGCCACGATGAAGCCTCCACGCTCGCGCCTCCGACCAGGAGTCCGTCTATCTCCGGCGCGGCGAGAAGGCTCGCCGCGTTCGACGAGTTGACACTCCCGCCGTAAAGTATCGGAATCTCGTCGCCGCGCGTACCGATCATCTGGCCCAGCTCGGTGCGAAGCACGGTATGAATCGCCGACGCGTCGCCGGCTGAAGCGGTGAGGCCGGTTCCGATCGCCCACACCGGCTCGTAAGCGAGAAGGAAATCGGCAGAAAGGAGATTTGGCGTCTGCGAGAGGCCTTCCCGCAACTGGCGCCTAACGAGGCGCTCCGTTTCGCCCGCTTCCCGCTGATCGATCGTCTCGCCGACGCAAAGCATGAAAGTCAGCCTCGCGCGCGACGCCGCCAGACATTTCTTCGCGCATTGCGCGTCCGTCTCACCAAACACGTGCCGACGTTCCGAGTGTCCGACCAGCACCACGCGCGCGCCGGCCTCCTTCGCCATTGGCGCGGATATCTCACCGGTGAACGCTCCCTTCTCTGCCCAGTGGATGTTCTGGATTCCAGCCAGCACATCGCCGCGCTCGGCGGCAGCGGTCGCGACCGTCATCAATGCGACGGCGGGTGGAAAGATGATGATCGTGCGATCGCTGCGCGGAGCGTAGCCGGCGAGAAACGCGTCCATGAACGCCTTCGCCGCCGTCGGGCCGTTGTTCATCTTCCAGTTGGCCGCGAGGAGCGGACGCTTCACTGGACCGCCTCGTCGAGTACTTCCACTCCGGGCAGCTTCTTCCCTTCCAGAAATTCGAGCGACGCTCCGCCTCCGGTCGAGACGTGACTCATTTTTTTCTGGAGGCCCGCCTCGCTGACAGCGGCTGCCGAATCTCCACCGCCCACAATCGTAGTGGAGCCGTTTGCCGTCGCCTTCGCCATCGCCTCAGCGATTGCGCGCGTACCTGCGTCGAAGGGTGGCGTCTCGAATACGCCCATCGGTCCGTTCCAGACGATTGTCTTTGCCGTTGCGATGGCGCGCGAGTACGAGGCAGCGCTTTGGGGACCGATGTCGAACATCGCCTCGCCCCTGGGAATTGCATTGCGCGGAACAGCCTTGGCTTCCCGCGCACGGTCCAGCGAAGGAGCGACCATTGCATCATGCGGCAACGTAAGCCGCATACGCCCGCGAGCGAGCAGGTCCTTCGCCATCGGAACTCGGTCTTCTTCGACCAGCGACTTCCCCGTCTCCAGGGCCATCGCTTTGTAGAATGTGCAAGCCATGGCGCCGCCAATGAGCAGCCCATCGACCTTCGGCAGCAATTGGTCGATGACATCGATCTTACCCGAGATCTTCGCGCCGCCGAGTATGGCGATGAACGGCCGCTTCGGATCGCCGAGTGCGCCACCGAGATAGTCGAGCTCGCTCTGCATCAGGAGTCCGGCCACCGCGGGGCGGAGATGTTCAGCAACGCCCACTGTCGATGCGTGCGCCCTGTGCGCTGCGCCGAACGCGTCGTTGACGAAGAAATCGCCCAACTCCGCGAGAGCCCTGGACAGGCGGGGATCGTTTTTTTCCTCTCCCCCAAGGAAGCGCGTGTTCTCCAGCAGCAGAAGCTCGCCCTCCTTGGAGCTCATGCTCGCCTGCAATGCCTCGTCGGAGTCGGTGGACTCGACGAAGATCACGCGGCAACCGGTAAGCTCTCCCAATCGCTTCGATACCGGCTGGAGCGAGTACTTCTGCTCCGGCTTGCCTTTGGGCCGGCCAAGGTGCGAAAGGATCACGGGCCGCGAGCCACGCTCGAGCAGCAGCTCGATCGTGGGAAGCGCCGCACGGATGCGCGTGTCGTCGGTGATCTGCCCCTCATCATCCAGCGGTACGTTGAAATCGACGCGGACGAGGGCCCGCTTGCCGCGCATCTGCGCATCACTGAGATCGCGGACGGTTTTCTTTCGCATGATCCGGCTCGGTCTAGAGGCGCGACCCCATGAAGCGCAGCATGTCGACGCAGCGCGACGCGTATCCCCACTCGTTGTCGTACCATCCCTGTACGGTGACGAGCGTCCCATCGATGACGTTGGTCGTCTTCGCATCGAGGATGCACGATGCCGGGTCACCGATGAAGTCGACCGAGACCAGCTCCTCTTCGGTGTAGCGGATGATTCCCTGAAGCGGTCCGTCCGCGGCTTTCCGGAACGCCTCATTGACGGAATCCTTGGTCGCACCGGCCTTTTCGATTTCCACCGTCAGAATAGTATACGAAACGTCGGGAGTCGGAACTCGAATCGAGCTGCCGTCGATCTTCCCTTTCACCTCGGGTATCACGAGCGATGTCGCCTTCGCTGCTCCGGTCGTGGTGGGAATCATCGAAAGCGCTGCGGCCCGCGCGCGGCGCAGGTCCTTGTGCGGGAGGTCGAGGATCTGCTGGTCGTTGGTGTAGCTGTGAATCGTTACCATGGACCCGTGACGGAAGCCGAAGGTATCGCGAATCACCTTCACCATCGGCACCAGGCAGTTCGTCGTGCACGAAGCGTTGGACACGATCGTATGCTTCGAGGAATCGTACTTGTCGCTGTTGACACCCATGACGATGGTGATGTCCTCGCCCTTGGCGGGCGCCGAGATCACCACCTTCTTGGCACCTGCATCGATGTGTTTGCGTGCGGCGCTCGCGTCGGTGAAGCGGCCAGTCGATTCCAGCACGATGTCGACGCCGAGGTCTTTCCACGGGAGCGCGGCGGGATCCTTCTGAAACAAGATCTTTATCTCGTCGCCATCGATTATGATCGAATCCGTCCCCGCTTCGACATCTCCCTGATACGTGCCGTGCACCGAGTCGTACTTGAAGAGGTGCGCCAACGTCCGGGTATCGGTGAGATCGTTTACCGCCACGAAGTCCAGATCGGCGACGCCCTGATTCTTCGCCGCGCGGACGACCTGACGCCCGATCCTGCCGAACCCGTTGATCCCTATCCTAGTCGCCATTCCCCGAGCTCCATTCGGTTAAAGCCTGTCACCGCTTGCACGGGCCCGGCCAAAAGTCACGTAACTGATTATCCGCGCGCGTCCATCGTACAGCACCTTCGCGCACGCGTTCAGCGTCGCCGCCGTCGTCACCACGTCATCGACGATCATCACGTGTGCGCCCTGTAGCGCATCGAGATTCCGGCAGTCGATTTGAAACGAGCCTGCAACGTTGCCCAGTCGCTGTTCCGGTGTCAACCGCGTCTGAGACCGGGTTTCACGCGATCGGACGACCAAGTTTCCCCATACGGGAATGCGCCATCGCTTCGAAAGGCCAGCAGCGATCAGCGCACTCTGATTATAGCCACGCTCTCGTTTTCTCGCTGATGCCAGCGGGATCGGTACGAGCGCGGTACGCTCGTCGACAACATCCTTCGGCCACGAGAGGCGACTCATCCGCTCAGCCATCTCGTCGGCGACCCGCGACCAGCCGCCGTACTTGAGCGCGTGAACGATGCTCGACGCCGGCTCGCCCGGCATCCAGCACAGGGATCTCGCCGCGCGGACGAACGGAGGAAGGAGATCGCACCATCCGCAGGATCCCGAGGGGAGAGGGTGGCCGCACCGCCCACACTGCGGCGAAGGCAGCCGACGCAGCCGCGACCAGCAGAGAGTGCACACGAGCCCGGTTTCGCTGTGCGACAGGAGCTGATCGCACGAGACACAGACGCGGGGGAGCAGGAGATCCAGCGCTCCCGAGAGCCGGCCGCGAATCGATACTCGCCAATGCCGCGCGCTTACCGCAGCGACTGCCGCATCGCCTCCCGATCGGGATCGATTCCGAACCATCGTTGAAAGGAAAGCGCCCCCTGCTCGAGCAACATCGTCAGGCCATCGGCCGCCCGATTGCCTCGGTCGCGGGCCGCCTTAACCCAGGGCGTGCCCCCTCGCCTGTAAACCAGGTCCATTACCGCCGTCGACCTCGAGATTATCGAAACATCAACAGGGTGCTCGTCATTCTGCTGGCCGATCGGAGTTGCGTTCACGACCAATGTCGCGTCCGCGACGGCGCGCTTTACGCTCATTTCGACTCGCGCGACATCGGGAAAACGTCGAGCCAGCGCTTCAGCTCTCTCGGCATTCCGGGCGACTATCGAAACTGTTGCATTGGCCCACGCCTCGACTGCAGCAAGGACGGCAGCGGCAGCGCCACCGGCTCCCAACAGTAGGATGCGCGCCCCCGACGGCTCGCCACCGAGGAGGGCGCGGGCGGCCGCGTCGAAACCACCGACATCCGTATTGTCGCCATGAAGGCGCCCGGACTCGAACCAGAACGTGTTCACGGCTCCCACGCGAGTCGCGAGATCCGTCAGTTGGTCGCAGCTCGCATGCACGGCAACCTTGTGCGGAATGGTCACGTTTCCGGCCGCGGAGACTTTCTTGAGATCCCGCAACAATGGTCGGAGCTGCGGCTCACCCACGTCCAGCGCCTCGTACACGAGAGGGACCTTTGCAGCCCGGAGCGCAGCGTTCTGAAATGTCGGCGAGAGTGAATGACTGACGGGATTTCCGAGCAGAACCAGCCGTCCTGGATATTCCATCAACACAGCGTCCTTTCAGCTGGCGAGTCTGTCAAAGAGCTTCTCGAGCTCCTGCTCCAGCAAATCCGCGGTGTGGCGATACGTCTCGAGATCGCCGCCATATGGATCGCTTATTCCCTGGTTGGCGGAGCCGGATGCGTACTCGTCGATGACGTGTGCTTTCCCCCGACCGCCCAGTTGCTTTACCGGCTCGAGGTGGCCCGGTGTCATGACGAAAATGAGATCGGCCTCCGAGATTATGGCGGAAGTGAGGTTTCTTGCTCGATGAGCCGTGAGGTCGAGGTCCCGTTCCATTCCAACGAGCAGCGCCTCGTCGGTCGCGGGCGCGTTGTCCCAGGCATTGGTGCCTGCGCTCGAGACGTTGAGATCGTCAATTCCGCGGCGAGCGGCGATCTTGCGCGCGAGCGCTTCCGCGAGGGCGCTCCGGCAGGTGTTCCCGCTACAAACAAAAAGAAGGTTCATCTCTCAAGCATCGCCGACGAGGTCCGGGACGCTCTCCCTCAAGCTGGCGGCGGATATCGCGCCAGGCCGTATCACTCTCGGCAGTCGACCCGTGCAGTCGACTACCGTCGATGGCTGCGAGTCCTTTAGTCGTCCGCCGTCGAGAACGCGCAGCGTCCCGCGCGCTATCGCCTCGCTCCACTGCGCTACGATCTGATCAGCGCCTGTCGCTGGAGGAACACCCGGCCTGTTCGCGCTGGTGGACGTTATCGGATCACCGTGCGCGCGAATGAGTCGAGCCAGCGAGCGTTGCGGCGTCCAGCGAACGGCGACTCCTCCTTCGGGACCACGAAGCCTGTCGGGCACGCGCTTCTCGCCGCCTGGCAGCACCAGGGTGAGTGGTCCCGGCCAGAAGCGAGCGGCGAACGTCGAAGCATATCCGGTCAGGTGAAGCCCAAGGCGCGTGATCATCTCGCTTGCAGCGACGAGCAGCAGGAAGGGTTTCCCCGGCGCCCGGCTCTTGAGATTCACCAGCTGCTCAACCGAGCGCTCGTCCACGCCGCCTCCGAATCCGTAGACCGTCTCGGTCGGGTACGCGAGCACCTTTCCCGCGGCAAGATGGGCGAGCGTTCCGTTGATGGCGGCCTCGACTTCCTGAGCCGACCAGAACGGCACGACCATCGACTGCGGTTTCATTCGCGCAAGATACTCAGCGCCTCCGCCAACGCGAAATCACTCTCCTCGGTGATCTTGAGCGCGCGCTCACTGCCACGCACGACGACGACTGACAGTCCGATCTGCTCGCATAGAGCAGCATCGTCGGTCGCTATCCGATCAGCTTCTCGCGCTTCCCGGTGAGCGCGCTCGATGACCTTCCGCGGAAAAGCCTGTGGGGTCTGTGCACGCCAGAGCCCGAACCGGTCTACCGTGACGACGACCTTGCCAGCAGAATCGACGCGCTTGAGGGTATCGGTCAGGGGAAGCGCGGCCACCGCGCCGTTTCCTTTCCGCGCCTCCTCAATGACGCGCGCGACCGTTTCGCTCGACACGAGGGGACGCGCCCCGTCGTGAATGACGACGATCTCGCACTCGCTGGGAAGATCCTCGAGTCCGTTCGCGACGGACTCGCTGCGGTGCCGGCCTCCGACTGAGAGGAGTAGACGATCGGCGTCACTCTGAAAGATCCAGGGAGGTGGATCGCCAACGTGCTCTCGCGGCAACACGCAAACGACCATCGCGACATCGAGCCGAGCCTGGAAGGTCTGAATGCTGTGGAGGAGCATCGGCTTGCCCGCGACCCACCGGAACTGCTTCAGCTCTTTCGATCCGGTGCGCGAGCCGCTTCCCGCGGCGACGATGACCACACCGACGTCGCGCTTCATTTACGCGTGGAAAAGCTGCCGGAAAAGATCGTTGATCGTCCGGACACCAACGACCTCGATGCCGCGCAGTCCCCGCTTTGGTATTCCCCGCTCCGCCATGTAGGCGGTCGTCATCCCCATCTTCGCCGCCTCGCCGAGTCTCCGCTCTGCCTGCGACACCGGCCGGATCTCGCCGCCGAGTCCCACCTCGCCGAGGAAAATGGAGGAGTTGGCGACCGGGCGGTCGTAGACGCTCGACGCGAGCGCGCTCGCCACCGCGAGATCGCCAGCCGGCTCCTGCATCCGCACTCCTCCGACGACGTTCAGGAAGACATCGAGTTGCGAGAAAGATAGGCCTGCCCGCTTGTCGAGCACAGCCAGAAGCAGAGCGAGCCGCCTCGCGTCGTACCCAGTGCTCACGCGTTGGGGAGTCCCGTACCCCGCCTTCGCCGCAAGACCCTGGATCTCGATCAGAACAGGGCGAGAGCCCTCCAGCAGCGCCGTCACCGCGCTGCCGGAGGAATTGTTCAGCCGATCACCGAGGAAGAGCTCGGAAGGATTCTCGACGGCAATGAGCCCTTCTTCCGTCATGCGGAAGACGCCGATCTCATCGACGCTGCCGAAGCGGTTCTTCGTCGCCCGAAGGATGCGGTGCTCGAGCATTCCTTCGCCTTCGAAATAAAGGACAGTGTCGACGATGTGCTCCAGCGTCTTCGGTCCCGCGATGCCGCCTCCCTTCGTGACGTGTCCGACCGCGAACACCGTAGTCTCGGTTTCCTTCGCGAAGCGCATCAATCGTGCGGCGCACTCTCGTACCTGACCGACGTTGCCAGGCGCACCCTCCAGATCGCTTGTAAACACCGTCTGTATCGAGTCCACAACGATCGCATCCAGCTGCCGCGATCCGGCAGTGGCGAGGATCGTCTCGAGCAACGTCTCATTGAGGAGCGAAACGTTTTCCGCCGACCCGTGCAATCGTTCGGCGCGAAGCTTCACCTGGAGCGCGGATTCTTCGCCGGAGACGTACAAGGTCGAGTGGCCCAGCTCCTCGAGTTTCCCCGCGACTTGAAGCAGAAGCGTGGATTTTCCGATGCCCGGCTCGCCGCCGACGAGGACCATTGAGCCCGGCACTATACCGCCGCCAAGCACAAAATCGAACTCCTTGATTCCAGTCTTGAGACGCCGGCCCTGGGAGCTTTTCACATCGCGGAGCCGCGGAGTCGGGGCCACGCTTCCGCCCTCGGCCATCGACTTTTGACCGGCGACACGACGACCCGACGCCGTAGCTGAAGCCCGTGAAGTTGCCATCTCTTCGACGAGCGAATTCCATTCCTCGCACACGTCGCAGCGACCGGCCCACTTCGGGTGATCGGCGCCGCAGTTGGTGCAGCGGTATACTGTTTTTGCTTTCGGACTCACTGCGGCGCTAGGCGGGGCGAGAGATTCTCGAAGCGCGTGTAGGTCTTGTTGAAATACAGATTCACGAAGCCCGTTGGTCCGTTGCGCTGCTTGCCGACGATGATCTCGGCACGTCCCTCGAGCGAGTTGCCGTCCTTGTCGGTGGGACCGTCGTACACTTCCTGCCGGTAGATGAACATGACCAGATCAGCGTCCTGCTCGATAGCGCCCGATTCGCGAAGGTCGGAGAGTTGCGGGCGCTTGTTCTCGCCGGTGCGCTGTTCGGGCGCGCGTGACAACTGCGAGAGAGCGACTACGGGAACACGCAGCTCGCGCGAGAGCGCCTTGAGCGAGCGCGAGATGTAGCTGATCTCCTGCTGCCGGCTCTCGGTATTTGTGGGCCCCTGCATCAGCTGGAGATAGTCGATAACGACCATCCCGATGTTGTTCTCCATCTTGAGACGCCGTGCCTTGGACCGCATCTCGAGCAGGGTCATGGTGGGCGTGTCATCAATCCAGATGGGAGCGTGGCTCAGAATGCCGGCGGCACGGCCGAGCCGAACGAACTCTTCGTCGTGCAGTTTGCCTTTGCGAAGGCGCTGAGCGTCGACGCGACCCTCCGACGTGAGCAGGCGCTGGACGAGCTGCTCCTTGCTCATCTCGAGCGAGAAGAACGCGACCGGCACATTGTTGTCGAGGGCGGCATTCTGCGCGATGTTGAGGACGAATGCTGTTTTTCCCATAGAGGGACGCCCGGCGACGATGATGAGATCCGACGGTTGGAAACCTGCCGTCAGCTCGTCCAAGTCCTTGAAGCCGCTGGCCACGCCCGTAATCGATCCGCTGCCGCGCTGGATCTCCTCGATGCGCTCCATCGTCGGCCAGAGCAGCTCCTTGATGCGCATGAAGCCTTCGGAGCCGCGGCTCTGGTTCACCTCGAAGATCTTGTGCTCCGCCTCGTCCAGCAGCTCCGTCGCTGGAGCGGCTGATTCGAACGCTTCGGCGACGATTGCCGTCGAGACTTCGATCAGGCGCCGGCGCAGCGCCTTCTCGCGAACGATTTTGGCGTGGTACTCGACGTTTGCCGCGGTAGGAACCGCGTCGACCAGAAAGCCGATGTAATCCTTGCCGCCACTCGACTCGAGGGAGCCTGAACGGGACAGCTCCTCGGAGAGCGTGAGCGGATCTACTACATCACCGCGCTCGGATAGCGCGACCATCGCGCGAAAGATCCGCCGGTGACCCTCGCGATAGAACATCGTGTCGTCGAGGAACTCGGTGGCGCGAAGGATCGCGTCCGGATCCATGAGCATGGCCGACAACACCGCCTGCTCCGCATCTTCGGAGTACGGCGGCCGTCGATCCTTGTACGGGTCACGAACCGGAGGGGCTATCGAGAATTCTACGGGCGAGCTTGACATCTTGCCAAGTGGGGCGTTTCCAGGCCGGATTGCGTAGCAGCGCGGCGGGGTGATAGGTGACGATCAGCGGTATGCCATGATACCGGTGGACGAGCCCACGAAGTTGTCCTAACGGGGCCTTGGTTTGCAATAGCGTTTGTGCCGCAAAAGTTCCGAAAGCCACGATTACTTTTGGTTTGATGAGCTCGAGCTGCCTGATCAGGTACGGACTGCACGCTTCAACCTCTTCGGGGCGCGGATTCCGATTTCCCGGAGGGCGGTGCTTGAGGACGTTACAAATAAATACCTGTTCTCTCGTCAGATCGATCGCTGCCAGGATTTTGGTGAGGAGCTGTCCCGCCTGCCCAACGAATGGACGGCCGGTCTCGTCCTCCTTGGCGCCCGGAGCCTCGCCGACGCAGACCAGCTCCGCCTTCGGACTGCCTTCGCCAGGAACGGCCTTCGTCGCCGTCTCATAGAGGGTGCAGCGGGTACACTTGCGGACTTTTTCCGCGATTTCCTCGAGAGAGCGAAGCTTGTCGATTGCGCTTGGTATCAGCTCCGCCTCGTCGGGCGCTACGACGATGCCCTTCTTGAATGCCATGTCGTCCGGGATTTCGACTGTAGGCGCTGATGACGCGATTGTAGTTTCAGTGAAAGCCGTTGAAGCGGGAGATGGCGCGTCAACATTCACGCCAGCATCGCGAAGCGATGAGCGCCAGTCCTGAGCTGGCGATGGAGCAAGCTCGCGGATGCTCCTGCGGGGTTGCGTCCGAGTCGCGGACTTTCCGGCCGCGCCGAGCAGCCGCATGACATCCTCGACGTGCAATCCATCGAGCACGAGCTCCGACTCACCCAGCTCGCGGCGCTGCTCGAGGTAGCGGCGGAGGAGATCCCTAGCGTCCATTCAGCGCCTCTTCGACGCGATCGAGAAGAATCTCTGCGAGATCGGCCTTTGACATTAGCTCGAGCTCTTCCTGTTTCCCGTCGCGGGTGATGACCGTCACCCGATTCGTGTCAACCCCGAAGCCCGCGCCCGGCTCCTTTGGGTCGTTCAGCACCACCATATCGAGATCTTTCGCTTTGAGCTTTTCGCGCGCATTCCTGATTCCATCACTCGTCTCGAGCGCAAAGCCAACGATCAGGCTCTTTTTCTTCCGCTTCGAGATCGTCGACTTGAGGATGTCCTCGGTTTGCTCGAGCTCGATCTTCGGAGCAGCGCGGCCTTTCTTGATCTTTTCCCGCGCTTCCGCGACCGGACGGAAATCGGCGGGCGCCGCCGCCATTATGAGAACGTCGGCAGTGGGAAGAGCTTCGGCTACGGAGCGTGACATCGCTTGCACCGTCTCTGCTTTGAGCGTGATTATCTCGGCCGGAAGCGGCACGTCGACATGCCCGGCGATCAGTGTAACATCCGCGCCCCGGCGCCAGGCGGCCCGAGCTATGGCGACTCCCATCTTTCCGCTGCTGTGATTGGAGATGAATCTCACGGGATCGATCGGCTCTCGCGTAGCTCCAGCGGTGACGACGACTTTCCTGCCGGCGAGAGACGAGTCGCCCTCGAGCAGCCGTCCGATGTGGCTCATGATCTCTTCGGGCTCGGGCATGCGTCCCGGTCCGCTTCCCTCGCCTACCGCCAATGGGCCCTCTACCGGCTCGAGGATCTCGTAGCCCAGCGAACGCGCCTGCGCGACGTTTCGCTTCGTCTGGGCGTGTGACCACATTCGATCGTTCATCGCCGGAACCAGAAGGACCTTCGATTGCGCGGCAAGAAGACACGCTGTCAGTAGATCGTCGGCCAGACCATGCGCGGCGCGGCCAACGAAATCGGCGGTGGCCGGCGCAACGACGATGACGTTCGTTTCGCGCGCGAGCCTGATGTGATCGAGAGCGTGTCCCGGCCCGAATATCTCCGTGTGCACCGGCCGCCCCGTAACCGCTTCGAATGTGATCGCCCCGACGAATTCCCGCGCGGCGCGAGTCATTACCACATCCACTTCAGCGCCCGCCTGTGTAAGCAAACGCGCCAGCCACACTGACTTGTAGCTGGCGATGCCCCCGGTGACACCGAGGAGGATGCGGCTGCCCGAAAAAGGACGCGCGGTAACTACTCCGTGCGGCGGCGTGGAATGACGCGATACCCGACTTCGCCCTCGGTGAGCTCCTCGAGAGCGCGCGTCGTGAGCTTCTTTTCGCCCGCCGCCGAGCGGTCGCGGGGAAATTCATTGAGGACGCGCGCGTACTTGGCGGCGACCAGAACTCCCAGATACTTGTTGGTCGCGTGCTTCGCGACTTCGGTCGGAATGAAAACCTGCATTACTACCTCGCTGAATAATGATCGATGGCGCGCTGAATCCCTGTCATGAGGTCTCTGACCCGCGCATCGAGTGCTCCGTCGCGGGAGCGCTTCAATCCTTCTGCCTCGATAATGCTGGAGATCGCCGCGACGGCCGAATCCACTTCGTCGTTGACCACGACGTATGGGTACAAATCTATCGCCTTTAACTCGTCTTTGGCACTTCTGAATCGACGAATCAGCGATTTCGAGTCTTCCGTACCCCGCGCCTCGAGCCTGGCGATCAATTCCTCGGCGGAGGGCGGCAAAATGAAGATGAGCACCGAGTCGGGGAAAGCGGCAGCGAACTGGCGGGCACCCTGGACGTCGATATCCATGATTACGTGCTTTCCAGAGGACAACACCCGCTCGACTTCGGCCCGCAGCGTTCCGTAGAGATGCCCATGGACCTCGGCTGACTCGGCGAACTCGCCGGCGGCCTGACCGCGCTTGAAGTCCTTGAGCGAGCGAAAATGGTAGTCGCGCCCATGTACTTCACCCTCGCGGGCAGGCCGCGTGGTGCACGACACCGAGTATCCGACGTCCCGCCTGACCGCCAGCAGCTTATGAGCAATCGTCGTCTTTCCTCCCCCGGAGGGCGAAGACAGGATGATTGGAAAGACCATTACTCGAGGTTCTCTACCTGTTCGCGAATCCGCTCCAGCTCTTCCTTCGTGGCGATCACGTCCTCGAGAATCGGTGCATCGCTGGCTTTGCTGCCGATCGTATTCGCCTCCCGGACCATTTCCTGGAGAATGAAGCCGAGGCGCTTTCCTACCGGCTCGGTCGTGGTTGAGCGGACCGTGTCCCCGAACGCGCTGAGGTGAGACCTGAATCTGTCCAGCTCCTCGGCGATGTCGAGCTTGTCGGCGAGTATCGCCACTTCCTGGGCGATGCGTTGCGGATCTGCGCCCGCTCCGCCTATCAGCTCGCCAACGGTGCGCTTGACGCGCTCGTGCTGCTCCCGTAGGCGAATCGGGGCGCGCTTTTCTATCCGCCCGAGCCGGTCTTCTACCGCTTGGAGCCGGTCGAGCAGAAATGCCGATAGTTGGGTGCCTTCCGCCCTTCGCATTGCGACCAGGTTGTCGATCGCCTTGCTTACAATGCCGGCGAATGCGTGGCCAGCCGCCGGATCAACCTCATCGCTCGGCGCCGTGATGACGTCCGGGAGTCGAAGGACCGTCGCCAGGTCCACTTCACCACCCAGCGCAAGTTTTTTTTGAAGTTCTTTCAGTGTCGCGGCGTAGTGCGCGAGCCGCGCCTCGTCTATGACCGGTCCGATCGCCGTCTCGCGATCGACGCGCGCGGTCAGTGTCACGTGGCCGCGAGCAATCTTCTGGCGAAGCAGCTCCCGTATCTCGCCTTCCCAGCGAGCGAACGCCGAGGGAAGCTTGAGATTCGGGCTGAAGAACCGATGGTTGACGGTCCTGATCTCGACGCTCGCCCGCGCTTCGCCGATCGCACCGTCGGCGGCGCCGAATCCGGTCATGCTGGATATCATGTGAAGTGGGCTATCCTACGATGCGACAATGAGTTTGTCAATTCCAGAAGTCCCATCTGACACCGTAGATCGCGAGGACTCGCGGCATCTCGAATCCCGGGATGACCTGGTATTGGTAGGCGAGGATATTTCGCTGTTGGTAGCTCACGACGGCGCGCATGATCCGGATCTCGAGCAGCCCCGACAGCGTCTTGGCGGGTGCGGTCCGAACATCCCCGGCGCTCAGCGGAAAGATCGTGTGTCCACGATACTCATAGATTCCCGCTGCCCGCAACTCGAAGTCCCCTCTGGGGAATCGCTTGATGAAGTTGTTGGCGAAGCTAAGCTCCGATCGGCTCTGGTACTGTGGCTGGTAGGGCCACGTCTGCTCCCATCGTGTAATCCACGCGTCGATGCCGAATCCACGACCAAGCGCTCCACGGATAGATGCCGTTCCCGCGCTGGTACGGGCCGGAGCGGCTGGCAGGAAGAGAGTGTCGTAGACAACCGGGGCCACCCCCTGAGTCTTGTCGGTACTGATCATCCCTACCGATACCCACGGCCCGAACACCTTGAGAGCAACCTCTCCGCGCGCCGACGTAGCGCTGGGGACCGATCCCGTTCCAGAGCTTGGAACGGATTGGGCGATCGAGCCGGCCACCGCGATGAACGAGAGTGGCTGTAAGCGAATGCCAGCATCCGCGCTGGTCAGCTTCCGGAATCCATCGTGCTCGACAAATCCGCTTAGTACTCCGACCGCAGTCACGAAATCGAGGCGGCCGGAGACCGAGTTGTAGCTTGTTCCGCTCAGTGCCCGGAGCCTCTCCTGCACTTCCAGACGCGCCGGACCTCGGGTGTAACCCGCGCTCAGATTGTACTGCGTCTCGGAATTCCTTCGCTCGGTGGTGTCGGGCTGACTGGTGGCGGTGACACTCCTGTCCGGCCCGGTCGTACCCTTGAAGCTCAGGGATGCAACGGTCATCTGTGCCCACGGGCCACTGTTCACTCCGCCGACTGCCGCGCGGAGGTAGGCGTTGGTGTGCGTCGCATCGAGAGAGAGGATGGGTGGTCTTCCCTGCGCGGGACCCTGAACGCCCCGAGTCGCGTGGTTGCGATTGACGAATCCGTCGATGCTCCAGCCTTTCCGGGCAATTCCGATGCGGCTTACGAGCGAGAGCCCATCGCCGCTTCCCGCGAAGCGACTGCTGGTGACTCCGTATTGCTGTCCAGCGAATTGCAGCACGCCGCCGTTATCGAAGCGCTTCCCGTAGAAGCCGCGATAGAGATTTGTGTCTTCGTTTCCGGTCGCGATGTCGACTCGCGTGTACGGGTCGGTGTTGTCGACGCGCCAGCTCCGCATGTAAAGGCGCAGCTCGCTCGCGCTCCGCTCGATCGTCAGATGCTCGAGCGCCCAGAGCTGAACCGTCGAGAGGTCCAGCAAACCGCCTGTGGTATTGTCGAGAGCGTCTATCTCGACACCGTCGTAGAAAACGCGCACCCTGCGGAAATCGGCGTTAAACGTCGCGGTCTGCGGAGTAGCGAGCCAGCCGGACCTGAACGTGGTGACTCCGGGAATTCGATCGAGGAGATCCGCAACGGTGAGCGCACCAGTCGCGAAAAGCTGCGCTCGATTCCATTCGTATTGCGGGCCAATCTCGTAGGTCGCGGGGTCGGCAAATCTGCCAATGGGCGCCTTGATCGAATCCCGCTTCACGCGCAGGCTGTCAGGCGTGGTATCCGTTTTCGGTTTGACCGGAATCGGCACTTCACTGGCCGGCGGCGGTACGACCTGCGCGCGAGCGGAAATCGCGGCCGCGTAAAAAAGCGCCCCGGCCACAAGGCCGAGGCGGGCTGGGCTGCACCAGGGCCCGGATGTCCTGCTCAGCGAACTCTCCCGCGAACGAATTCGATGAACATACCCGTAGGCACTCCGGTCGGTCCCTTTGGAATGGTAACCAGGTCGGTCTCCGAGTACGCAGTGCCGGCGATGTCGAGGTGCGCCCACGGATAGCCCTCGGCGAATTCCTTGAGAAACATGGCGGCGGTGACGGCCCCAGCCGGCCTGCCCCCCGAATTCTTGACGTCGGCGACGTCGGATTTGATGAGGTCCTTGTACTCGTCCCATAGGGGAAGAGGCCAGCCTGGCTCGCCCGCGCGTTTTCCCGCCGCCAGTATTTCCGCGATCAGCGCGTCATCAGTGGAGAACACACCACTGGCGCTGTGACCCAGCGCGATCACGCAGGCGCCGGTAAGCGTCGCTGCGTCGATCACTACGTCGGGCTCGAAGCGCTTGGCGTAGGAGAGACAGTCGGCCAGAACGAGACGTCCTTCCGCATCGGTGTTGATGATCTCGATCGACTTTCCGTTTTGCGCCTTGACGACGTCGCCTGGATTCATTGAAGTGCCGGAGGGCATGTTGGTCGTCGCGCCGACGATGCCGACGACGTTTACCTCGGGCTTCATCTGCCCAAGGGCCTCGAACGTGCCGAGCACTCCGGCGGCGCCGCACATGTCGAACTTCATGAACTCCATTCCCTGCGCGGGCTTGATGGAGATGCCGCCGCTGTCGAAGCAGAGGCCTTTGCCGACGAAAATCACCGGCTTGGCGTTGGGCTTCCCGCCCTTGTACTCCAGCGCAATGAGTTTTGGATCCTGCGGCGTTCCCTGAGCGACGGCGAGGAAAGATCCCATCTTCTCCGCTTCCATCTCCCGGCGGCCGAGAACGGTGATTCCCATTCCATGGCGCTTGGCTATGTCGGCGGCGGTCTGCGCGAGATATTCGGGCGTGCAGAGATTCCCCGGCATCATCGCGAGCCGACGCGCGAGACTCTGGCCGGCGCCGATCGCCTGTCCGTTCGCCAGGCCGCGGCGGCTGTCGTCGGTGTTGGTGGTCAGGATCACTGCTTTCTCGAGCGGCTTCTTGCGTTCGGCTTCGGGCACTGGGGACTTGAGATCTGAATACTCCCACGCGCCCGCAGTCAAGCCGACGGTAATCGCTTCCGTCTCTTCAGGTGAAATCTGCCCGGAGTACCACACCATTTCCCCGACCCCGAGTCGCTGCGCATTGCGGGCAGCGAGTGTTGCCGCACGCCTCAACGCGGCTCGACGATCTGTGACCGCCCCCATGCCGACGAGCAGCAGGCGCCGCGGACCCTTCGCGACCCCGGTGAGATGGAGCATCTCGTCCCTCGAGCCGCGGAAATCCTTCATCTCGATCATACGGGAAAGCGCGCCCTGTGTGGCACTGTCGAGTCCGGCGATTCCGGCGAGCGTCGGATTTTCAACGAGCGCGATAACGAGCAAAGCGGTGCCGACTTCCGCCGGATTCACCGAGTTTATGCTGACGGAGAGCACTAGTTAGCTCTTCATCCCGGCGATTACCTGGTCGCCAAATGCGGACGTCGAGACTTCAGTCGCGCCGGGCATCTGGCGCGCGAGATCGTAGGTGACGCGCTTCGATTTGATGGCGTTCTCCATCCCTTTGATGATCAGCGAGGCTGGTTCATTCCAGCCCATGTACTCGAACATCATCACGCCGGAGAGAATGACGCTGCCGGGATTGATCTTGTCGAGATTCGCGTACTTGGGCGCGGTTCCATGCGTAGCCTCGAATACGGCTACGCCGTCCCCAACGTTGCCTCCGGGTGCAATGCCCAGCCCGCCGACCTGTGCCGCGGCGGCGTCGGAGAGATAATCGCCATTGAGATTGGGTGTCGCGATCACCGAGTATTCCGACGGCCGCAGCAGGAGCTGCTGGAACATCGAGTCGGCGATGCGGTCCCGCATCACGATCGCATCGGCGCGCGCCGTCGGTCCGCCCTTCCCCAGCTCGGCCTCGGTGCAGGTGTCTTCCGGGAACTTCTCGCGCGCAACCTCGTAGCCCCAGTCGCGGAATGCTCCCTCTGTAAACTTCATGATGTTGCCCTTGTGCACCAGCGTCACGGATTCCTTGCACTTGGCGATCGCGTACCGGATTGCCATCTCGACGAGCCGCTTGGACCCGAACTCGGACATCGGCTTCACGCCGAGCGCGGAGTTTTCCCGAATCTCGCTCTTGAACTCCTTGCGAAGATAGGCCCCGAGCTTCTCCGCTTCCGGTGATCCCGCTTTCCATTCTATCCCGGCGTAGACGTCTTCGGTGTTTTCACGAAAGATCACGACGTTCACTTTCTCCGGCTCCTTCACGGGCGCGCCAACGCCCTCGAAGTAACGGACGGGCCGAATGCAGCCGTAAAGATCGAGAACCTGACGGAGCGTCACGTTGAGCGAGCGAATTCCACCGCCGACGGGAGTCGTGAGGGGGCCCTTGATCGACACACGGAATTCCTGCATCGCGTCGATGGTTTCCTGCGGCAGCCAATCCTGGAATTGCTTGAACGATTTCTCGCCCGCAAACACTTCCATCCAGGCGACTCGCCGCTGGCCCTCGTACGCATGATCGACCGCGGCGTCGAAGACGCGCACGGATGCGCGCCAGATGTCCGGTCCGGTCCCATCGCCTTCGACGAACGGAATGATGGGATTGTCGGGTACCGCAAGAACGCCGTCCTTGAAGCCGATCCCCTCTCCGCGCGGCGGGACTTTCGCGAACTTATACTTCGTCATTGGCTCCTGAAGATCGATACGAAACGCCAAATGTAGTGCAACCAGGCCCCCCACAGAACCTTTACTCGAGGCCAGCAGAACAGCTGTGGACGGCGTATTGGGAATAATGTCTCACACAACCAGAATTCTCCAAGCGATTTCTCTGCCCTTGATCCTTGGCGTTGCGTCTTGTGGTAACCCGCCTCGAGTCAGCGGCGTAGCTGGTGCGTCTCCCTCTCCCAGTGTTCCGTGGAA
The DNA here is from genome assembly GCA_030774785.1 of Gemmatimonadota bacterium. Taxonomy (GTDB): domain Bacteria; phylum Gemmatimonadota; class Gemmatimonadetes; order Gemmatimonadales; family Gemmatimonadaceae; genus UBA4720. The sequence continues at coordinate 34,919 of JALYKM010000033.1, forward strand.
GACGCCGGTGGGAGCGATCAAGCCGGAGCCTGTAGTGATTCCCGCAGTCGCCGTGGCCGTACCGCTCGATCTCCAGGAGCGGATTCGACAGCTTTCGCTCGTAGATGTGGTCGACTTGGCGCTGCGCAACAATCCGGCGACGCGTGCGTCGTGGGCGCAGGCCAGGTCCGCCGCGAGTCTCTTCGGCTCTGCGCGCGGCTCCTACTATCCGACGGTCAATGGAGCTGGGAGCCTCTCGCGTATTCAATCTCCCGCCACGTTGCAGCGTCCCGGCGGAAAGCGCACGGAGTACGGCCCGTCAATAGCGCTCAACTATCTGTTGCTCGACTTTGGCGGGAGATCGGGATCCGTTGAGACAGCGCGGCAGAGTCTCTTCGCCGCGAACCTGGCACACAACGCGACACTGCAGAACACGGTTCTGCAGGCGGAAGTTGCTTACTTCACCTACATGGCCACCTCCGCATTACTGAGCGCGGAGCGCTCGGCGATCGCCGAGGCACAAGCCAATCTCACCGCGGCGCAGCAGCGAAATAAGGTGGGGCTGGCAACGATCGCCGATGTGCTGCAGGCTCGCACCGCGCTCTCCCAGGAGCAGCTCAATCTCGAGACGATTCAGGGGAGCCTTCAGGCGGCTCGCGGGTCACTCGCATCAGCCCTCGGATTGCCGGCGAATCTTCCTTTCGAGCTCGAGCCTCTGCCAACCGTAATTCCTGTGGGAATGATTACCCAAAGCGTGGACAGCGTCATCAACGACGCGCTTCGCAACCGGCCCGACCTCGCCGCCGCGCGCGCACAGGCTGCGGCGGCTGGGGCACAGGTGCGGGTCGCGCGATCCGCCGAGCTCCCCGAATTCACGCTCGGCAGCAACGCGGCCCGCACGTTCTCGAGCCCGCAGGTATTCGCCGGCCCTTCTTACAGTGTGTCACTTGGAGTGGCGATTCCGATTTTCAATGGCTTCTCACATCAGTACGACGTCGCGGCGGCACGGGCGCAAGCTGACGCGGCTTCTGCATTCGCAGACCAGACACGGCAGCAGGTTATCACTCAGGTATTCGTTTCCTACTACGCGCTGCAAACGGCGCAGCAGCGTGTCGCGACCGCGGACGACCTTCTGGTCAGCGCTCAGCAATCGGTCCAGGTTGCGGCGGGCCGGTACCGCGAAGGCGTGGGCAGCATCATCGACCTGCTGACGGCGCAAACTGCCCTCGCCAACGCGAGGGCGCAGCAGGTACAGTCCCGGTGGCAATGGTACACGTCGCTCGCGCAACTCGCACGTGACGCGGGAGTGCTTGGCGTTCGCGGCGACACCCCATTCTCATTTTCCCAGGATTCAGTGCCGCGTCCAATTCCAAACCCGATTCGCCCATGAGCACGCGCAAATCTTCGGCTTTCGGGGCTGCTCTTACACTCTGCGTTATTGCTGCTTGCTCGAAGTCGGATCCCCCTCGTCAGCCTACAGTCCCCGTCAGCGTCACGACTGTAAAGCGCGCGACGATTCCATATGTCGTCACGGCGAACGGCGTGGCTGAGCCAATGCAAACGGTGGCCGTTGAGGCCCAGGTGAACGGGATCCTCAACAGGGTCACGTTCTCTGAAGGCGCGAACGTACAGACGGGCCAGATACTGTTTCAGATCGACCCGCGCCCCTATGTAGCGGCGCTCGAGCAGGCGCGCGCGCAGCTGGCGCGGGACGAAGCGATGGCGGCAAACGCTCGGCGCGATGCTGCTCGCTACGCAGCGCTCATCAAGGAGGGATACGTAACCGGCTCGCAGGCTGACCAGGCTGAGGCCACCGCCGCATCCGCTGCCGCGACAGTCGCAGCGGACCGCGCCGCCGTTTCCAGAGCAGCGCTCGATGTCGCCAACACCACCATTCGCGCACCTATCTCCGGCCGAACGGGCAGCCTTCTCGTGCGACAGGGAAACCTGGTGAGAACCACCAGCCAGCCACCACTCGTTGTGATCAACCAGATCCAGCCGATTCTCGTTCGGTTCGCGGTGCCGCAGAGTCAGTTTCCCGACATCCAGAGATATTATCGCGGCGGCAACGCACTGCGCGTGAGCGCGATTGCTTCCGAGGGCACGGGCCTACCGCTCGATGGGACGCTCGCCTTCGTGGACAACAACGTCGATTCAACGACCGGAACCGTTCTGCTCAAAGCCAGATTCACGAATCCGGAAGGGACGCTCTGGCCAGGCCAGTATGTGAACGTCGCGCTCCAACTGTACGTCGATCCCAACGCACTCACGTTGCCCGGTCCCGCGGTTTTGACGGGGCAGCAGGGAACTTACGTATTCACGATCGACAGCGCGGGAACGGCCCGGCAGCGCCCGGTGCAGGTAGCGCGCACGGTCGACTCCGTTGCGGTCATCGCGAGCGGATTGAGGGAGGGTGAGCGGGTGATAGTGGATGGCCAGTCGCGACTCGTTGCAGGGTCCAAGGTCTCGATCAAGGGGGTAGTCCGATGACTGCGCTTTTCATCCGCCGGCCCGTGATGACGGCGCTGGTCATGATCGGAATTCTGTTCTTCGGTGGAGCAGCGTACGGCAGACTTCCGGTCAGCGATCTCCCATCGGTCGATTTCCCGACGGTTCAGGTCAACGCGAATCTTTCGGGGGCCAGCCCGGAGACGATGGCCTCCTCGGTGGCGACGCCACTCGAGAAGCAGTTCTCGACGATCGCCGGCATCGACAACATGACCTCATCGAGCCAGCTGGGATCGACCTCGATCACGATTCAGTTCTCGCTCGACCGGAACATTGATGCCGCCGCGGCCGACGTTCAGGCCGCGATCTCACAGACGCTTCGGAGCCTTCCGCTCGGGATTCTCCCGCCATCGTATCGCAAGGTGAATCCGGCCGACCAGCCCATTCTGTATTTCGCGCTCACGTCGAAGACGATGAGGCTCTCACAGCTCGACGAGTACGGCACAACGTTCATGGCGCAGCGCATCTCGATGGTTCCGGGTATCGCTCAGGTGCAGGTATTCGGTGGTCAGAAGTATGCCGTGCGGGTCCAGCTCGATCCGACATCGCTCGCCAACCGTGGCATCGGCATCGATGAGGTGGCGACATCGATCGCCTCCCAGAACGTCAGCATGCCGACGGGCACGCTCTGGGGCACAAACCGCGCGTCGACGATCAGGGCGAACGGCCAGCTTCAGAACGCGGAACAGTTCAGGCAAATGGTAGTCGCTTATCGCAACGGCGCTCCAGTCCACCTCGACGAGCTCGGCAACGTGTTGGACGACGTCGAGAACAAC
>JALYKM010000034.1 GCA_030774785.1 Gemmatimonadota bacterium
CGACGCGACATCGCGGAGCGATTGCGTTCGACCTGCGCGGACATGCCCGAGGAGGAGTTCGAGAAGATGGTGGCGCGCATGGCACTGATAGAGTGGAAGCATCTGAAGGACGCGACTCCGACGAGCCAGATGCGCTCTCACTAGTCAGCTCTCACGTATGAAGGCCGGCGATGGGCCTTGCTGGGCGCTCCCGGGAGCCGGTAGCATTATCCGGAACCGGAGGATCGATCTTAGAGAGGACTGGTGAGATACGCGCGTTGCCCCCGGAACCGAAGCGCCGAATACTTGGCCCGGGCACACTGCTCGTCGCAGCTGCTTTGCTCATTCTCCTCGGTTTCGGCTATTGCGCCAGCCGGCTGGTGCCCGGGACGCTGCTGGGGCGCAATGAGACGAACATCACCCACGATGTCGTCGTCGAGCAGATCAAAGCGGTAGCGAAGCTCGTCTCCAGCGAGGCGACCGTTCGCGACGTCATCGTCTACGAGAATACCTGGTACGGCTCGACGAAGCGCTCGCTCGTCGTTGTGACGGGGCGTCTGCTGGCGGGAATCGACCTGCGCGACAACCCTGACGTCATCATCGATCACGCGAGAAGGCGGATCACCATTCGCATACCGCCTGCGAAGCTGATCGCGGTAGAGATCCGCGACATGCAGACCTACGACGAGCGCGGCGGACTGTGGAACCCTTTCACGCGCGAAGACAGGGATGCGATTCAGCGCCAGGCGAGAGCGCAGCTCACCGCGGCGGGTGGACAGCTCGAGCTGATTCGTCACGCGAACGAGAGCGCGGTCGAGCTGCTCCGGATGCTGCTGGCAAAGGACGGGTACTCCGTTGATGTCGCATTACGGGGCAAGTAGGATTTAAGGCTTGAAAGGCAACTGAACGAGTTGGGAGCTGGCAGCTTTCAAGCTGACGGCGTTTAGCCTCACGGGGTCGTGATAACGAAATCCGCCCGTATAGCTCCCCGAACGTACCGCCTCCCCGCCCCATAATCGACCGCATTCCGGATCTGACGTCGGGCTTCCGTCGGGATATCTCGAAGCAGACGCACGATTCGGGGGCAAGCAGCACTAAGCTGTCCCTCTCCCGCCTCTTGCCCGATTCTCTCTCGCGGCCATATTCCTCCAAACATCTCGGCCCGGGGCTCTATGACATTCAAGCTCATTTCGCCCGCGTTTGGTCAAAACGGATCGATTCCATCCCAGTACACCTGCGAGGGCGATGATCTCTCGCCGCCCCTGGGGTGGTCTGACGCGCCGAGCGGTACGCGAAGCCTGGCACTGATAATGGACGATCCGGATGCTCCGGATCCCGCGAAGCCGCAACACGTCTACGTCCACTGGGTCGTCTACAATATTTCCCCGATCACGACGAAGCTGCCCCTGAATGCGGCGAAGAGCGGATTACCAGGTCGCGCACAGCACGGTACCAACGATTGGGAAAAGCAGACCTACGGTGGCCCGTGTCCACCCATCGGCAGACATCGCTACTTCTTCAAGCTGTATGCGCTCGACACCCAGCTTCAGGACTTAAAGAACCCCACTAAGGCGCAGCTCGAGGAAGCGATGGAGGGCCATCTCGTCGGCCATGTCGAGCTGGTCGGAACCTACGAGAAGCGGAAGAAATAGCGTGGGTAGCGCCCTAAACGGTCCTTCCCTCAAGGATGTTGAAACTTCCAACCAATTGCGGCGATAGGGTATCCAAGGGGTAGGAGCTAGCCCGAAACACCCTCCTTCCGGACGGAACGCCCGATGATCATTGCCGCGCTCGTGGGACTCGCACTGAGTCTTCAGGCTACCCAGCAGGTCCCAACCCGCGCCGATGGGCGCGCCTCCAGGTCCCCTCCAGTCCCCGCGCCGACTGATAGCAGCGCGACCGCCGTCCGCGCGGCCGCTGCACCTGTGATCGATGGAAAGGATGGCGATCAGGTGTGGGTCTCAGCCCCCGTGATTTCGGCCTTCAAGGAGTGGCGGCCCACCGAGGGAAAGCAGTCCCGCTTCAAGACGGAAGCGAAGGTGGCCTACGACGCGTCGAACCTGTACGTGTTCGTGCGCGCGTTCGATCCCCATCCCGACAGCATCATCAAGCTCCTCGAGCGCCGCGACAGCTTCACCTCGTCCGACATGATCTGGCTCTTCATCGACTCCTACCACGACCGGCGAACCGGTTATGAGTTCGGCGTGAACGCGGCCGGTGTGAAGACCGACGGTGCCATTTTTGACGACGGGAACGAAGACTTTGCCTGGGACGGGGTGTGGGACGTCGCGACCCGAATCGACTCGCTCGGCTGGACTGCCGAGTACCGTATTCCGCTCTCCCAGATGCGGTACAGCAGGGATCGGACGCACACCTTCGGCATCACCATCGATCGCGACATCTATAGATACTCGGAGCGCGAGAGCTGGCCGCTGCTGAGACAATCGAAGCCCGGGTTCGTATCGCAGTTCGGATCGCTTCATGGGCTGGACGATCTCGAAGCACCTCGCCGGCTCGAGGCGGTGCCGTACGTCGTGACCAAGAACGCATCGCGGATCGTCAACAACGCGTTCACCCAGCGATCGAACATGACGGCCGGCGCGGATGTGAAATACCGCATCGCTCCGAACCTGACTCTCGACGCGACCATTAATCCTGACTTCGGGCAGGTGGAGGCGGATCCGGCGGTGCTGAACCTCTCCGCCTACGAGTCCTTCTTCGACGAGCGACGGCCATTCTTCGTGGCGGGTCGCGGACTGTTTCGCCTGGACGTCAACTGCAGCTCCGTGAACTGCAGCGGCGAAAACCTCTTCTATAGTCGTCGCATCGGTCGAACGCCGGAGCTAGCGGGCATCTACGGCGACACTGTTCCCCTGCAGCCGTTAACGATCCTTGGGGCCGGAAAACTGATTGGCCGATTCCCGAGTGGTACGACGGTCGGCGTGCTCGACGCCATAACGCAGAGAGCGGCGAGTCCCGGGGACACGACGTACGACCCGGCGACGAACTTCGCAGTCGTGCGGGCGACTCAGGAATTTCGCAAGGGGGGCAGCACCATCGGCGCGATCCTCACGGCCGTGAATCGGAGACTCGACGAATGGTCATCTCCTTACCTTGCGTCGAGCGCCTATGCTGCCGCGCTGGATTTCAGGCACCGCCTTTTCAAGAACAACTACGAGATCGCCGGATCGTTCGACCAGAGCCGCGTGCAGGGGAGTCCCTCGACGATTCTCAGCATGCAGAGAAGCGGCGTCCACAACTACCAGCGTCCCGACGCCGACCTCCCGCTCGACCCGAACCGTACGGTGCTCGGCGGCAACGCCGAGGAATTCAAGTTCGGCAAGATCGCCGGACAGCACCTGAATTTCGAGACCGCGTATCAGCGCCGCTCGCCGGGATTCGAGATCAACGACCTGGGCTACCTTCGCCGCGCCGACCAGGTGTCGTGGAACACCTGGATGGGATACTTCGATCGGAGGCCGCACCTGTTCTACAACCGGTTTCAGTTGAACAACAACTGGTGGCAGTACTGGACGACCGACGGCTTGCCGCAGGAGCGGGCGTACAACACCAACACCCACATCACCTTCAAGAACAACTGGGGTTGGCACATGGGCGGCACGATCGGTCAGCTCGGCAAGACCTACGACGACCGGGCAGCGCGGGGCGGGCCCGCGATTCGCCAGGATCGCTACATCGCTCCGTGGCTTTTCATCGTGGGCGACGATCGGAAATCGATCGTGCCCTTCATGGGGCTCAACTACTTTAGGGGAGACGGCGGCAGGAGCTCGTCGTTGAGCCTGAATCCCGAGATCGACTACAAGCTTCTGGGCCGATTCAGCTCGGCGCTCATATTCAATTGGTCCCATAACATCTCGGACAATCAGTTTTATGGGAGGTTCACCGACGCTGCCGGGCTGCATTACACCTTCGCGCACCTCGATCAGCACACCACGTCGGTGACGGCGCGCCTCAACTACACGTTCACGCCGGACGTGTCGCTCCAGACGTATCTGCAGCCGTTCGTCTCGAAGGGCACGTACAGCGACGTGCGCCAGCTGTCGGCGACGCCGAGGGCGGATGCGTACGACGACCGCTACGCTCTGTACAACAATCCTGCCGTCACGAGCGATCCGGGCGGCTTCAACTTCAAGCAGCTTCAGTCCAACGTCGTCTTCCGCTGGGAGTACAAGCCGGGCTCGACGCTGTTCGCGGTGTGGAACCAGGGGCGGCAGGGATCCCTTCGGCGAGAGGGGGTCGAGGATTTCCGGGGCGACGTGCGCGACCTCTTCGGTCTGCACCCGGCCAATACGTTTCTCGTCAAGGTGTCGTACTGGCTCAATCGATAGGGCGCACAACCTAGCTCTTGAAATATGTCTAGTAACTAGACATATTTATGCATGACGCCACGGCAGTTTGCCATCGTCGCGGGAGCCGAGGTCAAATGGCTCCTGAATTCCGCCGCGCTGCTGGGACGGCGGGTTGGCCGTACACCCGCTGAAGCCAGGTGGTGGGGGCTGCTTCGGCTGTTGACCGAAGGTCTGGGGCTGCCG
>JALYKM010000035.1 GCA_030774785.1 Gemmatimonadota bacterium
CTCCGCAAAGATCTACGCACGATTGCAGTCATCGGATCGCTCGCCGACGATGCGCGCGCGGCGCTCGGCAGCTGGGCCGCGGACGGGCGACCCGAGGAAGCCGTCAGCGTTCTCGCGGGTATCCGCGCGGCGGTTGGTCCATCGACGCGCGTCATCCACGTCCGCGGCGCCGCAGTCGATACCGCGGATACGACGGGATTGGTCGCTGCCCGGAGAGCCGCATCAGAGGCCGATGCGATCGTCCTGGTGCTCGGCGAGCGGGAAGGCATGTCGGGCGAGGCATCCAGTCGAGCGTCTATCGAGCTGCCGGGATCGCAGCTCGATCTCACCCGCGCGGTAATTCGCGCGTCGCGGCCTTCGAGGGTTGGTCAGTCCAAGCCAATCGTTGCAGTGCTGATGAATGGACGACCGCTTGCGATTCCGGAGTTGGTACGCGAAGCGCCCGCAGTGGTGGAGAGCTGGTTCCTCGGCAACCAACACGGCAACGCAGTGGCCGATGTCCTGTTTGGGGACTACAACCCTGGCGGAAAGCTTCCCGTAACCTTCCCGCGCGCGACCGGACAGATTCCGATCTATTACAACCACCGCAATACTGGACGGCCGGCCGACTCCGCAAATGGCTACACGTCGAAGTACCTCGATCTGCCGTGGACACCGCTCTTTCCATTTGGATACGGGCTGAGCTACACGACGTTCGAGTACGCGAACCTCCACCTGTCGTCGGCAAGGATCGGCGGTCGGGATTCGCTCGAGGTGGCTGTGGATGTTCATAACACGGGCGACCGAACGGGCGACGAGGTCGTGCAGGTCTACGTGCGCGACGATGTCGCGAGCGTAGCAGAGCCTGTGAGAGCGCTCAAGGCATTTCGGCGCGTCACGCTTCGCCCAGGCGAGACACGCACCATCGCGTTCAAGCTCGGACCTGATTCGTTCGCTCTTTACGACAAGCAGATGCGGCGGGTAGTCGAGCCCGGGACGTTCACGGTCTACGTCGGGACTGACTCCAACACCCTCCGCAGCTCCCGCTTCGAGTTCACTGGTGACACACTGGTGCTCGCGCCGTCGACACCCCGCTTTCGATGAGCATGAACGAATTCAGCTAGTTCGGTCGCTACGCTCCTTTCACCAAACTTTCTTTCCCCGCATCGATGAAATTGCGCACCCGCTTTGCTTCCGCAGCACTGCTCTTCGTTACGAGCGGAATTCCCGCCGCTGCCCAGCAACAGGAGCCTCGCCGCGGAATAACCGCCGAGGACTATTACTCGTACCACTTCGCGGCAGACCCGCGCATCTCGCCCGACGGAAAGCAGGTTGCATACGTGGTCTCGCACATCGACCGCGCGCGCAACAGGCGGATTCCGTCCATCTGGATCGCTGAGACGGACGGGACCGGCGCGCCACGCGAGCTCGTCGGCGAAGCATGGACCCCAGGCGCGCCAAGATGGTCGCCAGATGGACGGATGATCGCATTCTCCTCTGGGCGCGTGTCTGTCGACAGTACCGGCACGACCGGAAAACAGGAGCCGGCGCCGACCAGGACTCAGTTGTGGACCGTCGCGTCTGCCGGCGGGACTCCACGTCGCATCACCAGCGCCACCAACGGAGTCTCCAGCTGTTCATGGTCTCCGAGAGGAGACCGCTTCGTGTGTCTCGTACGCACGGGGGCGGGCGACTCGGTGAACACCGGGCCGAATCGGAGCGACGTGCGACACTATTCGCATATCAGCTACAAGTTCAACGACAGCGGCTGGTTCGACGACAAGAGATCGCACCTCTGGGTCATCGACGCCGGGACTGGCTCGGCGCGGCAGATCACGAGTGGCGACGACTGGAACGATACTGATCCGCGGTGGTCGCCCGACGGCACCCGCATCGCCTTCATCTCCGACCGCTCCGGAAAGGAGTACGACGAGAGCAGGAACAAGGACGTCTGGACGATCCCTGCCGCCGGAGGCGCTCTCGCCAAGGTGTCGACCTCCGCTGGGCGAAACACATCGCCGGAGTGGTCGCCCGACGGCCGGACGATCGCTTATCTCAACAGCGAGGATGAGGACGCGACTCCGACCGTTCTTCTCGCCCCGGCAAGCGGCGGCCCATTCAAGCGCGCGGCGAGCGGTCTCGACATGAATCCGACCAATCTCCAGTGGGGCGACAACGGGCGCGCTCTGTACTTCGAGACCGTCGCGCGGGGAGAGAACCACCTTTACAGGATCGACGTGCAGCTGGGAGGGGTCTCCGCGGTCACGTCCGGCCCGCGCGCGGTTCGCTCCGTCGACCTCGGCAGCGCGCGCGGGCGCATGGTCTATCTCGCGAACGACTTCCAGCATCCTGACGATGTCTATTCAGCCAACCTGGATGGAAAGGCCGAAAAGAAGGTCACCGACGTGAATGGGGAGCTGTGGAAGAGGCTCGATCTCGCCTCGGTGGAGCGGATGACGTACAAGGGTGCCGAGGGTTGGAAGATCGATGGATTCCTGGTGAGACCGCTTGGATGGAAGGCAGGCGCGAAGTATCCGATGATCCTGAGCATCCACGGCGGGCCGGCCGGCCAATACGGCGTGGACTGGTACAACGAATTTCAGGTCGAGGCAGCGAAAGGGTACGCGGTCTTCTTCTCCAACCCGCGCGGATCGACGGGATACGGACAGAAGTTCGAGCGCGGCATCGCCAACCAGTGGGGCGGCAACGACTACATCGACGTGATGAATGGCGTTCGAGCGGTACTCGGGGCAAACCCGTGGATCGACACCGCGCGACTGGGTGTCACGGGCGGAAGCTACGGCGGATATCTCACCAACTGGATCGTCGGACACACGTCGCTGTTCAAGGCGGCGGTGACGCTACGCTCGGTAGTGAACTTCATCAGCGACGAGGGAACGCGCGACGGCGCGTACGGACACACCCGGGACTTCGGCGGGGACCTCTTCGAGAAGTTCGACCTGTACTGGGATCGCTCGCCCCTCAAGTACGCGAAGAACGTGATGACGCCGATTCTCATTTTGCACTCGGACAACGATTTCCGGGTCCCGCTCGAGCAGGGAGAGCAGTGGTTCCGCGCGCTCAGGCACCTTGGAAAGAACGCCGAGATCGTGATGTTCCCGCGGGAGAATCACAATCTCACGAGAACGGGAGAGCCGAAGCATCTCGTCGAGAGCCTGAATTGGCAGCTGTACTGGTTCGACAAATACCTGAACGGAAACCGGGCAGCGGTCCCACCGGACCGGCAGTCATCCGGAGATCAAGGTGCAAAAACAACTCAGAGCGGTAACTGATTCGCTAAAATCAGCGCAGTCGCGGCTGCGCCAGCTCAGCGACACTCTTTCGGTGGACGCATGAAGTACAGTGCGTATTCAGCGCTGGTAATTGTCGCGCGCCACCAGCACCGGCACCTCCAACAGGCGGTGGAGGCGGCCGCCTGAAACGGGGGCGACAGAGTTGCTAGGTCACTGTGATGTTGAAGACGACAGTCGGAAGTCCGCGAACTTCCGCCTCGATGACCACTGGTCCCGCTGTATCGCCCGTCTTGTAAGTAACCGAGGCGATTCCGCTCTCGTCCGTCTGCGTCGACGCTGCGCTGAGCGTACCACCGCCTGAGATAATCGTCCACGTCACGGTGATATTTGGCAGCGGCTCCAGAACCTGATTCACGACTGCCACGGCCAGTGGTGTGGTAAGAGTTGTATTCACTGGAGCGGTCTGCTCGTCGCCGCTGAATCTTATGACGGCTGCAGGTCCTGACACGTCAGTGCCGAGCGTGCAGCTACTCATCGCGACGAGGGTGAGGGCGACAATACGTGTCGAGAACGCGTGTCGTAGAGCGCGAAACATGGAGTTTCCTCTGCGTTGTTGCCGGAATGCGCGGCGGAGTACCTAAGTTTAGTGTGCTCTGGAGGGGGAAGCGAAGTCCGAGCCGACAGTAACGGTCGGGATTCCTGGATTTTCGCGGGACCCCGCCACACCATTCAGCTATGCCGCCCAATCCCCTCGCCCGGCTGCGCAAGCTCTGCCTGGCGCTCCCCGATGCCCACGAAGTGGAAGCATGGGGCGAGCCCACCTTCCGCGTCAAGAACAAGATCTTCGCGATGTACGCGCACGCCAACAATCATCACGGCGGCGGACGAAACGCTGTCTGGTGCAAGGCGGCGGCAGTGAACCAGCGTCTGATGGTGGAAGCCGCGCCGGACCGCTTCTTCGTGCCGCCGTACGTGGGGGCAGGCGGCTGGATCGGAGTGTGGCTCGATGAGAAAGTTGATTGGCGGGAGCTCGCGGAGCTGCTGAGCGACGGGTACAGGATGACTGCGCCGAAGAAGCTGCTTGCTTTGCTGAAGCACTGACTCGCGGCGCGGATCTCGCTCGTCCCTCACTCAAATGTCGATCCGCGTTGTCAGACTCGGCGCTCCCCGCTCTCCCGATGAAGGACTCCGCCTCGGGACCGTTCGTCGGCCGCCGCGGGGCGTGCGGAAGGAAGACTATGCGAGCGGCGATTATTTCGACGTCTGGATACCCGAGCTCGCTCCAAGCGCCGATCTGGTCTCGTGGGCCCTCTCGGAGCCTTTCACGCCGAAACGCTGGGGACGGTATGAGAAGGCGTACCGAAGCCAGATGCAGAAACCGCCGGCACGCCGGCTGATCTCCCTGCTAGCCGCGCTCTCGCGGCAGACCAACTTTTCTGTCGGGTGTTACTGCGCCGACGAGACCAGGTGTCACCGCTCGATTCTCAGGGACTTGCTCGCGGAGGCGGGAGCCACATTCGAGTAGCTGATTCTGATTGCGTCGCCGATCCCTGCTCCCATTATTAGACCCCAGCAGATCAAAGCGAAATGCCCCGCCAATCACAACATCGCAGTCAAGGCTCCATTAAATGGGTTACCACAGAGCGCCCGACAGTCTGAGCCACGATGGTCCACGCTGCAGTAATCCCCAGCGCGTCGCATGAGCGCTGCCCCTGATCCGCGCACATTCCGCTCGAATCGAGAGATCGCGATTCACGTCCCGGATCTTGCTCAGGCGGAGGCCTTTTACGGCAAGGTGCTCGGTTTCAGAATGGTGCGCCGAAGCCTCGACCAGCTCGAGTTCGATACCGGCGAGTTGCGGCTGTACGTCAACCGGGACGCGTCGAGCCTCATCCCGTACATCCCGTCGTTCGACGTCGACGATTACCACCAGGCGCGGCAGTTCCTCGAAGCGGCAGGTTGCATGCTGAAGTTCGCGGGCGATCAGGCGACCTACTTCCAGGATCCGTTCGGTTTTGTCTTCGACATTGTCGAGCGGCCACGAGAGAGATCGGAATGATCGATCCAGCCACCTTGCCCCGATGACCCACCCAATCCCACCAGACAATTCGGAAGGAAGAGCTTTTCACGCCGCGACATTCCTCGTCGTGCTGATCGTGATCGCGGCAGTGATCGTGGCCCTTCAGTACACGTCGTACGCGCTCGTCGCCAGCGACGAGACGAGCACGCTCTGGGGGGTGTTGGTCGGTCTGGTCCTGGGCGGCTTCATCTTCCGCTGGCTGCGGTTCGGCCCACGACAGTGAAGAGCTGCTAGGCTAGCGTCTCCACTCCTCGCGCCGTAACGCGATGCGAGACGAGCGGCAGCGGTGGAAGCGCGGAATCCCCGATTACGATCGCGCGCTCGAGCGTCGATCTGCCCAGATCGAGGTCCTCCCTGCTGCGAGCGTGGATCGTTGCCAGAGTCTGGCCTTTCGTCACGTGATGACCCGGCTTTGCAGTGATCACGAAGCCGACTGACGGATCGAGCTCATCTTCCATGTTCCGGCGGCCGCCGCCGAGGGCGATGATTCCGTAACCAATAGCGCGCGGATCGACCGACTCCACTACTCCTTCCCGCTTCGCGTCGAATGACGAGCGGTGAGGCGCCTTCGGTAGGCGTGATGGCTCCCGCACGACCGCCTTGTCGCCACCCTGGGCGCTCACGATCTCCTCGAGCTTGAGGAGTGCTCGTCCCGACGAGATCGCATCGCGCATCAGAACGTGCGCCGCTTCCCTGCTCGTCGCGGCCGCGGCCAAAGCCAGCATTTCGGCTCCGAG
>JALYKM010000036.1 GCA_030774785.1 Gemmatimonadota bacterium
TCACGTGCAGGAAATCCAAGCTCTATCATTCTGATGCGGTTGCCGAGCGAGTAATGTCCGCCATTGCGGGATCGGCTTCGCGGGTGATCGAGGCAAGCGGCGACGGCTTCAACGACGAAGGGGATGACGCGGATCACGCGGAAGAGGCGGAACACGCGGATGAAACTGACGATGGAGAAACAAAGCCTGTCATTGAGTGTCAGGCGCAGTTGTTCATCGTGCGCATCGTTCACGACCAGGTGGAGATAAGCGCTGACAGCTCTGGTGAGTTGCTGCACCGGCGTGGCTACAGGCAGGAAATCGGCAAGGCCCCGCTCCGCGAGACGCTGGCGGCCGCAATGGTTCTCGCAAGCGGATGGCGGAGGGGCGAGCCGCTGCTGGATCCTATGTGCGGTTCGGGGACAATCCCAATCGAAGCAGCGCTCATAGCGCGCGGCGTCGCGCCAGGCTTGCAGCGGAAGTTCCAGTTCATGAACTGGCCAACGTTCGATGAACGTCGCTGGAACGACATTCTCGAGAATGCGCGGGGCTCAGCGACGCATTCAACCGAGAGAATTCGCGGGAGCGATCGGGATGCTGGCGCAATCGAGGCGGCCGGACGAAATGCCGAGAGGGCGGGGGTGGCGGATACGATTCAATTCCGCATAGAAGCAATCTCGGGCTCAATCGCCGAGCTCGAGGATGTTGCAAACGGGGTGGGCTGGATTCTCACCAATCCACCATACGGGATTAGAATCGGAGAGAGCGAGGATCTTCGAAACCTGTACGCCAGGCTGGGTACGGCGCTAAGAACCAAGCCATGCTGGAGGGTCGGCATTCTCACATCCGATACGGCGCTAGTCCGGCAGACTCGGCTGCCCCTCGCGCCACGATTCAACACACGCAATGGCGGAATCCCGGTGAGCTTCCTGGCGAGCGAAAAACCTGGCAAGACCGAGTCGCGTTCCAACGCCCGCGGTGTAGCAAGGAGTGTTGGTGGAGACTGATCGAGATGCCAACCAGTTAGATAAACATCTAATCGGGATTCTGGCCTCGATAAATGTCTCGGGTGGTGGGGTCCCGAAAAGGCGCATTCCTGACGCGATGGTGTCGCGATTAGGGCTTTTAGAAGACGCTCAAAACGACACAAAACACCATGGTGGACCGGAGAGGGCGGTTTGCGTGTATTCCCTGGAAAAGATCTACGCCCTCCAGGCGGAGGGTCACCCGATCGATGTCGGCACCGCAGGCGAGAACGTGACAGTGGAAGGAATCGATTGGGGTGTCGTCGTGCCCGGAGCCCGTCTTCGCCTCGGGGAAGAAGTCCTCCTCGAAGTTGCTTCGTTCACGCGCCCGTGTAAAACGATCAGGGAGTCGTTCATTGACGGCAAATTCGTTCGTATCTCGCAGAAGTTCCACCCGGGGTGGAGCAGAGTCTACGCGCGGGTACTCTCCGAAGGAAAGATCCGCTGCGGTGATTCCGTTGAAGTGACCCCGCCAACGGAATAAATACGGGGGTCGAAACCGTTCGTGAAACGGTCCCACTTTTCATCGTAGAACGGTCCCACTTTTGAACAGTAGAGCAGATCCCTCCCCGGACCTTGTCCCGGGTCGACCCGGAATCTGAAGCCCGTCCCTGCGGGCTCTAGCAGTCATACCAAAGGAGTAGTCGTGGAAATCGGCGACAATATCGAAGGCGAAGAGATCACGTCGGAGGAGAGTTTGACGCGCTCGCCTACCACAACAGGTTCGCGGCGAAAGAACAGCCGGAACGCAGCGAAGGGCAGAAACGGTAAACGAAATGGAAATGGCAGTGGTGAGGGAGGTGCCGATCAAGAGGTGACCGTCCCGGCCGCCGGCGACAGAATCCGTGAGAGCGATCTCCGTCGACTCCTCGCAGCCATGCGCGATCTGAAGGATGGCGATTTCAATGTCCGCCTTCCCGTTTCCGATGACCCGTTGCTCGCGGAGATCGCTATTGAGTTCAACGGCATTGCCAAGCTCAACACGCGGATGTGCGACGAGATGTCGCGCGTGAGCAAGACAATCGGCCGACAGGGCCAGATGAACGACCGGGCCTCGATCGGTGCGGTGACTGGCGGATGGCGGTCGACGGTCGATTCCGTCAACACGCTCGTCACCGACCTCGCGTCACCGACGACCGAAATTGCGCGCGTCCTGAGCGCCGTCGCCGACGGGGATCTGAACCAGAAGATGGTCCTCGAGATCGACGGCAAGTCGGTGCAGGGTGAATTCCTGCGTATCGCCACCACTGTCAACACCATGGTCGATCAGCTGGGCTCGTTCGCCGACGAAGTCACCCGTGTGGCGCGCGAAGTAGGAACCGCGGGCAAGCTCGGCGGCCAGGCTGAAGTGCCGGGCGTCGCGGGCACCTGGAAGGACCTGACCGACAACGTCAACACGCTGGCAGGAAACCTCACCAGCCAGGTCAGAAACATCGCCGCAGTCACCACTGCGGTCGCGAAGGGAGACCTCTCCCAGAAGATCACCGTCGAGGCGCGCGGCGAGACTCTCGAGCTGAAGAATACGATCAACACAATGGTCGATCAGCTGAGCGGTTTCGCCTCTGAAGTAACACGCGTGGCCAAGGAAGTCGGTACGGAAGGTAAGCTCGGAGGTCAGGCGCAGGTGGCGGGCGTCGGCGGGACGTGGAAGGACCTCACCGACAACGTCAACGCGATGGCGTCGAACCTCACCGGTCAGATCAGAAACATCGCTGACGTCACCACGGCAGTCGCGAAAGGTGATCTCTCGCGCAAGATCACCGTCGATGTAAAGGGCGAAATCCTCGAGCTGAAGAACACCGTCAACACGATGGTCGATCAGCTGAGCACCTTCGCTGAGGAAGTGACTCGCGTCGCCCGCGAAGTGGGCACCGAAGGACGACTCGGCGGGCAGGCGCGGGTGCCACAGGTGGCGGGCACCTGGAAGGACCTGACCGACAACGTGAACTTCATGGCGTCGAACCTCACCGGCCAGGTGAGGAACATCGCCGACGTTACGACAGCGGTCGCGCGCGGAGACCTTTCCCGCAAGATCACGGCTGACGCACGCGGCGAGATCCTCGAGCTGAAGAACACCATCAACATCATGGTGGACCAGCTGAGCGCGTTCGCTTCGGAAGTAACCCGCGTTGCCCGCGAAGTAGGTACTGAAGGAAAGCTCGGCGGACAGGCGGAAGTTCCCGGCGTCGGTGGTACTTGGAAGGATCTGACCGACAACGTGAACTTCATGGCGTCGAACCTCACGGGACAGGTGAGAAACATTGCCGACGTCACCACCGCCGTCGCGCGTGGAGATCTCAATCGAAAGATCACCGCGGAAGCAAGGGGAGAGACGGCGGAGCTGAAAGACACTATCAACACCATGGTCGATCAGCTCGGCGCCTTTGCCGACGAAGTAACCCGCGTCGCCAAGGAAGTAGGTACTGAAGGAAAACTCGGCGGACAGGCGAACGTTCCCGGAGTGGCGGGCACGTGGAAGGACCTGACCGACAACGTCAACGCGATGGCGTCGAACCTCACCGGTCAGATCAGAAACATCGCCGACGTCACCACCGCCGTCGCCAAGGGCGATCTCTCGCGCAAGATCACCGTCGAAGTGCGGGGAGAGATCCTCGAGCTGAAGAATACGGTGAACGCGATGGTCGACTCGCTCCGCGTGTTCGCCGACGAAGTAACGCGTGTCGCGAAGGAAGTCGGCACCGAAGGAAAGCTGGGCGGACAAGCCGAAGTGCCGGGGGCCGCGGGAACGTGGCGCGCGCTCACGGACAACGTGAACGCGATGGCAAACAGTCTCACCGTGCAGGTGCGCGCAATCGCGGATGTGGCCACGGCAGTCACGCGCGGCGATCTGAGCAGGCAGATCGCGGTGGAGGCTCAGGGAGAGCTGGACGAGCTCAAGAACAACCTGAACCAGATGATCGCGAACCTGAAGACTACGACCGAGAAGAACACCGAGCAGGACTGGCTGAAGACGAACCTCGCGAAGTTCTCGCGCATGATGCAGGGACAGAAGGACCTCGAGGCGGTGTCGAAGCTGATTATGTCTGAGCTCACTCCACTGGTCTCCGCGCACCATGGCACGTTCTACATCATGGGGGACGAGAACAACACTCCGATTCTCAAACTGATCGCGAGCTATGCCTACAAGGAGCGCAAGCACGTCGGGAACCGGTTCCACCTCGGCGAAGGACTGGTTGGACAGGCCGCGCTCGAGAAGAAACCGATTCTGCTGACGAACGTCCCGGATGATTACATCCGCATTACTTCGGGCCTCGGTGAAGCGCCACCGCGCAACATCCTCGTGCTGCCGGTTCTGTTCGAACGAGAAGTAAAGGCCGTCATCGAACTCGCGTCCTTCCTCCCGTTCAGTCAGATCCACCAGCTCTTTCTCGATCAGCTGGCGGAGAGTGTGGGCGTCGTGATCAACATGATCAGCGCCAACATGAGGACAGCAGAGCTGCTCGAGCAGTCGCAGAGCCTGACGCTCGAGCTGCAGAGTCAGTCGGAGGAGCTGCGCAAGCAGCAGGAGGAACTGAAGAGATCCAACTCGGAGCTCGAAGCACAGGCGACGACGCTGCGCACATCCGAGGAGCTGCTCAAGGACCAGCAGGAGGAGCTGCAGCAGGTCAACGAAGAGCTCGAGGAGAAGGCTTCACTGCTCGCCGAGCAGAACCGAAAGGTCGAATCGAAGAATGAGGAAGTGGAAGCGGCAAGACTTTCTCTCGAGGAGAAGGCGGAGCAACTCGCACTCAGCTCCAAGTACAAGTCGGAGTTCCTCGCCAACATGTCGCACGAGCTGCGGACGCCACTCAACAGCCTGCTCATCCTCGCGCGTCTCCTCAGTGAGAACAAGGACGGCAACCTCAGCCCGAAGCAGGTCGAGTTTGCGCAGACCATTCTGACCTCGGGCAGCGATCTGCTCAATCTGATCAACGACGTTCTCGATCTGTCGAAGGTCGAGGCGGGCAAAATGGACGTCAATCCGACGGAGGTGCGCCTCCAGGAGGTGAAGGATTTCGTCGAACGCAACTTCGACGCGCTGGCGGAACAGAAGGGATTGGGCTTCCAGGTGGAGCTCAACGCCGATCTTCCGCAGACGATCTTCGTCGATGGCAACCGCCTGCAGCAGGTGCTCAAGAACCTGCTGTCCAACGCCTTCAAGTTCACGCAGGAAGGAGATGTCACACTCACCATTCGACGCGCGGAAAAGGGCAGGCGATTCCAGAATCCCACTCTCGAGGCCGCGCTGGAAGTCGTCGCGTTCGCGGTCGCGGATACCGGCATCGGAATTCCGAAGGACAAGCAACGCCTGATTTTCGAAGCGTTCCAGCAGGCCGACGGGACGACGAACCGCAAGTTCGGTGGGACCGGACTAGGCCTGTCGATCAGCCGGGAGATTGCCCGGCTACTCGGCGGCGAAATTCGTGTCGAGAGCTCGGAGAATCAAGGGAGCACGTTCACGCTCTTCCTTCCCTCGCGCTACGTCCCGCGCCAGGATGGACCCGACCGGGATAGGATCGTCATGAGCGACTTCATGTCGCCGAGCAGGGAACGGGGGAGCGGCGGGACGCAGGCTGGGCAAGGGCCCGTGCGCTCCGGCGTGCGCGCCACCGTGCGTCGCGACCAGCGGCGGAAGCCAACGGGCGACGCGCTCCAGTACCGGCCGGAGCGGCGGGCCGTGCCGCAGACGGTCATAGATGACGACAGGGAGCACATCGAGGAAGGGGACCGCACCGTTCTCGTCATCGAGAACGATCAGAACTTCGCGAAGGTTCTGCTCGACATGGCGCGCGACAAGGGTTACAAGGGGGTGGTCGAGCTGGACGGCGAGGCCGGCCTCAAGGCCGCGCGGGAGGTCCGTCCGGATGCGATCACTCTTGACATCGACATGCCGGGAATGGATGGACTCGAGGTGCTCGATCGTCTCAAGCACGATCCCGAGACGCGGCACGTCCCGGTGCACATCATCTCAGGCGTGGAGCAAAGGGGCGAAGGCCTGAAGGCCGGCGCTATTGCGTATCTCGCCAAGCCGGTGAGTAAGGAAGCGCTCGATTCGGCGTTCGCTCGGATATCCGCCTTCATCGACACCGTGCCGAAAAACCTGCTCGTCGTCGAGGACAATGAAGCGCAGCGACAGAGTATCGTCGAGCTGATCGCGCACGACGATGTCGATATCAACGCGGTCGGCTCCGCGGAAGAAGCGCTGGGCAAGCTCCAGGAGAAGCACTTCGACTGTATGGTGCTCGACCTCGGGTTGCACACAGGCGAGATGAGCGGATTCGACTTGCTGGAGAAGGTGAAATCAGATCCGGACAACCACGATCTTCCGATCATCATCTACACCGGCAAGGAGCTGAGCTGGGAAGACGAGACGAAGATCAAGAAGTATGCGGAGACGATCATCGTGAAGGACGTGAAGTCGCCCGAGCGTCTGCTCGATGAAACCGCTCTCTTCCTGCACCGCGTCGAGGCCAAGCTCCCCGAGCAGAAGCGGAAGATGCTGGAGCACCTGCACGACGCCGACTCGGTCGTAACTGGCAAGAATGTCATCGTCGTCGATGACGATGTGCGCAACATCTTTTCGCTCACGAGCATGCTCGAGGACCACGGGATGGTCGTGCGCTTCGCTGAAAACGGGAAGCAGGCTATCGAGCAGCTGAAGAAGGATCCCAATGTTGATGTCGTGCTCATGGACGTCATGATGCCGGAGATGGATGGCTATGAGACGACCAAGGCGATACGAGCGATGGATCAGTTCAAGACGCTGCCGATCATTGCGCTCACCGCGAAGGCGATGAAGGGCGATCGTGAAAAGTGCATTGCGGCGGGCGCTTCGGACTACATCACGAAGCCCGTCGATACCGAGCAGCTGTTGTCGCTGCTGCGCGTGTGGCTGTACAGATAGCGGAAGCGCCTACCGCTGGCGAGTCCGACCGGGCGGCATTCAAGCCCGATCTCGAGAGAATCGAGATCGAGCTGCTGCTGGAGGGGATTTTCCGCCAGTACGGCTTTGATTTCCGCGCCTACGCCTATGCCTCGATTCGGCGCCGGCTGTGGAAGCGGATCGGAGAGGAAGGACTCTCGAGCGTGAGCGCGCTCCAGGAGCGCGTGCTGCACGAGCCGGCGATGATGGAGAAGCTGCTGCTCGATCTCTCCATAAATGTGACCGCGATGTTCCGGGACCCGAACTTCTACCAGACGTTCCGCGAGCACGTCATTCCTCTTCTCCGAACGTACCCCTTCATCCGTATCTGGCACGCGGGGTGCTCGACGGGCGAAGAAGTCTACTCGATGGCGATCCTGCTCCGCGAAGAAGGGCTGTACGATCGGGCGCGCATTTACGCGACGGACATCAACGAAGTCGTTCTGCAGAGAGCGAAGGCTGGAATCTTCCCGCTCGAACGGATGCAGGAATACACAGACAATTACATCCGGGCGGGCGGAAAGAGGTCGTTCTCCGAGTACTACACCGCGAAATACGGGGGCGCCCTCTTCGACCAGTCGCTTACGAAGAACGTGGTGTTCTCCCAGCACAACCTGGTCACTGACCGATCGTTCAGCGAGTTCAACGTCATCCTCTGCCGCAACGTCCTCATCTACTTCGACAAGACGCTGCAGTCGAAGGTGCACGGGCTGTTCTACGACAGCCTTGCCATGTTCGGAGTCCTGATCCTGGGCAGCAAGGAGACCGTCCGTTTCATGGCGCATGAAGACGCGTATCAGCAGATCGCTCCGCCCGAAAAGATATTCCGGAAGGTGAAGTAGATGCCGTACTCGGTCATCGCCATCGGCACATCGTGGGGAGGCCTCGCCGCGCTGACGAAGCTCCTCGGCGACCTGCCGCAAGACTTCAGGCTCCCGGTAGTGGTAGTCCAGCACCGGAGCACGGATACGGGGCGCCTTCTCGTGCAGCTACTGCAGGACGCGACGGATCTGAGAGTCTGTGAGATCGAGGACAAGGACCCGCTCACCCCCGGCACGGTGCATGTCGCGCCCGCGAACTACCACATTCTGATCGAGGACGGTTACGCTTCCCTCTCGGTCGAAGAACCGGTGAGGTTCAGCAGGCCATCGATCGACGTAATGTTCACGTCGGTCGCCGACACTTATCAATCCGCGGCCATTGGAATCGTGCTCACCGGGGCCAATGAAGATGGCGCGCAGGGGCTTGCCCACATTGCGCGGCGCGGGGGACGCGCTCTGGTGCAGGATCCGAAAACGGCGGAGATTCCGATCATGCCGGAAGCCGCCATCCGCGCCGTTCCGACTGCCGAAGTGCTGACGCTTGGCGCGCTGGCGCCGCGCCTGATCGAGCTCAGCCTCGAGCGAGCGAAAGTTGGCGCGGGGAGAGCGGTATAATGGGCGACCCAGTCAACATTCTCCTGGTCGATGACCGCGCCGAAAATCTCCTCGCGCTCGAGGCCATACTCGAGCCCCTCGGACAGCTTCTGATTCGCGCCAACTCGGGACCTGAAGCTCTGAGAAGAGTGCTCGACACCGAGCTCGCGGCCATCCTGCTCGACGTCCAGATGCCCGGCATGAACGGCTTCGAGGTAGCGGAGACCATCAAATCGCGTGAGAGATCTCGAACGATTCCCATCATCTTCCTCAGCGCAATCAGCAAGGAAGACGCGTACGTCTTCAAGGGATACTCGATGGGGGCGGTGGACTACGTATTCAAGCCCTTCAACCCGGACGTGCTCAGATCGAAGGTGGCCGTCTTCGTCGATCTCTTCCTGAAGCAGCGCGAGATCCAGCGCCAGGCGGACCTGCTGCGCGAAAGCCAGAAGCGCGAGATGGAGCTGGAGCACCGCACCTCGCTTCTGGAGACCGAGGCACGCTCAGCGGCCAAGCTGTCACAGATGAACGACGAGCTGCACCGACGTCAGATTGCTCTCGAGCAGGCAATGGGTGCGCGCAACCGCTTCTACGCTTCCATGAGCCACGAGCTTCGCACACCGATCAACGCCGTGATCGGTTACAGCACTCTCATGCTCGACAACATCTATGGACCGCTCAACGCCAAGCAGAAGGAAGGCCTGCAGCGGACCCTCAAGGCGGCGCGCCATCTCCTCGAGCTGGTGAACGATGTGCTCGACCTCTCCAAGATCGAGGCGGGCAAGATCGAGCTGTCGCTGCAGCCAGTGATGTTCCCTTCTCTGATCGATGATCTGTTCGTGACCGTGCGGCCTCTCGCGGACGACTACGGGTCGAGCCTCAGTCTCGAGATGGATGGAGAGTCATTCAACATCGTGAGCGACCCGCGCCGGGTGCGGCAGATTCTTCTCAATCTTCTGTCGAACGCCATCAAATTCGGGGAAGGCAAGCCGATTCGCGTGGTCTGCACACAGAATGAGAACAAAGGGGTAGAAATCGAGGTCGTCGACCAGGGAGTGGGAATAGCGAACGACGACATCGCGCGCATCTTCGAGGAGTTCGTACAGGTCTCCGAATCGAAGCAGCCAGGCACCGGTCTGGGCCTCCCGATTTCGAGGCGACTAGCTCAGCTGCTGGATGGGTCCTTGAGCGTGCATTCGGTGCCTGGTCAGGGGAGCAGTTTTCGTCTCACTCTGCCGGCCTCTCTAGAGGACGATATGACGGCTACGGCCGAGTTATCAGCCGCTTCGGTGGCCTAACTAAATCCTGGTATTGGCATGGTCTCTGCCCCTCCTAGAAGGACCGTCGCGTTGAGCGGGGGTCATTTCTGGAGGCTTTAAAATGTTTCGTAAGCTCATAATTCTTCCGGCCGCCCTCCTCGCATTCGCATGCCGTGGAAACGACAAGAAGGTCGATGAAGCGTTGAATTCCGATCTGGCGATGGCCGCGCAGGCGCGACCCTACACGCCCCTCGACAGCATCACGGCTGCCGAGCGCGCGGGAATAACGGCAGCGCCAACAGCGCTGAGAAGCACGTCCACCGCTCCGCGAACGACGGTCCGTCGCACCTCGACTGCGCGCCGCTCCACGTCGTCCGGCGGATACTCTACGCAGCCGGTTTACCGCGCCCCAGCTCCCGAGCCGCAGGTCGTCAAGCACACCAAGCGTGACGCCGCAATCGGCGCCGGCGCTGGTGCAATCATCGGCGCCGTCACCAGCAAGAACAAGGTGAAAGGCGCAATCATCGGTGGCGCGGCCGGAGCGATTCTCGGCGGCGTGATCGGGAACAACGTCGACAAGACGAAGAAGTACTAGGACTGGCATCGCGGCTGGTCTGGTCAAGCGCCCCGCACTCGTTGAGTGCGGGGCGCTTTTTTAACTGCAGTTGACCTCAAGGTTTTTCGTAAGAAATTTGGCTTGTGCTCTGCCCGATCGTGCCTTACGATCAACGGGCATGACTTTCGAACCGAGCCAGGCGGCCGAACAGGAAAAGGCTGCTCCCCTTCGCGCGCTGTGCATTGCGCGCCATTGTTTTTTGAGCGAGCACATCGCGCGGTATTTCGCCCAGATGGGCATTGCCACGACGAATGCGGTCGGGCTCGATTCGGCAGTGGAATTGGCTGGTGAAGTTTCCCCCGATGTAGTGATCTGCGACTACGACCTGCTGGCGACGATTTCTCTCGAGAGGTGGGAGCATGATGGACTGCTCTCGAAGACTCCGGTGATCGCGGTCAGCCTGACGCGACACGCCGAGGAGCTGCACCTGCTCGACGTGAACGGCATCGCGGGAGTCCTCTACCTCCCGACGCTCGAGCAGGCACCCGCGCTCAAGATTCTGCACGCAGCGGCAGCGCGGCCCAAGTACACCCTCCGCTCTTCGACGAGCGCGCCAAGGACGATAGAGCGAAGTTAAATTTAGGCATGAGCTCTGACCCGATAACGGGCGTCTTCAACGACGGGTACATAAGCGAGGCTTACGAAGCCTATCGGCGCGATCCTGCGTCGGTCGACGAGTCGTGGCGCCAGTTCTTTCGATTCGCCGAAAGTTTGGGTGGGGCGCCGCCACCAGCTACACCGGGGCAGCCTCCTTCCGCGGGACAAATCGATCCCGCTTTTCTTCGTGATGTCGCTGCCGCGGCTGAGCTTGTTGATGCCATTCGCAGCCTCGGTCATCTGGCCGTACCACTCGATCCGCTGGGCACGCCGCCCGAAGGAACCCCCGAGCTGACGCCAGAATTTCACGGGTTGAGCGAGGAGCATCTTGCCAGCATTCCAGGAATCGCACTCGGCGCGTCCGGTGGGAGCGCCGCGGATGTAATCGTGCGCCTCCGCGAGCTCTACTCGTCGAGAATCGGATTCGAGATATCACACCTCGGCAGAGTCGAGGAGCGCGAATGGCTCCGTGAGCAGATCGAAAGCGGGCGTCTGCACACGCCACTGAGTGAGGAAGAAAAGAAGGCGATACTTCAGCGGCTGACGGAAGTAGATGGACTCGAGCGCTTCCTCGGTCGCGCGTATCAGGGCTACAAGCGCTTCTCGATCGAAGGCAGCGACATCCTGGTTCCGATGCTCGATGTCGCGATTGAATCGGCGTCCGCGCACGGCGCCCGTGAAGTCGATCTTGCCATGGCGCACCGCGGACGCATCAATGTTCTGGCGCACACGCTCAGCAAACCGTACGCGACGATCTTCGAGGAGTTCGAAGGAAAGCACGCCACGACCAACGCGGTCAGCGAGACCGGTGACGTGAAGTATCACCTCGGCGCGACGGGAAAGAGGCAGGTCTCCAGCGGCGGTGAAGTCGAGGTCGTACTGATTCCGAATCCGAGCCATCTCGAAGTCGTGAATCCAGTGCTCGGGGGAGTGGCCAGAGCGCGACAGGTGCTCGCCGGAAATGGGGAGCGTGACGAAGCGGCGGTGCTGCCCATCTGTGTGCACGGCGACGCAGCTTTCCCCGGCGAGGGCGTTGTGGCCGAGACGCTCAATCTCTCGGGACTCACCGGTTTTCGGACGGGAGGAACGCTTCACATCATCGTCAACAATCAGGTCGGATTCACGACGGATCCCATCGATGCCAGGTCGACGCGGTACGCCAGTGATCTCGCCAAGGGGTTCGAGGTCCCGATCGTTCACGTGAACGCCGACGATGCGGAGTCGTGCGTCCACGTCGTGCGGCTGGCGATCGAATACCGGGCGAAATTCGGCAAGGATTTTCTGATCGATGTCGTCGGCTACCGTCGTCACGGACACAACGAGACGGACGAGCCCGCGTTCACGCAGCCGACCCTGTACAAAAAAATCCGGGCGCATCCCTCTTCGCGTGAAGTGTTTGGGAATCGTCTCGTCTCCGAGGGAATCGTCACAGCGGAGGAGGTAAAGCAGATCGACGCCGACGCGGCAGCGAACTTCGACCGGATTCAAACCGCGATGAAGGCAGGGGAGATTCATCCGCCCCAGTACAATCCGCCCAAGGAAGCGGAAGCGGATCAGTCGGGCGCGGGGAGCGGCGATACCGCTGTCAGTGCTGATCGCCTGCGCGAGCTGAACGATCGGCTTCTAAAGTGGCCGTCGAGCCTCAAGGTCAATCCGCGCCTTGCCAAGACTCTGGCTCGTCGCGCCGACGCAATGGGAGACGCGGGCGGAATTGACTGGGGACACGCCGAGGCGCTGGCGTTTGCGTCGCTGCTCACCGAGGGCAAATCAGTGCGGCTCACCGGGCAGGATTCGGAGCGCGCGACGTTTTCGCACAGACAAGCGGTTCTTCACGACTCGGAGTCCGGAGAGATCTACGTTCCGCTTCGGCACGTCGCCGACGGCGAGTCTTCCGGCAGGATCGAGATCTACAACAGTCCGCTCTCGGAGACGGCGGTGCTCGGCTTCGAGTACGGCTACAGCACGGCGGCTGAGGATACGCTCGTGCTGTGGGAAGCACAGTACGGCGATTTCGTGAACGTGGCGCAGCCGATCATCGACCAGTTCATCGCGGCTGATCGCGCGAAGTGGGGACAGGACTCCTCGATCGTGCTGCTGCTGCCGCACGGATACGAGGGGCAGGGGCCGGAGCATTCCAGCGCCCGTCTCGAGAGATTCCTGCAGCTCTGCGCGGAAGGTAATCAGCGGGTGGCGTATCCGTCGACGCCAGCGCAGTACTTCCACATTCTCCGCCGCCAAGCGCAACTATATGAGAGGCGTCCCCTGGTTCTCATGCAGCCGAAGAGTCTGTTGCGTCTCCCGGAGGCCGCATCCAAACTCAACGATCTCACGAGCGGAAGTTTCCGACTGGTGATCGACGATCCGGTCGCATCCCAGAATCGTGAAGCAGTGACGCGACTCGTCTTCTGCACGGGCAAGATTTACTACGACCTCGCGGCCAACCGTGCTCCGCATGTCGCGATCGTTCGGGTCGAGGAACTCTATCCGTGGCCCGGCAACCAGATCGCGCAGATCGTCGATCTGTATCCAGCGATCGAGGAAGTCGTGTGGGCCCAGGAAGAGCCGAAGAATCAGGGCGCGTGGTCGTACGTCTCTCCCCGCCTCCGTATGTCGACGGGTAACGCGCTGCTCACCCGTTACGTGGGCCGTCCCGACCGTGCGAGCCCCGCCGAGGGCTACGCCGAAGTGCACAAGAAGGAGCAGGAGCGCATCATTGTCGAGGTGAATGCGCCGATGCAACAGCCGGCGGGAGCGAAGCGCCGCGGCGTGGCGCTCAAAACCTGAGCATTGCCTCCCGTTCAAAAATGAAGAGAGCGGTAATTCTCGCTGTGCTCACAGCGACTGTTGTGGCGCCGCATTCAGGCGTGGCTCAGGCGCAATTTAACGTCGCGCCTCCGACGGCCGATCTCGCGGAGTACGTCGGGCCCGCGCTTCCGGCGCCGATGCGCGTCCTGTGGATTGCCGCGCATCCGGACGACGAGGATACCAACTTGATCGCATGGCTCGCTCGCGGAAGAAACGTCGAAACCGCTTACATGTCATTGACGCGTGGCGACGGCGGACAGAACCTCATCGGCAACGAATTGGGGGAAGCACTCGGCGTCATCCGCACCGAGGAATTGCTTGCCGCCCGGCGCATCGACGGCGCACACCAGTATTTCGGTCGCGCATACGACTTCGGTTTCTCGAAGACGGCGGACGAGACGCGGAAACACTGGCCTCAGGATTCACTGTTACGCGACGTGATCACGGTGATGCGCGCATTCCGGCCCCAAATTGTGATTACGACCTTCTCGGGGACCCCACGCGACGGCCATGGACAACATCAGATATCCGCTATCGTGGCGCGCGACGCGTACAGTCTGGCGGCAGATACCGTTCGCTTTCCTGTTGGAGAGTTCGGGAAGCCGTGGACGCCACTCAAGTTCTACCGGCTCGCGCGATTTTCGCCGCAGGATCGCACACTCTCGATCAACGTCGGTGAATACAATCCGTATCTCGGCCTCTCGTATCAGGAAATAGCAGCCGACAGCCGCTCCCAGCACAAGTCGCAGGGCGAGGGCACTCTGAGGCGCAAGGGAGTGGTGTGGGATTATCTGACGCGCGAGGATTCGCGCGTGCCTGCGCCACCGGCAAAGGAAGAGAGTTCGATCTTCGCGGGACTCGACACGGTCGGCAAATTCATCGTGCGGGACGGACGCGTGGCTCCGCCGAACGGCCCGCCTCCGATCGAGCTTGAAGCAGTGGCCGACCGTCAGGCGCTTGCGCTGGGGGATTCGGCGAAAATCAGTCTGGCGATCTTCAATCGTGGCCGTGTACCGGTCATGATCCCGGCCATCAAGGTCGACGGCAAACCCCGAACCGTCCTTCCCGACTCTGCCTACAGATGGACGCAGTGGTACGTCGGACGCGAGATATCGCAGCCCTGGTGGCTCTCGACTCCCCGGAACGGCGACTTGTTTTCGCCGAAAATCTCCGGAATTTCGGAGGACGAGCGGGAGATCATTCGCGGTGCGCACATCGTCGTGAGCTCGCGCGTTACGGGACTCTTCGATCTGAGTGCTCCGATTGTTTTCCACTACGTCGACCGAGTGCGCGGTGACGTCCAGCGTCCTCTGATCGTGGCGCAAGGCGTCTCGATTGCGCTCGACGAGGCCGTAACGATGGCGCGAGCCAATGGGCCGTTCAGTCAGCTGCTCAAGACAACAGTGCGCTCGGCGCTGGGCGATTCGACACCGGTGACAGTCATTCTCTCGCTGCCGCGTGGCTTGTCAGCAGATTCGCTCGCACGGACCGTCGTGATGGGGCCGGGAGCAACCCGGACTCTCACGTTCAAGGTGAGAGGAACTTTGCCGCGTGGTGCTCACGAGATTGCCGCGACAGCGACTGCGAAGGGGAAGTCCTATCGAACGGGATACATTCCGATCGAGTATCCTCACATCAATCCGCAGCGGATTTACCGCCCTTCGACGCTCACGATCAATGCCGCCGATGTCGCACTGCCCGCGAAGCTGAACGTCGCGTATGTCCCGGGAGTCGGAGACAACGTCGCGCCCGTGCTGAAGCAGCTCGGAGTTCCGCTCACGATCGTGGATGCGGACGACATTCCGCAGACGGACTTGAGCCGCTTCACCGCGATAGTCGTCGGACCGCGCGCGTACCAGGCGAGTCAGA
The DNA here is from genome assembly GCA_030774785.1 of Gemmatimonadota bacterium. Lineage (GTDB taxonomy): Bacteria > Gemmatimonadota > Gemmatimonadetes > Gemmatimonadales > Gemmatimonadaceae > UBA4720. Next base: position 15,489 of record JALYKM010000036.1, read on the forward strand.
CGCTGCAGGACAACAACGATTACCTGCTACAATATGTGCGCAACGGCGGGAGGCTCGTAGTGCAGTATGGACAAGGCGAGATGCAGCGACCTGGCATCATGCCTTATCCGATCACGCTGCAACAACGTGCTGAGCGCGTCACCGATGAGAATGCGCCTGTGACTTTCACTGATCCTCAGTCACCGCTGCTCAACGCGCCGAACAAGATCACCCGGGACGATTTCAACGGCTGGGTGCAGGAGAGGGCGTCGTACATGCCCTCGACCTTCGATTCCCATTATCGCACCATGCTCGCGATGAGCGATCCGGGCGAGCAGCCGAATCGCGCTGCCATTCTCGCGGCGCCGTATGGACGTGGCACCTACATCTACGTTCCGCTCGCACTCTTCCGCCAGCTTCCCGCCGGCGTTCCTGGTGGCGCGCGCATCTTCGCCAACCTCCTCGGCGGCAACACCATCCGATGACGCGAACGGCGTGGGCGGCGGCACTGCTGGCGTTGGCCGCGTGCAGCTCGGATCACCGCAAGGTTCTGATCGTCTATTCACCGCACGGGAAGGAGCTGCTCGAGTATCTCGAGAAGGGATTCGAGAAAGCACACCCCGACATCGACGTGCAATGGGTGGACATGGGATCGCAGGAGGTTCTGGAGCGAGTCCGGGCGGAGAAGCCCAATCCGCAGGCCGACGTCTGGTTCGGAGCGCCGGCGGAAGCATTCGACAGAGCAACGAAGGAAGATCTTCTCATGCCGTACAAGCCGACATGGGCCGCGGCGATCGATCCCGAAGGTCGCGAGGCCGGTGACAACTGGTACGGAACCTATCTCACGCCCGAAGTCATCGGTTACAACAGCGTGGCGGTAAAGGATTCAGAAGCGCCAAAAGACTGGGACGATCTTCTCGCTCCAAAGTGGAAGGGAAAGATTCTGATTCGAGATCCAATCGCATCGGGTACGATGCGGGCGATCTTCGGCGCGATCATGGCGCGCTCCATTGCGCAAACGGGCAAGCCCGATGCAGGCTATGAGTGGTTGCGGAAGCTCGATGTCAACACACGCGATTACGTTCTGAATCCCACGATTCTCTATCAAAAGCTGGGTCGGCAGGAAGGCGTGGTCACAATGTGGGACATGCCCGACATTGCGACGCTAGAGCAGCGGACTCGCATCCCGGTGAAGTACTCGATTCCCTCGAGTGGCACACCACTGCTCGTGGATGGAATCGCGATCGTGCGTGGCAGCAAGCATCCTCGCGAGGCCCAGGAGTACTACGAGTATGTGACGACGCCCGAAGCGCTGATCGCCGCGGCCGACTCGTTCCTTCGCATTCCCGCGCGGAAGGACATTCCAGTGTCGAAGCTCCCCGCATGGATCCGCGATGCGATGGCGAAGATCAAGCCGATGCCAGTCGACCGCGAAGTGATGGCCGCGCACCTCGACGAATGGATGAAGTACTGGGACGCGAACATCAGGAATCGCGGACAGAAGCAGTGACTGCCGCGCCGAGGGCGCGAAGTGCGGCATCGGGCGGTGGGGCGCTGGCGCTCAACGGTGTGACGCGCCGCTTCGGCGATTTCACCGCCGTCGACAATGTTTCGGTAGAGGTGGGTCCGGGCGAGCTGCTGGCGATCGTGGGCGCCTCAGGATCGGGGAAGACGACGACACTCCGCATCGCCGCGGGCTACGAGGCGCCCGATTCGGGCACTGTCACGCTCGGCAGCACGGATATCACCCGGGTGCCGCCGGAGCGCCGCGGTTTCGGAATGGTGTTTCAGCACTACGCGCTGTTCCCCCACATGCCGGTCGAGGAGAACGTCGCGTTCGGCCTCGAAGCCCGGGGAGTCAGTAAGCCGGAGAGGCTGGCGAAGGCACGCGCGGCGCTGGCAAGCGTGGGGCTGGAAGGAGCGGGGACCCGCGCGATTCAGTCTCTTTCAGGGGGTGAGCAGCAGCGTGTGGCTCTCGCCCGCGCGCTGGTGATAGAGCCGCGCGCACTGCTCCTCGACGAGCCGCTCTCCAATCTCGACCCCACTCTGCGCCAGGCAATGCGCGACGATCTGCGGGCGATGCTCCGGCGAGTGGGCGTACCAGCGCTGTTTGTTACTCACGATCAGGAGGATGCGTTCGCGATCGCGGATCGCATCGCACTGCTCCGGAAGGGCAAGTTGCTCCAGTGCGGGACCCCCGAGGAGCTGTACGACGCCCCAGTCTCGCGGGAAGTCGCGGCATTCATCGGACGTGGCGCGATCGTTCCCGCTGTCGATAGAGGCAGCTCCGCATTGGTGACAATCGGCAGCGTCACTCGGGAGCTCAATGTGACTCGGCCGAAGGGAGCTCCTCCCCGGTTCGAGGACGCCTACATCGTGATGCGGCCGGACGCGCTGCAGCTCTCGAGAGAGAGTGGAGGGTCCGCCTGGCGGGGACGTGTCACCAACCGCCGGTTCGCGGGTGGAATCGTGGTGTATCGCGTGCGACTCGCAGATAACGTGACCGTAGATGTCGAGTCAGCGTCGGGAGAAACCCGCGAGGACGAAACCGTCGCTGTGACGCCACTGACTGGCCCGTTTCCGATCGTGCCGGGATGAAAGGGGCCCTCCAGCGACAGAGCTGGCTCATTGCTCTGCCCGTAATCCTGTTGCTGCTCTGGGCTGTTGTCTATCCGAACGCAGCGGTCATTGCCGGGAGCTTCGAGGATGGACTCGGACACTGGCGGGAGTTCGCCGCGAGCCCGGCGGATCGGGAGGCATTGCGCACGAGCATCGTCATCTCGGTGGCGTCGGTGTTCGCGTCACTCGTCATCGGTGTGCCACTCGCCTTCCTGCTGGGAAGGTTCGAGTTTCCCGGCCGCCGGCTGCTTCGCGCGGTCGCGACTCTTCCGGCGGCCCTGCCACCGCTCGTTGGCGTGATCGCGTTTCTCTTTCTCTACGGAGAGAGCGGGCTTGTTACGCGCGTGGTGCAGCGGATGCTCGGAATGCATGAGGCGCCATGGAGGCTCAAGGGTGTGGGCGCGATCGTGTTCGTGCACGCCTACACCATGTACGTGTATGTCTTTCTCTTCGTGTCGGCTGGGCTCGAGCGCTTCGACGCGGCGCTCGACGAGGCGGCGT
>JALYKM010000037.1 GCA_030774785.1 Gemmatimonadota bacterium
CAGGGCGCCGCAGGTGAACACGACACTGCCGAAGAATCCTTCGCGCTCGTACGGCGCCTCGGGCTTCAGAATCGGCTCGCGCGAACGGGCTCTCACTCGAGAGGGATCGTGCCGGTCGAGAAGCAGGGCTCCCAGCGAATAAGTGGGCGGAGACCCCGTCACTCCATGATAGATCGAGAGCCACCCATCCTCACCGCCGAAGTGTACGAGGAACGGCACAGCGCCGCCTCCCACCTTCGTGTCGTCCCAGCTGCCCGGTCGTGGGGTCGCGACGAGGCGGTGGTTACCCCACGCGATCAGATCAGAGGACGCTGCCGTCCAGATCGAATGCTGCCCGAGACCCTCCGGCATGGGCCGGTGCAGCGCGGCGTAGCGCGCCCCGATCTTCTGGGGGAAGATCGTGACGTTGCGATTGGGAGGCGAGAAGATGATACCGTGCCGTTCGAAGGTTCTGAAATCCCTGGTCGATGCGAGGGCCGTGCCGATTCCGTACTGCGACACGGCGGTGTAGGTGATCCAATACGTGCCGTCCAGAAAAGTGATGCGTGGATCTTCGATTCCAAACGACTCGTACGGCGTTGCGGCAGAGAGGGATGGCAACCCCTCGACGTCGAAGTGGATGCCATCGGTCGAGCGGGCCACCCGCAGGTGTGACATCGACGTAAGCCAGGTGCGGCCATCGTCGACCACCAGTCTTGGATCGCTGACATCCGGTCCTTTGGCCGTGACTTGCCACCGCTTGATCTCGATGCGACCGGTTTCCGCGTTGAAGATGGGAGCGGCCGCGAGCCCGCTCGACATCTTCCGCGGAGCCTCCGCCACACGCAACAGCAGGACGACCTGTCCGTCGTGTCGAGCGACACCGGGATTGAACACACCCAGCACTTCGAAATCCGGCCTCGACGGCAGGACCATCGCCGGGGTGACGATCGGGTTTTCCGGCGGCCGGTGTGCCGTCACGCGTTACACACGGCACAGCCGGACCGCTTCCGCGAGTGAAGCGCGCGGATCGCGTGTGGGCACGAACTCCTGGGCCACGTACCCTGTAAATCCCGATTCGCCGATCGCTCGCATGATCGCCGGATAGTTCAGCTCCTGGGAGGAATCGATCTCGTGTCGTCCCGGCACTCCACCGGTATGGTAGTGCCCAATATACCGGTGGTTGTCGTGGATCGTGCGGATCACGTCGCCTTCCATGATCTGCATGTGATAGATGTCGTACAGCAGCTTGAACCGCTCGGACGCGAGCTGCTTCGCGAGCGCCACTCCCCACGCCGTGTGGTCGCATTGGTAGTCGTGATGATCGATTCTCGAGTTGAGAAGCTCCATGCACAGCGTCACACCATGGCGCTCCGCCAATGGAAGAATTGGAGCGAGCCCACGCGCGCAGGTTTCGCGTCCCTGATCGTCTGGCATTCCGTCGCGGTTCCCGGAAAAGCAAATGACATTTGGAACTCCCGCCGCCGCAGCAAGCGGAATCGCCCGCTTGTACGCTGGTATCAGCCAGGCGTGATTCTCGATGCGGTTGAAACCCTGTGTGAGCCTAGTGCCCGGGTCAGGTACTGACGCGTATCCCATTGCGCAGGTGAGTCCGTAACGCCTGGGAATCGCCCACTCGTCGGGCTCGAGAAGCTCCACCGAGTCGAGTCCCAATTCTCGCGCCATCTGCGAGAGCTGATCGAGCGTGAACTGGCGATACGGCCAGCGGGTGACCGAGTGCTTGAACGATGATGCTGCGTGGCGAACTTCGCCTCGACGTTTTATCTCGCTCGACTTTTCCGCCGCGGCGCGCGCTTGTTTGGCACCGATCAGCCCCGCGGCTCCGGCACCCGCTCCTACTGCGAGAAACTTTCTTCTATTCAACGCACGATCACAGGTTACGCCGCTGCATCTCACGCACGGCGAAATCGGCAGCACGCGCTGTCAGCGCCATGTAGGTGATGGATGGATTTTGACACGCCGAGCTGGTCATGCAGGAGCCGTCGGTCACGAACACGTTCGGCACGTCATGGAGCTGATTGTTCGCATTCAGCGCTGACGTCTTCGGATCGCGCCCCATGCGCGCCGTACCCATCTCATGGATCCCAAGTCCAGGCTCGGCGCCCAGCTCCCCGGGTTTGTTTCCATCCCAGCTGTTGATGTTGCCGCAGCCCGCCGCCTGGAGCATCTCTCTTGCCTGGACCTGCATGTCCTCGCGCATCGCGAGCTCGTTGGGCCCCCACGAGCAATCTATGCGCAAGATCGGGATACCCCATTCGTCCTTCTGGCTCGCGTCGAGGAAGGCGCGGTTTTCCTTTCGTGGCAGACACTCGCCGAACGCCGTCATGCCGACGCTCCACGGTCCCGCGTCGTGCAACTTCCGTTTCAGCTCCACTCCTATGCCCGGCTCCCCCGCCCCGCGACCCCAGCCGGCGCGACCGGCACCGCCCTGATACCCGTAGCCACGGACGAATTTCAGCTTGTCGGAATTCGACGCCGCCAGATTGCGGAAGCGTGGAATGTAGAAGCCGTTGGGCCGGTTCCCCTCGTAGTAGTGGTCGAGGAGTCCGGGCACGTCGCCCGATGCGCCGACGATGAAGTGGTGATCCATCAGGAACTGGCCCACTACTCCGCTCGAGTTGCCGAGTCCGTTCGGGAAGCGGGCGCTCTTCGAGTTGAGCAGGATGCGTGTGGTGCCCAGGGTCGATGCGCACACGAAGATGACCTTCGCAAAGGCCTCATGTGTCGCGCCCGTCTGCGTATCCACGAACCGCACGCCGGTCGCCCGATTGAGCTTCTCGTCATAGATGATGTCGCGCGTCAGGCTGTGCGGGCGCAGCGTGAGCTTCCCAGTCTTCCGTGCGGCCGGCAGCGTGGACGCCTGGCTGGAGAAATAGGAACCGGTCCTGCAGCCGCGATAGCACGGTCCGCAGTAGTGACAGGGCAGCCGGTCACCTATTGGCTCCGTGAGCACAGCGCATCTGCCGATGGTGACGTGGCGCCCGGGAAACGCTCGTTCGATACCCGCCTTCACCCACTTTTCGCCCGCGTTGAGATCCATAGGGTGCTGGAACTCGCCATCGGGCAGGTAGGGAAGTCCAAGTTTCTCTCCGCTCACGCCGGCGAAACGTTCGGCGTAACTGTACCAGGGCTCGATGTCTTTGTAGCGAATAGGCCAATCGACGCCGTGGCCATCGCGCATGTTCGCCTCGAAGTCGAGGTCGCTCCAGCGATAGGTCTGGCGCCCCCAAATAAGCGAGCGCCCGCCGACCTGATCTCCCTGAATCCAGGTGAACGGCTTGTCCTCGGCGTAGGGATGCTTGGTATCCTTGACGAAAAAATGAACTGCCGCCTCGACAAACTGTCCCGTTCGGGCTTGCACCTGATAGTCTTTCGCCAGCGGACTCTCGGGCGGAATGCGTCGCTGGCGGAGCGCGAACTCGTAGTCCGGCTTGTGCTCGGTGACGTAATCCTTCACGTGCTCGACGTTTCGCCCTCGCTCGAGCACTAGCGTGCGCAACCCCTTTTCAGTCAGCTCCCTGGCGGCCCAGCCGCCGCTGATACCGGAGCCGACTACAATCGCGTCGTATTCCTCTCTCTGCTGAATGAGCATGCGGCCGCTCGTGAACCTTGATGGCTAGCCAGCCCAGGCGGGAGTGCCGGGCTTGTATGCGATGTCGCGGTAGCGTCCCCATGGTGTGAGACGCAGCTCCTGCGTTTGTCCGACTTCCGACGTGTAGTAGCCGACGACCGCGAGCTCCTTCATTTTGCGGAAGAAACTCTCTGGGCCAATGTCCTGCGGGTCAGGAGGCGGCGTCGCGGCTTCCTTGGGATTGGCGCCCACACCCTGGCCGGTCGCGACGTCGCTTTTGCGCACCTCTGGGGTTGCCTCGGCCGGCGATTTCTGTCCGACTTTGGCAGGTGGCTCGGTGAAGGCCGCTCGATCCATGTCGAGAACCATTGCCGTCTGCTGGTCCTTCGACAGCTCACGAAATGGCTTGCCATGCAGGCGCTGCGCTCGGGCGTCCACGCGTGCCACGCCGGTCAGGAAACGGTCGCGGTCCGCTGCCGAGTAGTAGTCGCTGAGCATCCGGTCCACGAACTGATCGACGCCGGCTGCGCTGGCGCCCGGCGTCTCAGTCTCGGGGATGATGATCTCGGCTATCGCTTCGACCGTGCCCCGCTGGTCGGGGGTGAGAGTGCGTGGTGTCCAAGCTGTCGTCCGCTCGGCCCGACACCCCGCGAGCACGCCGAGTATGGTTGGCGCCGAGACGGTGCCGCCGAGTATCCAAGCTGCGCGTTTGAGTGCTTCGCGCCGGGTGATATCGCTGCTCATTTTCATCCCTCCCTGCCGTGGTGGCCAAATTGGGAGTCGACCCAGGCGGTGTCAAGCGAACGACACGTTACCCGCTTCCCGTTTCCAGTTGCCAGTTGCCCGTTGCCTGATTGTCCGATTCGGGTAACAGGTAACAGGTAGCCGGAAACGGGCAACAGGTAGCGGGTAACGACCAAATGCTTCAGATTCTTCGCGTCCCCGCTTAAGAGGGGTCGCGGAGCGTAGCGCTAAAAAGAGCTCGGCCACTTCTCTCTCACCGACTGAACGCCATGAGCAACCTCAACATCATCGACATCCTCGTGATCGCCGCGTATTTCCTTCTGTTGTCGGGGATCGCCTACTGGGCGGCGCGCCGCGAGAAGAACGTGAGCGCGGACTACTTTCTTGCGGGGCGAGATGTGGGTTGGCTGGCGGTCGGTGCCAGCCTCTTCGCTTCCAACATTGGGAGCGAGCATCTCGTGGGGCTCGCTGGGACCGGAGCGGCTAGCGGCCTGGCCGTCGGCCACTTCGAGTGGCTCGCGAGCTTCATCCTGCTGCTCCTGGGCTGGTTGTTCGTGCCCTTCTACTTGCGAAGCGGCGTGTACACCATGCCGGAGTTCCTCGAGCGCCGGTACAACCCCGCTTCACGCGCATACTTCACCTGGGTGTCCATAGTCGGTTACGTGCTCACGAAGATCAGCGTCACGCTGTTCGCCGGCGGCGTCGTGATGCGGGCGGTGACAGGCTTCGATTTCTGGACCAGCGCGGCAATCCTGATAGTCATTACGGGCCTATACGTGATTTTCGGCGGGCTCCGCGCGGTTATCTATACCGAAGTGATGCAGGCCGTCGTGCTGATCGCGGGCTCGGTGACGCTGATGTTCATCGGTCTCCATGCTGTGGGCGGGTGGTCCGGGCTCCAGGCGCGTGTGCCGCCTGACTTTTTCTCGATGTGGAAGCCGTCGAACCACAAGGATTTCCCCTGGACGGGAATCGTCTTCGGAGCACCGATCCTCGGCATCTGGTATTGGTGTACGGATCAGCACATCGTGCAGCGCGTGCTGGCAGCGCGCAACATACAGGAAGCCCGCCGTGGAACGATCTTGGCCGGCTATCTCAAGATCCTTCCGGTTTTCATCTTCGTGTTGCCCGGTATCATCGCCGCCGCGCTGTACCAGGACGTTCGAGGCGGTATGGCCGACTCTGCCTATCCGATACTTGTCACCCGCCTTCTCCCGATCGGGTTCAAGGGCCTTGTCCTCGCCGGGATGCTCGCCGCGCTAATGAGCTCGCTTGCTTCTGCCTTCAACTCGTGCTCGACCTTGCTCACCTGGGACGTCTACCGTAAGTGGAAGCCCGATGCGAGCGAAGCGCGCCTGGTGTTCGTGGGCCGCGTGACCACGGTGATTCTCGTGTTCCTGGGGCTCGCCTGGATCCCATTCATGAAATACGTCTCGCCACAGCTCTACATCTATCTGCAAAGCGTGCAAGCGTACATCGCACCGCCGATCGCGGCGGTTTTCCTCCTCGGGATCCTGAGCCCGCGGCTGAACGGAAAGGGCGCTCTCGCCGCATTGTGGACAGGCTTCGTGATCGGTTTTGCGCGTCTATTGCTCGAGCTCGGGAAGACCAAGTTGGCGAGCGGAACGCTGTGGTCCTGGATCGCCGGGATCAACTTTCTCCACTTCGCCGCACTCCTGTTCCTCTTGTGCAGCGTGATCCTGATTGTCGTGAGTATGATGACACCACCTCCACCAACGGAGCGCGTCGCGGATCTCACACTACAGACCGTGGCGCCGTCAGACGCAGTGAAAACAAGTCCACAAGAGCGACGCCTGGAAATCGCTCTGTCGGTGCTGCTTGCGGCCACAATTGGCGCGCTTTGGATCGTGTTCCGATGAGTTAACTGCCGCTCGGGTTGGTCACAACGACACAGCGTTCATCGCGGACCACGCGAAATAAGCGGAAATACGCGGACCGCTCCACTAGGCGTCACG
>JALYKM010000038.1 GCA_030774785.1 Gemmatimonadota bacterium
GGCATCCATGGACTCACGCGTGGATCGTCGTTGTCGATCATCCGTACTACGCGCAAACCGCGGCGAACGGGACGTTCAGCATTGCCGGCATTCCCCCCGGCCGGTATGGCGTCCGCGCCTGGCATCCAAGCCTCGGATTTGCCGACGACAGTGTGACTGTCCTGGCTGGTCAGGTCGTGAACGCTGCGTTCAGAATTCGCCGGGAACCGTCAGCGGCTCGCGCGCCTGGTCCACAGCTGCCGAGCGCGAGCCAGCCGGTGACTGCGCCGAGCACCCCCGCCACGTCGAGCACGCCAACGGCCTCGAGCACTCCCGCTGCCACGCCGACCCGGATCGGTCCGCCCCCGCCGCGACAGCGAGACTAGGTTCGCTTAGTCCCGGAAGCTCTTTTCGAAAACGGCAAGGCTGATTGCCGCTCGGGCTGGCCACAATGACGGAAGGTTCGACGCGGATCACGCAGAATGAGCGGAAGGACGCGGAATTGTCTTTTTGTTATTTCGCAACCAAGCTCCGCGACGCGCCTGATGCATCCCGAGCGGCAGTTTCCAAAAAACCACAGCCCCGCCAAATGGAGCTCTATCGCCTCACGGAACGATTTCGCGTATTCCGCTTATTTCAGCGTGGTCCGCGATGAACCTTCCGTCATTGATGCCAGCCCGAACGGCCGTTCAGGAACTTACCCGACCAGCGCGTCCCCCGGCCTGAACTGTCCGCGATAGAGCCGGGAGTAGACTCCCTCGGAAGCGAGCAGCTCCTGGTGCCTCCCCTCCTCGACGATCAGACCGCGGTCGATCACCACGAGTCGGTCGGCACGCAGAACCGTGCTCAGGCGGTGCGCGATGATCAGTGTGGATCGCGCGCGCAGCAGATCCTCCATCGCCTTCTCCACCAACCTCTCGCTTTCGCTGTCGAGGCTCGATGTCGCCTCATCGAGAATCACCAGCGCGGGATCCTTGAGGAACACTCGGGCTATTGCAATGCGCTGGCGCTGGCCGCCGGATAGCTTGACGCCTCGCTCTCCGACTCTGGTGTCGAATCCCTCTGGGAGCCGCTCGACGAACTCGACGGCGTGCGCGGCCTTCGCTGCGGCCTGGATCGCTTCCTCGGAGGGGCGCGATCCATCGTCACCGATGCCGGCGTAAGCGATGTTCTCACGGATGGTGCCGCTGAAGAGCGTCGGCTCCTGAGGTACGATTCCTATCGCGCCGCGCAGGTCCGCCAGCGACAGATCCCGGATGTCGACTCCGTCGAAGGTGATCCGCCCTCCGGTCACGTCCCAGAATCGCGGCAACAACGAGGCGATTGTTGTCTTCCCGGCACCGCTCGGCCCCACCAGCGCCACGACCTCGCCAGCGTTGATCCTGAGTGAAACACCATGCAGAACTTTGGGCAACGCGGGATTGTAGTGGAACGCCACGTTGTCCATCACGATCTCGCCACGCAGAGGAGTCGGGAGCCGAAGTGGCTTGACCGGATCCTTTACCGTGGACTCCGCCTCCAGTAGATCGAAGACGCGACGCGCCGCCCCGACCGCCTCCTGATAGGCGCCAAAGAGCGAAGCGAGCGAGCCAACCGCGCCGGCCACGTACAGTGCGTACAAAAGAAATGAGACGAGCGCGCCGGCGGTGAGACTTCCCGCCAGGACCTGACGTCCACCCTGCCACAGCACGGCGACCACTCCGCCGAATCCGCAGAAGGTGAGAATTCCGAAAAACGTTCCGCGAATCCGGGCGCGCCGGAGAGCCGCGTCGATCACCTGATAAAGGTGCGAGCCATACCTCCGTACCTCTTCCGCTTCCGCCGTGTAGCTCTGGACGGTTCGGATCTGGGAGAAGGCTTCGTCAGCCGTCCCGGTAGCTTCGGCGATGCGGTCCTGCACACCGGTGCTGGCACGGCGCAGAGCGCGGCCGAAGATGATTGCAGCGCCGACTACCAGAGGTACCAGCGCGAGCGTCGTCGCCGTCAGCTTGGCATCCGTGAGCGTCAGCAACGCGATCCCGCCGATCAGGAACAGTGTCTGCCGCGCAAACTCTGAAAGGTTGTAGCTCAGTACCGTCTGCAGCACTGTCGTGTCAGCCGAAAGGCGGCTGGTGAGCTCGCCGGTTCTGCGCTCGGTAAAGAACCCAGGCGACAGGCGGACGAGGTGTGCGAACAGATCCTCTCTCAGCTGCGCAATCACGAGCTCCGACGTCGACGTCAGGAAGTAGACCTGGACGAAGTTGAGCACCGCCTGGATCGCGAAGAGAATCAGCAATCCGAGCGCGATACGGTTGAGCAGGCCGGCGTCCGCCGAGATGAAGGCTGCATCGAGCAGGTGCCGCACGATTTGTGGGAATGCCAGGGCAATGCTCGCGCTCCCGAGCAGACACACGAACGCCAGGAGCAATCGCCACAGGTACGGCCGAATCCTCGGCAACAATCTTCGCAGCGGGCGAGGTGAAGAAACCGCCTGCTGTCCTCGCGGCGTAGGATGCTGTGCGGAAACTGCAAACGGCGCCGTCATCAGCCGAGCACTTTGCGGTCGATCACCATCGCGACGAAGAGAAGCGCGAGGTAGAGGAGCGAGAATTTGTAGACCCACCAGGCCGGCTTCGTCCAGTCCGCGCTCGTGCTGACGCGAACGACTCC
>JALYKM010000039.1 GCA_030774785.1 Gemmatimonadota bacterium
GTGCTGTGGCGCAGACAGGGAGTCGGAAGGGGGTCCTGCGTAGCGAGTTCCGCGACAGAGGAAGGAGTTACTCGCCTAGCAGGACCCCATTCCGACGACCGCGCGCCAAATCCCGACGCCGAGATAATCTCATATCCAGGTAAGCGTGACGACCGACGCCGCCGCCAGCGTATAGCGAAAGGACCTGCCGCTCGAGCGCACCGCGAAGGTGCGCGGCTCCTTCGCGGTGTTGAGCACGATCAGCACCTTCGTGTATCCGTCCGGATTCTTGAACGCGACGTTTGCGAGCGTCGTGTCGGCGCTTTGCGATTGTATCCGGTAGGCGCCGGGTCGAACGAATCTGCTGGCGTGAGCGAGCGCGTAATATTCCACGTTGGGCGCGTACGCTCCGGTTTTCGAATCGATCGTGACCACGCCGCGGCAATTCCCGCAGCCTCCGGTGTGCGGTCCACCTTTCTCATCCAGCGCCAGATTCCAGAGAGCAACCCCGCGCGCCCAGTTGCGTGTCGCGCCGATCACGATCGTGCCGACATTGAACTTGAGGTTGTCGGCAAAGTTGGTGGCCCACTCGCCGCCCGAGCACTCGGTGAAATAGGAATCCTTGTCCGGGTAAGCACTGTGTGGGATGCTCTGCGCCGAGACATCGCCAGCGTAACAGTGCCAGGCGACACCCTGGACGTACTTTCGCGCTGCCGGGTCGGCTAACACTTCCATCGGTGACTGCGACAAGTCCCAGTTGTGGTCCCAGTCCCAGATAAGCGTTCGGATTCCTTCCCGCTCGAAACGCGGGCCCAGGTGCTGACCGATCACCCGCGCTCGCGCGATTGCGTCGAGCCTCATTCCAGGATAATCCGCCGGCTCGTAGTTCGGCTCGTTCTGCACCGTCACCGCGTAGATCGGAAGTCCCTCGGCCCCGTACGCCTGAATGAACTTCACGAAGTAGTCGGCGAAGGAGTCGTAGAATCGCGGCAGGAGAGTGCCCTTGATCAGACTCCCCGAACTTTTCATCCAGGCGGGCGGGCTCCACGGACTCGCCACCAGCGTTATCTGCGGATTGATCGCGAGCGCACGCTGGAGCAACGGGATCTTCTCCAGCCGGTCATCGTCGATCGAGAAGCGGATCAGCGCCGAATCGGTCTCGGACCCCGGCATGTCGTCGTAGCTGTAATGACGCAGCGAGAAATCTGATGCGCCCATCGGCACCCGGATGAAGCTCAAGCCGGTGCCGCTGTCGCGTCCGAAGAGATCCTGCATGAGGGCGTTACGATCCTTTGCCGGCATCCGGTGCATGATCAGATACGCCGACGCATCGGTCATCGCGGCGCCGATGCCGATCATCTGTTGGTACGTTTTGCTCTCGTCGACGTCGATCACCGGAACCGCGGGCGCTGGAGGCGCGGTGTCGGGCAACATATAGACATCGGATTCTTGCGCGAGGAGCCTGGTCCGATCGCCCGTCGTCAGCCACGCATGCACGATTACCGGTGCGCGCTGAATTGTCGATTCCGTTACGACCGGCGAGCGAGACAGCGCGGCGTGGCACGCGGCGAGGGCAACGGTCGTTGCGAGTGTGGTCGGTCGAATTGATGTCGGGTGCACAATGTACAAAAGGTAGGAGTACACGCTAAAGTTCGGAATGCGGCTACGACTTCGCGAGCCCGTCAACGCACTCACTCACCTGCTCGGCGCGATTCTATCCGTGATCGGCCTGGTGATGCTGATCGTAGCGGCGATCGAGCATGGGAGCGCCCGGCACATTGTCGCCGTCTCCATCTTCGGCGCGAGCCTGGTCATCATGTACGGCGTCAGCGCGCTGTACCACGCCTCCACGCTGTCCGAGCGCGGCCTCGGACACTTCCAGCGAATCGATCACGTGATGATCTACGTGCTCATCGCCGGCAGCTACACGCCAATATGCCTCGTCGTCCTTCGAGGGCGCCTCGGTATCGTGCTTCTCGTCACCGTGTGGGCGCTCGCGGCACTGGGAGTCTTTCAGAAGATTTTCTGGATGCATGCGCCGCGCTGGCTATCGACCGCGTTGTACCTCGGGATGGGCTGGATCGCCGTGCTCATCGCACGGCCGCTGATTGCGGCGGCTTCGCCCGGATTCTTTTTCTGGCTACTTGCCGGGGGAATTGCTTACAGCCTCGGGGCCGTCGTATACGCGAAGAAGTGGCCCAGAGGAGCGCGCAAAATCTTTGGATCCCACGAGATATGGCATCTCTTCGTCATGGCGGGGAGCTTCGCCCACTACTGGGCGATTCTCGCGTATGTAGCGAAGGCGGCGAAGGCGAGCTAAGCGTCGGACCGGCAACGAGTGACGTACGTATCCTGACGCTTGCTTCCCGGTGACCCGAAGCGGCATGATGCGGTCTATTATAGTATGGGCCCAAACTCTGTCTATTGACTGGAGACCGCATGAAACGATTCCTAATTGCGGCCGCGCTGTCGTTTGCGTCGGTCGCTTCCGCTCAAACTCCGAAAGATCCCTCAACCCAGCTCCGCGAGGTATTGCCCGCCAAGATCGCCGACCATGTGCTGGCGACGATCGCGGATGCCCGATCGCATTCGCTCCCTGCCGCGGCGCTCGAGCAGCAGGCACTGCGACTCGCGCGAAAGGGTAGCAAGCCCGCAGACGTCGAGAAGTCAGTCGATCGCAGCGCTGACAACATGAAGAAGGCAAAGGACGCTCTCGAGAAGGGCGGACGCAAGCCCACGAGTGACGAAGTCGTCGCCGGTGGTGCGCTCATTGGACGCGGCGTCGATGGCTCCAAAGTCAGCGACTTCGCGAAAACCGCTCCCCACGATCGATCACTCGCGGTTCCTCTCTACGTCACAGGAATCCTGATGGATCGCAACCTCAAGTCGGACGCTGCGCTGGCGCGGGTTCACACGCGACTGATGCAGAAGGCGACCGACAGACAGCTCACCGCCGAGGCGAATGCAACGGCGAGCGAGAAGCGCCCCGCGACCGCCAACAAGGAAGGCGGCCTCGCCCATCGCCCGGCCACCGTCGGTGGTGTGAGCCATCCGGTCTCACCGGCTCGGCCGGCTACGCCCGGGAGAAAGAGATAGCGGTTTTAGCTGCCAACCTGACGGTTGGGGAAACGCCGGCGCCTGGATGGGCCGGCGCTTTTTTTTAAGGCTTGTGCCTTTTTTTCGCGATACGCAGGAGACGGTCTTGCATGCCGCAACCGGCCCGAGCGAGAATTAACAGGCTCGGGCCGTTGTGCTGGCCCTCACCCACGACCGACGCTAACGCTTGAAAAAGGAGCACGACCGACAATGACTTACCGCCAATTTTCCGGAGCGGCCGTTCTTTCTCTCGCGCTTGCCGCGTGCGGAAAGTCAGAGCGGTCCGCTCTGCCGGACAGTGTCGCACTCACTTCTGACACTGCAGTTGGAACCGCTCAAAACAATACAGCTTCCAGCAATATGACATTCAATCTCACATCACCCGCGTTCGCGCCGAACGGCTCGATGGCGTCCAAATACACGTGCGAAGGCAGGGACACGTCTCCTCCACTCGAGTGGAGTCGCGCGCCCACCGGTGCGCGAAGCTTTGCGCTCATCGTCGAGGATCCCGATGCTCCCGACCCGGCCAAGCCAACGCGAGTAGTCAGCCACTGGGTGCTCTACAACATTCCGGCTGGCACGACGAGCCTGGCCGAAAACGCGGCGAAGAGTGGATTACCCGCCGGTACGGCTCAAGGCAGCAACGAGCGGAAAACGCAGACCTACATGGGGCCGTGCCCACCGATCGGACGTCACCGGTATTTCTTCAAGTTGTCCGCGCTCGATACCGAGCTGACCGGGCTGACGAATGCGACCAAGGCAGATCTCGAGAAGGCGATGCAGGGGCACGTCGTTGCGAATGCGCAGGTGATCGGCACTTACGAGAAGGCGAAGAAGTAGGCGTCGCCATTGTGCGCGCCTTCTTTGAACTGCCGCTCGGGCAGGCTACCGAGACGGAAGTTTCATCCGGATGATGCGGATTTTCCGGATTACTCGGATCGTCCCAAGTGGAGGCACGGCTCCCCTTGGCGGGCCGTGATCTTTTGGGAACTGCCGCTCGGGATGCTTCCGTCGCCCGAACGGATCTCTCCTACGCAATCGCCAAAAACAAAAAAAGCTCACGCGAGAGGAACTAAATCGCGACACAGAGCGATCCGAGTAATCCGCCCAATCCGCCTCATCCGGATGAAACTTCCGTCTCGGTGGCC
>JALYKM010000040.1 GCA_030774785.1 Gemmatimonadota bacterium
GCGCACCGGCATGAAGAGTTGCGGTTCCCTGGCGTGGCGACGTTCAACAGGATGGCACTAACATAGGGCGTAGTCGGCTGTCCAGTTACCGTACAAGCTCAAGCCATCTAAACGTCGAGCTTCCGCCCTCTTTCAGTTTCGACCCATTAGCCAGCCGGAGAAACGAAGACTCTGGGCATATTTTACGGACACGACGCAACTGTATGTCTCGTCGACAGACTTTACGATTCGACCGCAGGCCGTTAGAAAAGACTGCAATCCCGATTATTATGAAATCATCTGCCTCTTCAAGAACGAACGGGAAGAGGGCCTCGCTAGCCATTGAAGAGTACGCCCGCCCTTGCATCGGCTCGGGCGGGCTTCACGTGAATTCGCGAAGTTGCTCCTCAGGCGAATGAAAGAACGCTTTCAGAAGGCCAAGCTCATCCTGCGCCGGATCTGACATTCAAATGCCTTCAGTTTCAGTGATTACGACTTTCTTGAATGCCGAAAGGTTTATCCACGACGCGGTGCAAAGCGTGTTGGCGCAAACGTACGAGAACTGGGAGCTGCTTCTAGTTGATGATGGGTCGAGCGATGCGAGCACGGCGATCGCCAAGTCGTATGCCGAGCGCTATCCAACGAAGGTTAGCTATCTCGAGCACGACGAACATCGAAATAAGGGAATGAGCGCCTCGCGCAACCTGGGAATCTTGGCGGCAAGGAGTGATTTTGTTGCGTTCCTGGACGCTGACGATGTATGGCTCGCAGACAAACTTGCGAGACAAACAGCGATTCTCGAGCGTCACGCGGACATCGGGCTCGTCTTTAACCCTGCCATATACTGGCGCGAAGACGGCAACAGAACGTTGCAGCCCATTGGCTTATCCAAAGGCCGCATTCCGGCCCGTAGATGGATTCCGTCAATGCTCAGATATGATGATAATGCCGCGTGTCCGAGCACGGTGTTGATGAAGCGCGATCTCGCTCTGCTCCTCGGCGGTTTCGAAGAATCCTTTAGGGATTTCTATCAGATCTATGAGGACCAGGTAATGTGGTGCAAGGTCTCCATGAACTCCCACATTTACTATGATCCAGAACCGGTCGCGCTGTACCGCATTCATTCGTCATCGTGGTGCGGCTCCGCTTCTGCCGATGACCGGCTACTCGCCCGGATCGGGTTTTGTGCTTGGCTGAACGATTATCTTCATGTGTTCGGGAAAGGCAGGCTCTTGGCCACCATGGCGCAATGTCGTCTCGTGGAGGCGCTCCTGCACAAGGAAAGGCGCATCGACCATCAGCTTGGGCTCAAATACTTCTCCCGGGTTCGCAGGCGCCTGCGAGCGATGGTCGAATATCAGGGGCGGCTTGGTAACTCCCTTTCGGCCCTTGTCATCGTCGGTGGCGTTTCGCATCTACTGGCTCTCGCATTGTCGAGGAGCGTATTTCTTGTGTGCCATCTCAGCGCGCGGGCCAGCTCAAACTAGCTGCTTACGAGAAACGTGGACTTTCGGAGGCGTCTGGCGAGATCCCTGCCTGAACGAATGAAGCCCGTTGCCAGGAGAGTCAGTGGAATGCTGACGGCACCCTGGGCAAGGGTGCGACTTGCTCTCGGACAGCGCCCCTTGAGTGAAATGTGGGCAGCCGATCGAGGACTGCCGATCCACCGCTACTATCTGGGGCAGTTTCTTCATGAGTTCAGCCGCGACATCAAAGGAGATTGTCTGGAGTTCGAGGAAGGGTACTATTGCAGAAGATTCGGAGCTTCAGAAGTTGCGAAGCTCGACATCCTGCATGTCGATAACTCGAACCCTTTGGCGACGATCGTTGCCGATCTGACCCAACCCAATGACATCGCCGATAGCCAGTTTGACTGCATCGTATGTACGCATGTCCTGCATGTTGTATTCGAGCTGGATAAGGCCGTGTCGGAGCTTCACCGAATTCTGAAGCCCGGAGGCGTTCTGCTGGTTGCAGTTCCGGCGGTGAGCATGTGCGATCCCCATTGCCACGAGCTATGGAGATTCACTCCGGAAGGGCTTCAATCCCTATTAGAACGGGTGTTTGGAGGTAACGTGACTATTCGAAGCTACGGTAACTCATTGGCAGCCGCAGGTGAACTTCGCGGCTTGGTCGCCGATGAGTTATCGCGTGCTGAATTGAATTTCCACGACCCGCGCTTCGCAGTGGAGGTTTGTGCGCGTGCAGTGAAATTATCCGGTTCTTAGGCCTCGGAGCCTCACCCAATGGCAACCAACATCCTATCCCGCCGACAGCGCGGAGGGCCTAAATCCACACGAACTGCGCTTGTGCTGCATTATCATCGCGTCGTCGAAGCGCAGGCAGACCCTAATCGGCTCTGCGTCACGCCCCAGCACTTTTCGGAGCAGCTTGCTTTCCTCCGAAGTCACTTTGATCCAGTCCCGCTTTCCCAGTTGCTGCCAACAATGGCGCGGCAAGACGGTCCATCCCGACCAGTCGCGATTACGATGGATGACGGCTACGCTGACAACCTCCACAATGCCAAGCCGTTATTAGAACATTACAGTGTGCCGGCAACGGTATTCGTAACCACCGGCTCGCTCAACTCCCCGAATGGGTTTTGGTGGGACGAACTCGAGACGCTGGTTCTCCAAGCGAGGCAGCTTCCCAACACGCTACTCGTGACTATCGACCGGAAGGCGCATCGATTTCGCACGGCGACACCTTTTTGGACGTATGCTGCACGACTTCTGCGCAGGAGCGCTCCGTCGAGTGCGCATATCTATCACCGGCTCCGTGCACGATTGCTTACGCTTTCGAATGCGGAGCGCTCGAAGGTCCTCGCGGAGGTACGAGCCCAGGTGGACGCGGCGCCACGGTTGGAAAGCTGCCGCGTTCTTTCGCGCAAAGAACTGCGCGAGCTCGTGCGCGACGGATTGATTGAGATTGGTGCACACACCGTAACGCATCCGGTTCTGTCGGCGCTTTCCGCCAAGGACCAGGAAGCTGAGATCCGCCAGAGCAAGAATGATTTGGAACAGATTGTGGAAACCACGATAACGGCGTTCGCATATCCATATGGCTCGCCGTTGAGCTACACGGCGGCCACGATCTCAGCCGTTCGCGAAGCGGGTTTCGCCATCGCGTGTACCACCTTAGCGGATCACGTGCGGCCGAATACTGATCCGTTTCAGCTCCCCCGTTTCTCTGTTGGAAATTGGAGTCGCCAGGAATTAGCGCGGCAACTCGGGAAAATAGGGTGGTAAAGATGGGCATGCGTCGCATTTTACTAGTCAACAATACCGACACTGGCTCAGGCGCGGGCAAGGTCGCCTGGAACCTCCTTCGTGCCTACCGTGCACGCGGACACGAGGCATGGTATGCGGTGGATATCAAGCACACGCACCTGCCGGAAGTCCTGTCGCTCAGGGAGAGGGCAGGACCCAATTCATGGCGCAACATCTTTTATAAGCTTGGTGACGCATTTGCGCCGATAATCGGACGTGTGCGAGGTGCGCGCTGGATCAGAAACCAACTACGTCGCATGGCTCGCCCCGAACGCTTCGTTGACTACTGGAACGGCCTTGAAGAGTTCAGCTTTCCGGCCACTTGGGAGATCTTGAAACGACCTCCAGCGCCGCCTGAAGTCGTGCATTGCCACGACATGATAGGCGATTATTTCGACCTTCGAGCCATTCCATGGCTCTCGCGTCAAGTGCCATTGGTACTGACCCTCCATAACGCCTGGCTTCTGAGTGGCCATTGTAGTCACTCTTTCGATTGTGAGCGATGGAAGGCCGGATGCGGCCGCTGCCCTGATCTGACCATATATCCGGCGTTGCGGCGGGACGGTACCGCCGCAAACTGGTTACGGAAGAGAGACATTTATGCGGCGAGCCAAATATACGTTGCAACTCCGTGCCATTGGCTGATGAGCAAGGTTGAGGAATCGATCCTCAGTCGTTCGATTGCGCACGCCCGGGTCATTCCACACGGAGTGGACCTGTCTGAATTCCATCCCGGTGACATGAAAGCGGCGAGAACAGCGCTTCGCGTTCCGACCGAAGCGCGAGTGCTGCTTATCGTTGCAGCCGGCGGCAAGCGCAATATTTGGAAGGACTTCGACACTCTGACCGCTGCCGTTACCATCGCGGCCGGCCGTTTGGACGGGCGCCGGCTGGTCGTCCTGGTGGTAGGTGGACAAGGCGCCACGGAGCAGGGGACAGGTGCCGAGATTCGATTCGTGCCGTATGAGCAGGCCTCTGCGCGAATGGCTCAGTATTATCAGGCCGCCGATCTTTATGTGCATGCGACCAAGGCTGACACGTTTCCCAATGCGATTCTCGAAGCTCTGGCCTGTGGTAAGCCAGTTGTGGCCACAGCCGTTGGAGGAATCCCTGAGCAGGTCAAGACGCTGAATTACACGTCTGGGCCTAGCGGCCACCAAGCATATGGCGATGAGGAAGCTACCGGGATGTTGGTACCCCCCCGAGACGCTAATGCTCTGGCGCATTGTATCCATTTCCTATTGAACGATGATGGCTTGCGAACGCGGCTCGGCGACAATGCAGCGCGCGACGCAGCTTCCAGATTTGATTTGGACCGTCAAGTGAGCGAATACCTTTCGTGGTACGAGCAAATCATATCCGATTGGAATGCCCGACAACTCCACCAATCCTCTGACATCCATCACACAATCGCGGTATCGACCGCGCCCATCCGAGTCGCTTCACCTGCACGATAGGTAAATGTCCACGGACAAACACTGGGCGAGGTGGGGAGAATTGGACCCCTATTACGCCGTCGTCACTCACGACATCTTTCGCAAGAATCGCTTGTCTGCGGAAGCATTGGCGGAGTTCTT
>JALYKM010000041.1 GCA_030774785.1 Gemmatimonadota bacterium
TATTGCCTGATCAGAAAGATACCGAAGATGCTCGCCATCCCCGGGATGATCACGCCCCAGTAGGTGTTGATGAGATGGAGATTCTTCATCAACAGGAACAGCGGCAGCATCGCCACCTGCACCGGCAGCACCAGACCGAGCGAGAGAATGCGGAACGCGCGATCCCGTCCACGAAACCTGAGCTTGGCGAACGCGTACCCTGCCATCGAGTTGATCACGAGTGAGACGCCGGTCACCACGAACGCGATCAGCGCGCTGTTGAACAGGTATCGGCCGAGGTTGAGCCGGGTGAACAGCTCTCCGTAGTGGGAGAAGGTGATCTTTGTCGGCAACAGATGCGGCGGGTACATGCTCGCCTCGCCCGTCGGCATGAACGACGCCGACAGCATCCAGAGCATCGGAAGGAGCGCGATGAGCGCGCCGATGATGAGGAGGGCATACAGAATCACCTGTGAGATGCGGCGCCGAGTTAACGCCGAATCAACGTGCCCGCGGCCCCCAGCCGCCCCGCCCACAGCCCCTGGCGGGTAGTCTTCAGCTGCCTCCCCTTCTCCAACAACGACCCTCGGATTGGTGCGCGACATCTAGACCCTTTCCTTCTGCAGTCGGAACTGGATCAGCGTCGCGATCAGGATCACGACGAACAGCACGAAGGCGATCGAAGCCGCGTATCCCATGCGCCACCAGCGGAATCCTTCCTCGTACATGAGAAGCACGACGCTGGTGGTGCTGCGAAGAGGTCCGCCCTGCGTCATCACGTACGGCTCCGAGAAGAGCTGGAAGTAGCCGATCATGGTGATGACGCCGACGAAGAGGAGAGTCGGTCCGAGCAGAGGAAGCGTGACCGCAAAGAACCTGCGCACTGGTCCGGCGCCATCGATCTCGGCGGCATCGTAGAGATCCTGCGGAATCGCCTGCAGACCGGCGATGAAGATCAGCATGTTGTAGCCGAAGTTCTTCCACACCGACATGAGGATGATCGCCGGCATTGCCCAGCGGGGATTGCCGAGCCAGTCGATGGGCCCGATGCCGAAATGGCCGAGCGTGTAGTTGAGGAGGCCGTAACGGGTGTGGTAGAGGTAGCGCCAGACTATCGCGACCGCAACGAGCGTGGTGACGAACGGCGTGAAGTAGATCGTGCGGAAGAAGCTCTTGAAGCGGACGAGCCTGGCGTTGAGAAGGAGGGCAGCCGCGAGCGAGACGGCGATCGTGAGCGGCCCTCCGACTACGGCGAAGTAGAAGGTGTTCCTCAGCGCCTGCCAGAACTCGGGCGAGTGAATGAGCTTCGAGTAGTTCGCGAGTCCGACGAAGCGAGTGGTGGGCGGATTGGCAATCGCGTAGATGTCGAAGTCAGTGACGCTCAAGACGAGCGACGCCAGCACGGGCAGGAAGAAGAAGACGAAGATGAGAATGAGCGCCGGTGCGAGAAACAGCCACGCCGCCTTACCGACATCGGCGGGCATGCGCGAGCTCGGACGAATGGTCGCGCTCACTTGCCTTTACCCTTCTCCTGATCCAGCAAGTATCTCCTTTTCTCGAGCATCGCGTTCACATCCTTATCCAGAGCCGCGAGCGTCTGATCCACCGTCTTCGCTTTGCGGATCGCCTGCTCTCCGTGCTCGAAGATCGTCGTCGCGATCTCCTCCCACTCCGGCACCTGCGGCAGCGGCACCACTCGCTCCAGCTGATCGTGGAACGCCTTCGTGTACTTGTTGTTCGCGAACGTCGTATCCTCCCACGCCGCCTTCCTCGGCGGTAGATCGCCGGTCAATTTGTAGAACTGTAGCTGTACCGCGGGTCGCGAGAGGTACTCCATCAACTGCCACGCTTCATTCTTGTGCTCGGACCCGGCGAAGAGCGAGAGGCTCGATCCGCCCGCCATCGACACTCCCGGGCCGTTGATGCCGGGCATCGGTGCCGTCATCCACTTCTTCTGGGTCGCCGAGTCGAGGCGACTCTTGAACTCGCCGATGTACCAGGGGCCGGAGATGTACATCGCGATGTTCCCGCGCTCGAATTCCTGAAACAGGTTCGAGACCTGTGAGCTGGACACAGGTGATGCGAGCCCCTGCCGGTAGAAGCTGAGATAAAAATCGAACGCTTTTCTGAACGCCGGCTGCTCAAAGGCGCCATAGCGGCCGCCGTCACGGAGAATGGGCGAGCCCGCCTCGAGCGCGAATCCAACCGGCTGCGGCCACTCGTTCGTCGGCATCATCATCGGGAACTGCCTGTCAGACATCTGCGATTTGATTTTCTTCATCGCGGTCATCCACTGGGCCCAGGTCTTCGGGAATTCCTTGTAGCCGGCGTTGGCGAGGAGATCCGATCGATAGAAGATGAGCCGAGTGTCGACGTACCACGGAATGCCGTAGGTCTTGCCGTTGACGACGTTGGTCTTCCAGATCCCGGGGAAGAAATCGTCGCGGCGAATCTCCTTCGATCGTAACGCCAGCGAATCGAGCGGCGCCAGCGCGTTCAAGGCGACGAACTCGGGCACCCAGGTATTGCCGAGCATGGCGATGTCTGGCGTGG
>JALYKM010000042.1 GCA_030774785.1 Gemmatimonadota bacterium
TATTGCCTGATCAGAAAGATACCGAAGATGCTCGCCATCCCCGGGATGATCACGCCCCAGTAGGTGTTGATGAGATGGAGATTCTTCATCAACAGGAACAGCGGCAGCATCGCCACCTGCACCGGCAACACCAGGCCGAGAGAGAGAATGCGGAACGCGCGGTCTCGTCCACGAAACCTGAGCTTGGCGAACGCGTATCCAGCCATCGAGTTGATCACCAGTGAGACGCCCGTCACCACGAACGCGATCAGCGCGCTGTTGAAGAGATATCTCCCGAGATTGAGCCGTGTGAACAGCTCGCCGTAGTGTGAGAAGGTGACCTTGCTCGGTAGGAGATGCGGCGGGTACATGCTCGCCTCGCCCGCCGGCATCAACGACGCCGAGAGCATCCACAACATCGGAAGGAGGGCGATCAGCGCCCCAATGATAAGGAGCACGTAGAGAATCACCTGCGAAATGCGCCGCCGAGTTAACGCCGACTCAACTGGCCCGTAGCCCCCAGCCGGCCCGCTCACAGCCCCCGGCAGGTAGTCTTCAGTTGTCTTCCCCGTGTCTCGCGCACCAATCCGAGGCTTGTTGCGCGACATTTAGGTCCGATCCTTCTGCAGCCGGAACTGAATCAGTGTGGCGATCAGGATCACGACGAACAGCACGAACGCGATGGAAGCCGCGTATCCCATGCGCCACCAGCGGAATCCTTCCTCATACATCAGGAGCACCACGCTGGTAGTGCTGTGAAGGGGTCCGCCCGACGTCATCACGTACGGTTCTGAGAAGAGCTGGAAGTAGCCAATCATCGTGATGACGCCGACAAAGAGAAGCGTTGGCCCGAGCAGAGGAAAAGTGACCGCGAAGAATCTGCGCACCGGTCCGGCCCCATCGATCTCGGCGGCGTCGTAGAGATCTTGCGGAATTGCCTGCAGTCCGGCGATGAAGATCAGCATGTTGTAGCCGAAGTTCTTCCACACCGACATCAAAATGATTGCCGGCATTGCCCAGTGGGGATCGCCGAGCCAGTCGATGGGTCCGATGCCAAAATGGCCGAGGCTGTAGTTGAGGAGGCCGTAACGGGTGTGATAGAGGTAGCGCCAGACTATCGCGACGGCGACGAGTGTGGTGACGAAGGGCGTGAAGTAGATCGTGCGGAAGAAGCTCTTGAAGCGGACGAGCCTGGCGTTGAGAAGGAGCGCAGCCGCGAGCGATACGGCGATGGTGAGTGGTCCACCGACCATCGCGAAGTAGAAGGTGTTCCTCAGCGCCTGCCAGAACTCGGGCGTGTGAATGAGCTTGTTGTAGTTGGCGAGCCCGACGAAGCGAGTGGTAGAGGGATTGGCGATCGCGTAGATGTCGAAGTCCGTGACACTTAGAACGAGCGACGCGAGCACGGGCAGGAAGAAGAAGACGAAGATGAGAACGAGCGCCGGCGCGAGGAACAGCCACGCCGCTTTGCCGACATCCGCTGGCATGCGCGAGCTCGCAGCCATCACGGTTTCTTCACCTGGTCTAACAAGTATCTCCTCTTCTCGAGCATCGCGTCGACATCCTTGTCCAGAGACGCCAGTGCCTGATCAACCGTCTTCGCTTTCCGAATCGCCTGTTCGCCGTGTTCGAAGATGGTAGTTGCGATCTCCTCCCACTCCGGCACCTGCGGCAAGGGCGCAACCCGCTCGAGCTGATCTCGGAACGCCTTTGCGTACTTGTTGTTCGCCAGCGTCGAATCCTGCCACGCCGTCTTCCTGGGCGGCAGATCGCCAGTCAACTTGTAGAACTCGAGCTCGATCTGCGGACGCGAGAGATACTCCATCAACAACCATGCTTCTTTCTTGTGCTGCGACCCGGCGAAGAGAGAGAGGCTCGATCCCCCCGCCATCGACACTCCCGGGCCGTTGATGCCCGGCATCGGCGCCGTCATCCATTTTGTCTGCGTCGCTGGGTCGAGCCGATTCTTGAACTCGCCGATGTACCAAGGTCCCGAGATGTACATCGCGATGTTCCCGCGCTCGAATTCCTGAAACAGGTTCGAGACCTGTGAGCTCGAGACCGGCGACGCAAGTCCCTGCTGGTAGAAGCTGATATAGAAATCGAATGCCTTACGAAATGCCGGCTGCTCGAATGCGCCGTAGCGGCCGCCGTCCCGGAGAATGGGCGAGCCCGTCTCGAGCGCGAATCCGACCGGCTGCGGCCACTCGTTGGTCGGCATCAGCATCGGGAACTGCCTGTCAGACATCTGGGATTTGATTTTCTTCATCGCCGTCATCCACTCGGCCCAGGTCTTCGGGAATTCCTTGTAGCCGGCCTTGGCGAGGAGGTCCGAGCGATAGAAGATGAGCCGAGTGTCGACGTACCACGGAATGCCGTAGGTCTTCTCGTTGACGACGTTGGTCTTCCAGATGCCGGGGAAGAAATCGTCGCGGCGAATCTCCTTCGATCGTAACGCCAGCGAATCGAGCGGCGCCAGCGCGTTCAAGGCGACGAACTCGGGCACCCAGGTATTGCCGAGCATGGCGATGTCTGGCGTGG
>JALYKM010000043.1 GCA_030774785.1 Gemmatimonadota bacterium
GTTTCGAATAGCGCGTCACCTACCTGAACAACATTTCAAACCGGAGCGAGCTGCGCCGGCTTGCCGGAAGGAAGCTGTGGTGTCGAGCGCCGCTCGCCAACTTGCTGGCGCCACATTGCGTAGTACAGGCCCGTGCGCTCGAGCAGATCCTCGTGTTGTCCCGCTTCGACGATCTTGCCCCGCTCCAGTACGTAGATGCGGTCGGCGTGCATCACGGTCGACAGCCGGTGAGCGATGAGAATGGTGATCACCTCGCGCGAGTTCGCCACGTCACGCATCGTGCGGCTGATTTCCTCCTCGGTGAGCGAGTCCAGGGAAGACGTCGCTTCGTCGAACACGAGAAGATGTGGATTGCGCAGCAGTGCCCGCGCGATCGACAACCTCTGCTTCTCCCCACCCGAGACTTTTACTCCGCCTTCGCCGATCACGGTGTCCAGTCCCTTGTCTGCGCGTGCGAGGAGAGTATGCGCGGCTGCTTTGTGCAGCACATCGAGGCACTCCGCATCCGTCGCGTGCGGATTCACGAACTTGAGGTTCTCCCTGATCGTGCCGGAGAAGAGCTGCGCATCCTGGGTGACTAGTCCAATCCTTTCGCGCAGCCGGTCGAGATCGACGGACGTGCTCGACACCCCGTTATATAGAATCTCGCCGTCCTTCGGCTGATAGAGACCGACCAGCAGCTTCACCAGCGTCGTTTTGCCCGCGCCGGACGGACCGACGAATGCGATCGTCTCACCCCGCGCGACGGAGAAGGAGATGTCGGTCAGCGCCGGCGTGTTCGCCGTCTGGTGCATGAAGCCTACGTTCTCGAACTCGAGATCCCTGATATCGCTGAGCGGCACCGGTGCCACCGGCCTGGGATCTTTCGGCGTCTCCAGAATCTTCCTGAAGTTCGCGAGCGAGACTTCCGTCTCCCTGTAGACGTTGATGATGTTCCCCAGCTCCTGCATCGGTCCGAAGATGAAGAACGAATAGAACAGGAGCGAGAAGAACTGCCCAACCGTGATCTTCTGCGTGAAGATCAGATACAGCATCATGAACAGAATGCACGTGCGCAGCAGGTTTACCGACGTGCCCTGGATGAAGCTCAGGCTGCGGATGTATTTGACCTTCTTGAGCTCGAGCTTGAGGATCTTTTCCGTCGTGGCGTTGAGCCGCACGACTTCCTGGTCGGCGAGACCCAGACTCTTCACCAGCTCGATGTTGCGCAGCGATTCCGTCGTCGAGCCGGCCAGTGCCGTCGTCTCGGCGACGATCACTTTCTGGATACTCTTCACGCGACCGCTCAACATCCAGCTCAGAGTCCCGAGGAGCGGTACAGTAGCCAGGAACGCGGGGACGATGAGCCAGTTCACCGAGAACGCGTAGATGACCACGAACACGACGCCGACGAGCGTGGTGAAGATCAGGTTGATCGAAAGCGAGATGAACCTCTCGACGTCGGATCGTACTTTCTGGAGCTTGCCGAGCGTCTCCCCGCTGCGCTGATCCTCGAAGACAGAATAGGGCAGCTCCAGAGAGTGCCGGATTCCATCCGAGTACATCTCGGCGCCTACCCGCTGGACGATGACGTTGACGTAGTAATCCTGGAAATTCTTGGCGACGCGAGACACGAACGCCACACCCATCGCCATGAGCAGCAGCGTGCCCGCACCTTTGATGAACTGCGATGTCTCGTATTCGCGGAACCGCGTCGCGTAGTCGTCGATGACGTGACGGAAAATGAGCGGGTCCAGGAGTGAGAAGACCTGGTTGGTTGTCGCCAGCACGAGCGCGAGAAGGATCAGCCCGCGGTATTTGCGCAGGTAGGAAAAGAGGAGATCCACAACCGGATACTATTGGGGTGTCGCTACGCCCGCAAATGTTAAGTTCGTAGCGGGCCTGGCCATTCCAGTTTTGTCTCGCGCTTCAGAGGTTCAACGGTCTTGTTCGTCCCGAAATCAGTTACCACGCTGAAGTCGTACAGCCGCTCGCAGTTCACTTCCGATCTCACCGCGGGTGTGGTCGTCGGCGTAGTGGCGCTTCCTCTCGCGATCGCCTTCGCGATCGCCAGCGGAGTAACTCCGGATCGCGGGCTATACACCGCCATCATCGCTGGATTCCTGATCTCCGCGCTCGGTGGCTCACGTGTTCAGATCGGCGGGCCGACCGGAGCGTTCGTCGTAATCGTCTACGGGATCGTCCAGCGATACGGGATCGATGGGCTCGTGGTGGCTACGATCATGGCCGGCGTGATACTCGTGATACTCGGCATCGCGAAACTGGGCGCCGCGATCAAGTTCATTCCGCACCCGGTCGTGGTCGGATTCACCAGCGGAATCGCGGTGATCATTTTCTCGAGCCAGGTGAAGGACTTTCTCGGTCTCCGCATGGGAGATGTGCCCGCTGAATTCATCCCCAAATGGCGGGCTTTTGCGTCGCACCTGGATTCGATAAACGGTCAGGCGCTCGCCGTTTCGCTCATCGCACTGCTGATCATGATTCTGTGGCCTCGGGTCAGCCGCCGCATTCCCGGGCCGTTCGTGGCGCTGATAGCCACTACGCTTGCTGTGCGACTGCTCAACATCCCCGTCGAGACTATCGGAACACGGTTTGGCGCAATCACCGCGACCCTTCCGCACCCCATTGTTCCGCACATCTCGCTCTCGCAGGTCACGGCCCTTGTGGGCCCGGCGTTTACGATTGCGCTCCTGGCCGCGGTCGAGTCGCTGCTCTCAGCCGTCGTCGCCGACGGAATGATCGGTGGCCGTCATAGATCCAACATGGAGCTGATCGCTCAGGGCGTGGCCAATATCGTTGCCCCCATGTTCGGCGGCATGCCGGCTACAGGAGCAATCGCGCGCACGGCGACGAACGTCAAGAACGGCGGCCGAACTCCGGTCGCTGGAATGGTGCACGCGCTTACGCTCCTCCTGATAACCCTGTTCTTCGGAAGGTGGGCCGCTCTGATTCCGCTCGCTACTCTGGCGGCGATTCTCGTCGTGGTGTCTTACCACATGAGCGAGTGGCGAACTTTTCGAAGCGAATTGACGGCACCAAAGAGCGATGTGGCGGTGCTGCTCACGACATTTGGGCTGACCGTGCTGGTGGACCTTACGGTGGCAATAGAAGTGGGAATGGTCCTCGCCGCGTTCCTGTTCATGAGCCGCATGGCCGAAGTCACCAACGTCAGCATTGTTACGCGAGAGCTAGCCGACGGACTCGAGAACGATGAGGCGGATGATCCGAATTCAGTGCGCAGGCGTGAGGTTCCGCCGGGTGTTGAGGTGTTCGAGATCAGCGGCCCATTCTTCTTTGGAGCGGCGGAGCAATTCAAGGACACTCTCGGTCAGATCGCGAGGAAGCCCCAAGTCCTCATCATCCGCTTGCGCGATGTTCCGGCCATCGACTCGACGGGACTGCACGTACTGCACGAGCTTGCTCGCGGCTGCAAGAAGGATGGGACGCTCCTCCTGCTCTCGGACGTACACGCGCAGCCCATGTTCGCGCTGGTGCGCTCGGATATGCTGGCTGAGCTCGGTGAGGAAAATCTGTTCGGCAACCTCGACGACGCTCTCGACCGCGCGCGCCAATATCTCGGGTTGCCGGCGGTAGCTCATCCAGCGGAAGCGGTCCCCACTGTGGCTCGGGAGACGCCGCAGTCTGAGGTGCCGAAGATCGCCTAGTCCGGTTGCCGGTTAAGGCGGCTGTCGCGCCCGATCTTCACGGGAGCGGGCATAGGCTATGCTGCCTCGTATCTATGACTCCAATGGACTAGGCGGATCGATGACCGACAGCAACCGCGATAAGCAGCCTGACATTCCCACCGACAGCGACGAATTGGCGGCAGATGCTCAAGCGAGTGAGCCCGGGAACAGCAAGAAAGCGGATCCCTCCGATGAAGTAGTGGATTACCACCCCGAGCCGAATCCCTCTCACACCACCACGGGCAAATTTTTTACGGCTCCGAAGTTCGGCTCGGCAGGAAGTGGCGGACTGGAGATCGAGCCGGGCCTCGACGTGGACTGAGCGACAGCGCCCCTCACACTGTGTGCGGCTCGAAGGCTTTTCAGAACTCTCGCATCTGCCCATGCCAGATGCTGATACAGTTTCCTGAAATGGTCTTTCATCTCATTTTATCAGCTCGACGGGGCGGCCGATCGTCCAGGGAATCTTCGCCGCGTCGAGTGCCGCGTCGAGTGCGGGAATCCGGCGCCGGAGCAGCGTGTTGATCCGTCCGACTTCGCGCTGGAGATCGGACGCGG
>JALYKM010000044.1 GCA_030774785.1 Gemmatimonadota bacterium
TCGTGCCTGGTGAGATCGAGGGGCGCCTGGTACGAGGACGACGGGGCTTGAGCGTGGGGGACGAGACGGGCGTGGTGTTGCTGGCGGTCGACCCGGTGCGGGGCTTCATCGACTTCGCGCGGGAGGACACGGGACTGCCGACCGCATGAGCCGCGTATTCGTTGCCTAGGATACTGTCTCGGCCGGCGCATCGTGCTGAAGGTACTTTCACCAGTTTTGTGGCTTCAGAAACACTTTCGCACCGTCATTCTGACGATACCATCAATTTCGTTCCTTTTCATCCGTCGTGATGTGACGAGTTTCTGACGGTGTGGCTCAATGCTATCCCCCGTGATCGAACTCTTTCATGGGAGGTGGCAGTGCAAACAACAATACGAACGAGCTCGCTGGTGCTGTGGGGTTTAATTCTGGTTGGCTGCGCCGAGGCAATCGCGCCGAGGCGCGATGCGCAGGGCTACGGTGATCTTGCAATCGCGATCCCGCACCTCGCCGCGCTCCGGCAGTCAAACACGAAGCTGCGCGTCAGTCATATGCTGGTTGCCGGAGACAGCTCTGGCTATTCTACACCGACGTACGGCACCACTCCGAGCTGGGTGACCAATCAGTCGCCCGGGCTGATCGATCTCCACTGGACCGACGCGGGCTTTGTCGACAGCACGAACGCGTACGGCATGGCCTATATGAAATACTGGGCCACGAATGCCGACCAAACAGTGACGATGGGACTTCGCTATAACAATTCTTCCGTTGGAAGTAACACAAGCCGCGACGCCGCCGACGACCTCGTCCCATGGTCCAGAGAGCTGAGATCGGTAACGAGCATGGGCATCAACGCTCGGTGCGGGTTCCTTGTGGATGCAACCGGCACCCACAGCGTTGGAATGAAGTTCATCGCGTCCGGCGCGCAGGGTTGGCTGGAATGGGGGAAATCGACGGTTTCCGATACACACTCGGCGGCGCAGGCAGCGTGCACGACCAACACGGGCGGCGGCGGAACGGGCGGGGGCGGAGGTGGTTACGTCGTGTGTTACTACTACAGCTACTACGACAGCGCGGGGAACTATCTGGGCGACTCCGAAAAGTTCGGGTGCTATTACACGCATGAGCTTGGCTGAGGCTGGCCGGCAGCTTATCCAACACTAAAACTTCAACCATACGGATCACGACTATGAAAGCTCATTCCCCGAAAACGCTCGGGACTCTCGCGCTGATCATTTGCGCGTTTGCAGCGAGCGCGCGCACTCTCAGCGCCCAGGCACCTACTTCAGCTAAATCGGTGATCATCGTGGTGCCCGATGAATTTCCGACCAGAGGTGCACGCGCGATCGTCATGCGCGATCTGCGCCCGCTCCAGGAAGATGTGATCGCACTCGACAGGGAGAGCGTCACGGCCGAAGGACTGATTGCAGCGATGAGCCTGCTGCAGCAAATGCGCGCCGAGCCGGTCCGCGCCGGCGCGGCGACTGTGGTGGCGACCGTTACCGGATTCGCGCCCGCGACTACGTTGAGTGAGGAAAAGGCGCGAAAAGCCAGAGCATTGCTGGCGAAACTCCTTGGGCGTGCGACTGCCAACGTTGGCAATCTCGGACGGGGACGTTGGCTGCGTCTGGACGAGCTGGCATTGGGCACATAACACACTTGATGGCTGATTCGCTCATCGGTATCAACGCACGCCGCACGCTGCTCACTCTGCTCGTGAGTGCGGCAGCTGCGTTGACACAACCGCACCCATCCCGCGCTCAATCCAAAACTCGTGCTCGGACGTGCGCGATCAGGGCCAAGGGCCCGTCGGCGCTAATTGCAGCAGGCGGGCGGACGATCTACGTCGAGCCGAACTCGTTCGCCTCCGACGGCGACCGCGTATTCCTCGCCGGCAGACCGAATTATGTGTTTCGCGGCGACCGCCTCGAGATGCGCGACGGAATCTTTGGCGTCATCTCGGAGTGGCCGCGGCCCGCGCGCATTGTGATGTCCCCACTCGGACTGCGGCTTGCGTCGAACATTCGACTCGCTCCGCTCGGGCGTGGACGATGGGCGGCAGTGTTCGCGGAGCTTCAATCGGGCAGCACTTTCCCTCACGACCCACCGTTGATCGATCTCTGGTATGCGGTGTTTGACGGAGCATCCTGGTCGGGGCTCGAAAAGATTCCGCTTCCGTCGCCAGGTGTGATTCGCTCCGGCCCCGCATCTTCGCTTGTCGTCACGGGCGACACGCTGATTATTGCGTTCCCTCTCGACAGCGTTTCTGCGAGCCTGCCGCAGGAAAGCCACGTCGCGGTCTTCACTCGATCTCGCGGGCGATGGTCCGTTACAGTCGTTCCCACGTGGATGGCGAGCTACGTATCGCTGGAGTCGTTCGGGCCGGCCGGACTCCGCCTCGCCGTCGTGCAACCGGACACCAGTCTGACAAGTGATGGAAGCTCACTCTTTCTTTATGGCCCGGGTCCAATGTGGCCCAATCGCGGAAAGCTGATCGCCGCCGGCGAGACATTTACCCACGATCCCATACTACGCCGCGGTCGCGGGGATCTAATGGTGAGCTGGCACGCCAGAGTCGGAAGCCCCAGCTCCCCGTTCGGTGTGGCTCGTACCGCGCGAATGCACTTGGCTTCAGCGCTGGACTCTTCGCCCATCGCACCACTGCAACCGGTCGTTACCTTCGACTCCAACGCGGTACAAATGATGCAGCTCGAGAACTCGCGCCCGCGCTTATGGATTACCGAGCACGTGCTTGGCGAGGTTGGCGGTGCGCCACAACGCGAGTTTCGCGTATTCGCCGAGTCCTCCGGAATACCGGTCCTGATCGGCCGCGTCGCGGACCGATTCGACGGAACCCTCTTTTCGACAGCCATCGTTACTAAGCCCGACAGACTTCTCATCGCCGGTCCATCTCTTCGACGGCGGGACGACGGCAGCGCCGTTCTCGTCACCTACGTTCTTGAGTTCCCGCTCGGGTGTGCGAGGCGGTAGATCTAAGATTTTGTCATCAGGTCATGACAATGGGAGGCGGTCGGCTGGATGCAGCTGATCGGGCGAGAGCCAGTGCTCGATGTGCTGCGGCCGTCTCCGCGATTTCAGAGTTTGTTACGGAAGATTGGGCCACCGGAAGTGATCCGGAGCTGGCGCCTGCGTGAGCAGCCGTTCTCCTACGACGACTTAGTCTGAGCTGCAGAGGTTCGCCACGGCGGGTCGGGCTTGAGCTCGAGCTTCGATCCTTGAACACCCTTGCAATGATGCTGGCCGCTCCGCAGTCTAAGCAGTGCAACTATAGGTGTAAGGCAGCGACCACGGCAGGAACACGAGGAGACTGACATGGCGGAGAGCGTTTACAAAGTGATCGAGTTGGTCGGGACCAGTACCGAGTCCTGGGAGAAAGCAGCTGCGGCGGCGGTCAAGCAGGCGTCGAAATCGCTGCGTGACTTGCGTGTGGCGGAGATCTCGCTGCTCGACATGCATCTAAAGGACGGCAAGGTCG
>JALYKM010000045.1 GCA_030774785.1 Gemmatimonadota bacterium
GGTTGAGAAGATCGACCGCGTCGGCCTCCTGTCGGGCGCGGAGCTCCGCGAGGTTCGCCCAGGGAAGCTTACGGCGATAGTCCGCGCATGCAGCCTCGATTCGACCAGCTGCTGACGGACCGTGAAAGAGCAGTATCACGCGTCTTACCGCGTGGAGGTCCACCAGATACTTGCATTCGGCGCACATCTGTTGGGCCCGAAGTGGATCGGTGCCGCTCGACGCGAGCGCGCCACCGCCGCCCGGAACATAGAAGCGGTCGTATCGTGTGATCTTGAACTCGCGCGCGAGAAACGCGTCGGTCGCTTCCTGCAAGCGGCCATCCGAGCAGGCAACTACCAGCGCGTTTGGTCGCGCGGGAGTCCATCGGAGCGAAGGTTCGCTCACGTCGCGCTCCTGGCCGCGCCGGCTTTGTCGCAGCGCGCCTGAATGCGATCATCGGCCATCCGCTGTGGCCATTCCGCAAATGCCGCCGTCGGCCCCCGCCACTCGAGCTCGTCGACATCGGCGAAGAGTGGAGCGTCCGTTCTGAGCGTGGCGAGGGTCTTGAACAGGATTGCCCGTTCCCGCTGCGCGCCGAGGACCCCCTCGGGAAACGACTCAATGGGACCGTGCCGGTTTAGCAGCGCCGCCGCGGTGGTCTGACCGATCCCCGGAATGCCAGGGTATCCATCCTGAGCGTCGCCCACGAGCGCGAGGAAGTCGGGAATGAGCGTGGGCTCGACTCCGAACTTCGCGCGCACGCCCTCGGCGTCCCTCACCTGCATTCCCTTCCGGATGATCTGCACCACGCGATCACCGCGAACGCACTGCGCGAGATCCTTGTCGTTCGCCCAGATGCACACCTTCTCGACGCGCGGGTCCTCCGCGGCGAGTCGCGCGGCCGAGGCGAGTCCGTCGTCAGCCTCGAGGTCGATCATCGGCCAGACCGTGACCCCCATTGCTCTAAGCGCCTCCTCGAGCGGGAGAAACTGCGCCTGCAGCGCTGGCTCGATTCCTTCCCCCGTCTTGTAGTCCGGCCACAGGTCGTTGCGGAAGGACTCGATAACGTGGTCGGTAGCGACGCCGATGTGCGTCGCGCCGGTTTCGATCATTTCCAGCACAGAGTGCAAAACCCCGGCAACGGCGCCAAGAGGCTTGTCCTTGCCTTGGTTGAATCGGCGCTGGCCGTAGAAGTGGCGGAACAGCTCGTAGGTTCCGTCGATTAGGTGGACTATCACTCCCTCGAAGTACTTGTTGGCTGCGAAATTTGGCTCATCAATCACTCGTCATGATGAACAGCGGTGCGCCGTCGAACTCGTAGATCGGCCGCAAGCGCTCCGTGTTGTAGTACTTCTTGACGTCGACGATTTTTTTCTCCGACGTCACGCTCGTGATCGGAACGCTGTCGTAAAAGCCCTTGTGGACGCTCACGAGACGACCGAATTGCTTCTTCAGTATCAGGGCGAGCGCGAGATTGCCGAACGCCATTGGCACGATGGAGTCGAGTGCATCCGGATCGCCCGAGCGAACGAGATAGCCGAGCCGCTGGCTGACGACGTCGATCCGGCGGCCGTTGTTGTACCTGGGTGAGTACTCCTTGAGCGCGGCCGCGACCTTGTCACCGATGCCGCCGAGCTTGCGGTGTCCGAACATGTCCATCTCTTCGCTCTCGAAGCTCATTCCTTCCTGCGTCTTCAGGTTTGCACCCTCCGATACGAGCGCCACCGAGTACTTGCTGGGATTCCTGTTGTGGTCGTAGGTCATCAGCTCGGTGAGATGATCCATATCGGCTGCATACTCGGGGATGAGGCAGCGGTCTGCTGCACCGGCCATCGTCGGCAGGAGCGCCGTGAAACCGGCGTACCTGCCGAAGACCTCGATGACGAGAAAGCGCTCGTGTGAGCCGGCCGAGGTGCGCAGCCGGTGCGTGAGCTCGATCGTGCGCGTGACGCAGGTACTGAAGCCGATGCAGTAGTCGGTGCCGTACACGTCGTTGTCCATCGTCTTCGGGATGGCGACGACGTGTACCCCTTCATCGTGCAGGCGTTTGCCGTAGCTGAGCGTGTCGTCGCCTCCGATCGGGATCAGTACGTCGACTCCGATGTGCTCGAGGTTCTTGAGCACGTCCTTCGTGACGTCATTGATCGGCTCGTCGTACCC
>JALYKM010000046.1 GCA_030774785.1 Gemmatimonadota bacterium
CGTCGGAGCTGCTGCGCCGCAGCCAAGCCGGCGGGTCCGGACCCGATCACCGCCACGCTGAACCCCGACTCTCTCCGCGGCGGACGCGGGACCACCCAGCCCTCGTCGAAGCCACGATCCGCGATCGTCTGCTCGATGTGCCGGATGGCGACCGGCTCGTTCACCAGACCGAGAACACACGCCGACTCGCAGGGCGCGGGACACAACCGGCCGGTAAGCTCCGGGAAATTGTTTGTGGCGTGCAGCGACTCGAGCGCCTCGCGCCATTCTCCGCGCTGCACCAGATCGTTCCATTCGGGGATGATATTACGCACAGGACAGCCCGTGTCGCCCTGACAGAACGGGACTCCGCAATCCATGCAGCGCGCCGCCTGTGTGCGCACGGCCGACTCGGCAGCGGGACGATAAAACTCCCGCCAGTGACCCACCCGTTCTTCCACCGCTTGGCGCTCAGGTGTTGCGCGGCGAAGCGTGAGAAATCCTTTCGGATCACGCATGATGACCGCTCCGCATGGCGTCTTCGATGAGATCACGCATGACGAGCGCTCCCCATCCCCATGGCGTCCCCGCCGACGCGACGAGTTGCAGTGCTCGCGCTGGCGGTCGCGTCCGATCGACGGTCGAGCGCCTGCCGGTACTCGCGCGGCACTACAGCTACGAACTGTCGTAGCGCCTGCTCCCATCGTCCAAGCTCTCGTTTCGCCCGCGCGCTTCCTGTGTATCGCGCGTGCTGCTCCACCAGGCGACGCAACAGCTCGCGCTCGCTCGAGTCCGTCACTTGCCCAAGCTCCACCAGTGCGGTGTTGCACTGCCGTTCCAGCTCGCCGAACTCGTCGAGGACGAACGCGATCCCGCCGCTCATTCCCGCAGCGAAGTTCCGGCCGGTGCGGCCGAGCACGACGACAGTGCCGCCTGTCATATACTCGCAGCCGTGATCGCCGACTCCTTCCACCACCGCTATCGCTCCGCTGTTTCGCACGGCGAAGCGCTCGCCCGCTACTCCGGCGAAATACGCTTCGCCCGATGTCGCGCCGTAGAGCACAGTGTTGCCTACCAGAACTGTCTGGTCAGGAATGAACTGCGCGGCTCGCGGATGCCGCACGATCAAGCGACCGCCGGAAAGCCCCTTGCCGACGTAGTCGTTCGCCTCTCCCTCCAGCTCGAGCGAGAGACCGCGCGCGGCGAACGCGCCGAAGCTCTGACCCGCTGAACCGGTGAATTTCAACGAGATGGTTTCTTCAGGCAGACCGGCATTGCCGTACCGGCGAGCGATCTCGCCGGAGAGCGTCGCGCCAACAGCGCGATCGGCATTGGTGATGGCCAGCGTCGCCTTCACCCGTTCGCCACCTTCGAGCGCCGGCTGGGCCAGCTCGACGAGCCTCCTGTTCAACCTTCCTTCTTCCTCCGAGTGGTTCAGCCTCAATCTGACATACCGGCGCTCGACACGCCGTCCGAGCGGGCGCGACGCGGGCGTGGCCAGATGCAGGAGCGCGGAGAGATCCAGCGCATTCGCCTTGGCATTGTCCGTTGCCGGCAGCACCCGCAGTATGTCCGTGCGGCCGATCATCTCGTCCATTGTGCGGAAGCCGAGGTGCGCCATCAGCTCTCGTACTTCTTCCGCGATGAAAAAGAAGTAGTTCACCACGTGCTCGGGCTGACCCGTGAACCTCGCTCGCAGCTCCGGATCCTGCGTCGCGATGCCGACTGGACACGTATTCAGATGACACTTCCGCATCATCACACACCCTTCGACGATGAGCGGCGCGGTAGCGAACCCGAACTCGTCGGCGCCGAGCAGCGCCGCGACGACCACGTCGCGTCCGGTCTTGAGCTGTCCGTCCGTCTGCAACCGGACGCGCCCGCGCAGACCGTTGATCACGAGTGTCTGCTGCGTCTCCGCGAGCCCGAGCTCCCACGGACTTCCGGCGCGCATGATACTCGAGAGCGGGGAAGCGCCAGTGCCGCCCGAATCGCCCGAGATGAGAATTAGATCCGCGCGTGCCTTCGCCACGCCGGCAGCGACAGTGCCCACTCCCGCCTCGGCAACCAGCTTGACCGAGACCGCCGCCTTCGGGGCGATTTCTTTGAGGTCGTAGATAAGCTGCGCCAGATCTTCGATCGAGTAGATGTCGTGGTGGGGTGGAGGCGAGATGAGCGTGACTCCAGGCACGGAGTGCCGTGTGCGCGCGATCACCGCATCGACCTTGTGCCCCGGGAGCTGGCCTCCTTCGCCGGGCTTTGCTCCCTGCGCGATCTTGATCTGCAGCTCCGCCGCGTTGACGAGGTACTCGGCGGTGACGCCGAAACGCGCCGACGCGACCTGCTTGATGGCACTGTTGCGGTCGGTGCCGAAGCGGGCGGGATCTTCGCCGCCCTCTCCGCTGTTGCTGCGGCCGCCCAGCCGGTTCATGGCGATCGCAAGAGTTTCGTGTGCCTCCGCGCCCAGCGACCCGAACGACATCGCTCCGGTACAGAATCGCCGCGTGATGGCGCTCGCGGGCTCGACATCATCCAACGGTATCGGCTCGCGCTCGACGAAATCCAGAAGGCCGCGCAACGTGGACTGCCTGCGAGTCTCGTCATTCGCCAGCTGGCTGA
>JALYKM010000047.1 GCA_030774785.1 Gemmatimonadota bacterium
CGTGATCAACCCATGGCACGATCTGCTGGCGGGAATTCATCCTCCCGAGCAGGTGACCGCGCTCATTGAGATCCCGAGCGGCAGTCGCAACAAGTACGAGCTGGACAAGCGATCCGGGCTGATCCGACTCGATCGGGTTCTGTATTCATCCATGCATTATCCCGGCGACTACGGATTCATCCCCCGCACGCTGCACGAAGACGGCGATCCGCTGGACATTCTCGTCCGCATCAACGAGCCGACTTTTCCGGGATGCCAGATCGACTGCCGGCCGCTCGGTGTGCTCAGGATGCTCGACCGCGGCGAGCCCGACGACAAGATTCTGGCGGTGCCGTGTCATGACCCGTACTACCACGAATACTTCGACATCGCCGATCTTTCGCAGCATTATTTGAAGGAAGTGGAGCACTTCTTCCATATCTACAAGGATCTCGAGGGGCGGCGCGTGGAGATCATCGGTTGGGAGAAGAGCGAAGTAGCGGCGCGGGTCATCAACGAGTCGATCGCGCGCTATCAGGAGCAGTTTCATCAGGTTGGTACCTAATCACCCGGCGCCCTGCCATGAACCTGGGGAAGG
This sequence comes from Gemmatimonadota bacterium, assembly GCA_030774785.1. GTDB lineage: Bacteria > Gemmatimonadota > Gemmatimonadetes > Gemmatimonadales > Gemmatimonadaceae > UBA4720. Next base: position 578 of record JALYKM010000047.1, read on the forward strand.
CGCGGAGGACGATAATGAATAGCCAGCGATTGATACGAAGCTCCTGCCTGGGCGTTCTGCTTCTCGCCGCGCTCGTGTCGGCCTGCAACAGGGAAGACGACAAGGCGGTGAAGGGGAGAACGGGTCCCAACGGCGCCGCGCGCGACACCGTCAGCGATCTGGCGCTTAGTGAAGAGGGATTGGGGCAGATACAGATCGGAATGACGCTCGCCGAGGCGGTCAACATGGGCCTTCTGAATGAGAGACCGGACATGAAGGCCGAGTGTGACTTCGTCTACCCGGCGGTGGGTGCCGGCATCCCGTTCGGCGTTGGCATGATGGTAGTCAAGGGAAAGATTGCCCGCATCGATGTCGATACCGGGTCGGTCACGACCGAGGATGGCGCCAAGATCGGTGACACCGAAGATCGGGTGAAAAGCATTTACGGAGACGAGCTGCAGGTCCAGCCGCACAAGTACATTGAAGGCGGGCACTACTTGATCGTGAGGGGCGACAGCGCGAGCGCCGGCAAGGCGATCGTCTTCGAGACCGACGGGAAGAGAGTGACGATGTTCCGTGCGGGACGGGTTCCCGAAGTCGAGTGGGTCGAGGGGTGCGGTTAGTGCGATAAATCATCGCGTCGAGGCGAAGGGCACGGACGTGGAGCGGGGCACAGCACGGAGATTCGGGACAGGTGACGCGCAAATTCCTGACGGCGGATTGGCGATACGTCGCAATGCTCAACTACGAGGTGGATTCGAAGGTCCTCATGCCCCACGTCCCGAAGGGCACCAGCCTCGATGATCGCGGCGGCCGGCACTTCGTGAGTCTGGTCGGGTTTCTCTTCCTCGACACCCACGTGTTGGGATTGCCAGCGTTCTTTCATCAGAACTTCGAGGAAGTGAATCTTCGCTTCTACGTGCGGCGAAGGATCGGAGAGCAGTCACGCTCCGGAGTGGTATTCATTCGTGAGATGGTCCCGCTCCCACTGGTGGCGGAAACAGCGAGGCTCACCTATAACGAGCCCTACCGCACGGTGCCAATGCGACACACCCTCGTTGAGACAAACGGCGAGCTTCAAAGCGTCGAGTACCTGTTCGGCCGCCCGCGCGATCAATGCCGGCTGGCCCTCCACGTCGACGGACTCGCTCAGGAGATGGAGTCCGGATCGGAAGAGGAATTCCTGTCGGAGCGGAAGTGGGGCTATACGCGACAGCGCGACGGCGGGACGATCGAATACCGGATTGAGCACGCGCGGTGGCGCGTCTGGCGCAACGCCCGCTGGGGGCTCGAGGGGCCGCTGGAGGAATTCTACGACAAGCTTTTTGCTGGTATACTTTCAGGGGTACCTGCGTCGGCCTTTGTCGCCGACGGCTCCGCGGTAGCGGTGCACTTACCGGAGCGCATCGCGTAACTTTCTGAAACCATCAGGACCATGACGACTACCGCATACGAGACCGACCTCCGCTATCCAGTCGGCAAATTCGATTGGGATGCCCCGATCAGCGAGGCCGAACGCCCGAAACTGATCGCTCAGATCGCGGAGACTCCCGGTGCGCTGCGATCCGCCGTAGCCGGATTGTCGCGCGACCAGCTGGAGACTCGATACCGTCCAGGCGGCTGGACGGTGAAGCAGGTCGTTCATCACGTGCCCGACAGCCACCTGAACGCCTACATACGCTTCAAGCTTGCCCTCACCGAGGATGAGCCGACGATCAAGCCGTACGACGAGGCGACGTGGGCAGAGCTTCCCGACTCTCAGAAGGTGCCGATCGATGTCTCGCTGGATCTGCTCGACTCGCTCCATGTGCGCTGGGTGACTCTGCTTCGCTCCATGGCCGCCGTGGACTTTCGCCGTGCGCTGAGGCATCCTGAATACGACCGGGTAATTACGCTTGATCAGTTGCTGGCGCTGTACGCCTGGCACGGGCGGCATCACGTCGCACACATCACGGCGCTGAGAAAGCGGGAGGGCTGGTGACAGAGCTGGCGACTTTTGGCGCGGGATGCTTCTGGGGTGTCGAGGTCACGTTCCGCAACGTTCGCGGCGTCAAGGACGCGGTCGTTGGATACCTCGGCGGAACCCTGGCGAACCCGACCTACCGGGATGTGTGCAGTGGACGAACGGGCCACGCAGAGGTCGTGCAGGTCGAGTACGATCCTGCCGAGGTCGCTTACGACAAGCTGCTGGATGTTTTCTGGGAGAATCACGATCCCACGACTCTCAACCGCCAGGGTCCCGACGTCGGGACTCAATATCGGTCGGCGATTTTCTACCACACGCCCGAGCAGAGGCGGTTGGCGGAGGAATCGAAGGCGCGCCTCGAGGCGAGCGGGAGGCTCCACCGGCCAATCGTTACCGAGATCACCGAGGCGTCCGCTTTCTATCTGGCGGAAGACTACCACCAGCGCTATCTGGAAAAGCGGGGACTGGCTAGTTGCCACATTTAGGTCAATTGAACTGCAACTACAACTGAGAACTGCCAGGCTGCCCGCTGCCAGCTTGAAGCTGCCGGCCACCAGCCTCACTAGGTCGGGACGTTACTGGCGCGGGTCGGGGCACAGACAACTGCCTTGCCATCACGCCACTAAGTGGCGTCCCGACGTTTGCAGCTCGGCGCTGGCAGCTTTCAGCTGGAAGCGGGCAGCTTGGCAGTTCTCAGTTGCAGTTGATCCCTACGTACAAGAGCAGCCAGTTGCCTGGGCACCCGGCTTGCCTCTCTTCTCTGGAACACTTGACGGCGGTGAATGTGGTGAGGCGAAAGGACAATTCGCGGCGGACGACCTGGCTTCTCGTGAGCGCCGGAGCCGCGATGGTGGCAGGGAGATTGATCGAGCGCGGACTCGATAGCGGATGGCGCGCCTGGAAAGACGAGGAGCCTCCGAGTTTCGATCGCGGCGATAGCTGGTCCCGGGCGCTGGCGTGGACGGCGCTGTCAGCCGCGGCGATAGGCGCGGCGGAGCTCGTCGCGCGGCGCAGTGCCCACCTCGGTCTCAGGCAGATGACCGGCAAGCGCGCGCCCGCGGGCGTGTGAAGCACTCGCCAGGATTCGTCAAGCTCGTGGACGACGCCAAGTCGCGCGTCCGCGAGGTGGACATCGATGAAGCTCGGCGCAAGCTCGAGAGCGGAAAAGCCACGCTGATCGATGTCCGCGAGGAAAGTGAGTGGGAGGCCGGCCACGCGCGCGGGGCCCAGCACCTGGGAAAGGGTGTGATCGAGCGCGACATCGAGGAGCGCGTTCCCGACAAGAACGCGGAACTGATCGTTTACTGCGGCGGCGGATTTCGCTCGGCTCTCTCGGCCGACAATCTTCAGAAAATGGGCTACACCAACGTCGCCTCGATGGCGGGCGGATGGAGAGCCTGGCAGGCGGCGGGCGCGCCGGTCGAAAAGGGGAAATAGGCCGGAGCAGTGCCTGACAGGCTGTTCAACTGGCGCTCGGCAGGCTACCGAGACGGAAGTTTCATCCGGATGAAGCGGATTGGGCGGATTACTCGGACTTTCTTTTTTGCTATTTGGTGAGAGATATCCGCGAGGCGCCTGATGTATCCCGAGCGGCAGTGAACAAGAAATCCGGGCCCGCCAACAGGAGCCGTACCGCCGCTCGGAGCGATCTGAGCAATCAGGTCAATCCGCAAAATCCGGATGAACCTTCCGTCTCGGTGGCCAGCCCAAGCCGCTATGTGGTTTGCCGAATAACTCAGCCATGATGGATGCAAAGTACTTGACACTACAAAGTAAAACAGTATCTTGAGGCGGTTCACCACAGGGAGAGTACACCGTGCTGCGAATTGCCTTGATCCTCGCCTCCATCGCCAACGTCGCCGCCGGGCTCGGGCTCGCCGGACTGTGGTTCAAGTTTCGGCACGATCCGGGAATGCCGATCGTTGTGCTGTTCGTTGCCGGCTCGCTGTTCATCCAGGGCGGATTCACGCTCGGACACCTGCGCGGTTTATGGAGACAATGGAATCTCTTCGTCGCGGGAGAAGGGGCGGCGGCACTTGTGGGAGCGGTCGCGATACTTCAGGGAGTGATCTACAATCTTCACCCGACCAACGGCGATTATGAGTGGGGACCGCTGATCGCCGCGACGCTCATGACCACCCAGGCGACGATCGGACTGATCTTCGCGGCGCGCAGCGGGGAATTCGGCGTCCGAAAGAATGCATAGGACTTTCCGCGCGTCACAGAACACTTGAACGGGAGAACGCCGATGTTGAGACTGCTCGTCATGCTGGCGTCGATCGCCAACTGCGCTGGTGGGCTCGTGCTGATCGGCACCTGGGCAACGATGTGGCAGCACGTTCCGATCATCGTGCCCTTCATCGGTGGTTCGCTCCTGATTCAGGGCGGCTACACGATCCTCTATCTGCGGGGCGACCTCGACCGCTGGGGAGCGCTCGCCACAGGAGCCCTGTTCGCGGGAGAAGGTCTTTCGGCCTGCGTCGGGGCGGGCGGACTGATCCAGGGAATAATCCACAACATCAACAACGCCGACATGGAGATGGCGCCGGTACTCTCCGGCCTGCTGATGCTCGGCCAGGCGGTGCTTGCGCTGCTCTACCTCCTCGTCACCGACAAGCTGCGCCCGCGCATCAACGGGCGCAGCTCCGCCTGAGACCTACGGTCTCAGCTCGCCGTGATCGACGGGCTCGCGGTCGCGGCGCATGAACAGGTATTCGTAGAGAAGTCCAGCCACCAGCGCGCCGACGATCGGAGCGCTGAAATAGAGTAGCTGTGCCTCGTAGATACCGCTCGCGACAGCGGGGCCGAACGACCGCGCCGGGTTCATAGACGCACCAGTTAGCGGACCTATCGCCAGAATGTCCGCGGCCACCACGAATCCGATCGCCAGTCCTCCGATCTTAGGTCCCCTCAAATCAACCGCCGTTCCGTACACCACGAATACCAGGAAGAAGGTGGCGATCGCTTCGACCAGGAACGCCTGGCCCGCCGTCACATCGAGCGCGATAGTGAGACCGCCGCCTCTCGTCGCCGCGAACGTGGCGTCGGAAAAAGCGAGCTTGAGCGCATAACCAGCCGCGATTGCCCCGAGCAACTGCGCGATGATGTACAGCGCGGCCATCATCGCTTCGATTCTTCTCGTTGCCAGCAGGCTGAGCGTCACCGCCGGATTGAAGTGTCCGGAGATGCGCATGAGCGCGCTGACCATGACGGCAAGGATGAGTCCGTGCGCGAATGCGATCTCGATGAGCCCGGTCGGGCTTCCAGTCGTTCTCGCATGAATGATAGCGCCGCTCCCCACGAAGACGAGCGCGAAGGTTCCTATGAATTCAGCTACGAAGTGCCGCCACGCGTCCCGCATTGTCCTGCCCCCGCTGTAATTGTTGGGGCCGCGGCGCGTGAGATCTCTA
>JALYKM010000048.1 GCA_030774785.1 Gemmatimonadota bacterium
CCGATGGTCTTCGTGACCACGCCGCCCCATCCGCCCTCGAAGGCCCGGGTGATGTTCGATTCCGATTCAGTCGGTGGCGCCGACGAGAGAAGAAAGGGATTCTCGAAATGAATCCCTGTGAACGTTACGGATCTATCCACGCTCATACATCCTCCGAATTGTTATCGCCGCGACGCACCTTTCGGCGCGCTCGGCCAATCACGACATCCAGTTGGTTCCCGCTTCCTTGTTCCACTTCGTAGTCATCTTCTTCGCCTGCGTCCAGAATTCGATCGACCCTCGGCCGGTTATGTCGCCAACGCCGAATTTGGAGTCGTTCCATCCGCCGAAAGAGAAAGGCTCGCGCGGAACAGGAACGCCCACGTTGACCCCTACCATCCCGGCGCTGGCGTGCTCCATCACGTACCGCGCGGTGCCGCCGCTCTCCGTGAACACCGACGCCGCGTTTCCGTAAGGCGATGCGTTCTCGACCTTGAGCGCCTCGTCGACAGTCTTTGCACGAATGATCACGAGCACCGGACCGAACACTTCGTCCTGCGCGATTTTCATGTCCGGCGTGACGTGATCGATGATCGTCGGCCCGATGAAGTAGCCATTTTCGCTTCCCTTCACGACTGCGCGCCTGCCATCGACGAGCACCTTGGCGCCGGCTGCTTCCGCTTCGGCGATGTACTTCTCTATGCGTTCCTTCGCCGCGGCGGAAATCACCGGGCCGATGTCCTTGCCCGGAATGATCTTGCGCGCGTGATCGACCATCCGGTCGATGATGTGGTCGGTTTTCGACACCGCGACCATCACCGACGCCGCCATGCACCGCTGCCCCGCACATCCCGACATCGACGCGACCACGTTGTTAGATGTCATCTCCTGATCGGCGTCTGGCATTACGATCAGATGATTCTTGGCACCGCCGAGCGCGAGGCAGCGCTTGAGCGTCGCGGTGGAGCGGCGATAGACGATTTTCGCGGTCTTGGTCGAGCCGACGAAGCTGATCGCGGCGATTCCGGGGTGATCGCACAGCGCTTCGACCGCTTCCTTTCCACCGTTCACGATCTGCAGCACGCCCTCGGGCAGCCCCGCTTCTCTGAGCAGCTCGGCAATCCTTCCAGCGCTCAGGGGCACCAGCTCCGACGGCTTGAGAATCAGGCAATTGCCGAGCGCGATCGCATTTGGAATCGACCAGTGCGGCACCATGTTGGGAAAGTTGAACGGCGTTATCGCGGCAACGACGCCGAGCGGAAAGCGCTCGACACGGCACTCGACTCCGCGACTTACTTCGAGAACTTCGCCCGGAGCGATCTGCGGAAGCGAGCAGGCGAACTCGCACAGCTCCGCCGATTTCAGTACTTCCGCGCGAGCTTCGCTCGTGACCTTGCCGTTTTCCTCGGTGATCAGCGCAGCGAGCTCATCGATGTTGTTCTCGAGGAGAGTCTTGTAACGGTAGAAGACCTGAACGCGCTCCTTGATCGGCGTGGCCGACCAGGCAGGGAATGCTTTTGCGGCACTCGCGACGGCGGCGTCCACATCGGCCTGGGTGGACAGCGGTACGCGCGAGATCACGCTGCCATCGCTCGGGTTGTGGACTTCGAGGAAGGCTCCGGCCGCATCGACGAACGTACCGTCGACGTAGTTCCGCACTTCAGGGTACTTCATCCTGCCTCCATGCTCGCGGGAAGACCCCACGATCTCCCCCCAAGCTGTGGATTGGAGGGCACTTATCCCACTATGCGAAGATGTGTTTCGGGCCGAAACGTCGCAAGCGCGGGCCGGTCCGGGATAATGCCCTCCGCTAGCTCTGAGCTGGGCGGTTCAGTGGGAGACCAGCGGGATTACGACGGTTGGGGGTGCGATCGACGGAAAATCGTTCACCAGGGTCGCTTCCGGCACCAGCCGGTTGCCGCCGAAAAGAGGCTGAACCTCGTACGGGTCGGCCACGGAAAAATCGACTTCGTAGCCGAGATCCTTGATCAGCCCAAGGGTAATCACACTCAAGGGAGACTTAAAATCCTGGCTCACGGCCGCGACCATGAGCTCGTCGCCAAAGACGAGATATCTCCAATGCGGGTCGTTCGGGCCAAGTCCAGCGCTGTTTTCAAGAGGAACGGTAAGTCCGGTGTACCAGGCGCCGTGTTTCGCGAACTCCGCCCGCGCCGTCCCGCCGCTGAAGTACGGATCGTCTGTCCCTCCGCCGGCGAGCCCCTTCGGGACGTAGCTCTTCGGGTTGAACCCCAGAGCATGCCCCATCTCGTGCGTGATCACGCCAGCCAAAACACCTCTCGCCTCCATCGATTCCAGATCGGCTCTGTCCAGTCGGATATGACTCAGGATTGGCAGCATATCCCGTCCACTGACGCCGCAAACCTGAGTATAGGCGAGCTGCCCGCCAGATCCGTCTACGTCTGCTACCGAGACGAATAACAACAGGTTGTGATGGGTCTCACTCAGCGGAGGCTCACCTGAAAAGCAGTAGTTCGCAGGCGTATTGAGTCGAAACTCTCCGAGGTCCTTGGAGACCGCGCGCGTCCATTTATCGGCCGCTGCCGCAACAACGACTTGTTGCTGAGCCGTAAGCGTGGAGAGGTATCGAACTTCGATCTGGGCACCGGGTAACGGAGGCCCCACGGTCGAATCAGCTCCGCCGCACGCGACGCAAGCGGATGTCGAAAGGGAGAGCAGCGTAAGATCCTTGATAGTCGTCACGGCACGAAGCATGATGCTTCTTGTCGCGTTGCACAACCGAACTGCAAACCGGAATCTTGATGACTGATCCCTCGGCTACTGTTGAGCAGCCGCACGAGATACTTCCCCACGTCGATCACGGCATGTCGATCGGCATTGCCGCGGCAATCAGCATCGTGTCGATAGTGCTTGTCGCGGGCTCGACGTACGCCGTAGTAAAAGGGACGCTGTCGGCGGGGATGACGAGACTGCTCGCGGTAGTCGCCCTTCTGTCGCTGGTGGCAGCGGCTTACGGTCTCATCGAGCTGGCGCTGGCGGTGATCGCGACGAGCACCGAGAGAAGGAGAAAAGCCCGCGAAGTCACAGAGCGGCGGAAGGGGGATCGAGCGAGGAAGCCGACGCCGCACTGATCGGGAGCCTCGTCACGCCCTAGGTGCAGGGCTTTGCCGGAGCTAAAGGCAGCGGAAAACCCGCGGCGACTGACCCCGAACCAACATGAAGTCACCGAGCTTTTCGCCAGTATCCGTGAGAGTAACGGTGAGTCTCATCGTTTCGCCGTCAGTCCATCCGTCGTACCGGGCCGGGTGACGATCGGGGATTTCGCCCTGCATTATCGGCCCGCCGTGCCCCCTCGTGTGGGTGCCTTGGGCTACGAAGTTTCCGTTGGTGGCAGTGACGATCGGCTGGTCGATCGTGCCGCTGGCACAGTCATACTCGAGAGTTCCGTTGGTCGCGGAGACCGTCAGTCCGACGTGCTCACCGCCCCACTCGCTCGCCGCTATCGGTCCGGCAAGGTCCTTCGAGCATGGACCCGCGGCGGTCAGCAAGATTGCCGCGAAGCCGGTTGTGGCCCGTAATCCGACTTTCAATCTCATGAGCCCCCGATTAGACAGCGGCAAAAACGTTGCGTGGGCGCCCAATTGGAATCGGGTTGACCCCTCTTTAACCCCAATGGCTATCACCTCGCAGGAGCCGGAGCAACCAGGAATCCGAACCGCGGATCGTCGAAAGCCCGTCTCGCAGTTTGAACCTCGGGATCGAGCCCGGCACTGATTCTATAGAATCCGACGTCCCCGAATTTCGATCGCGCCGCCGCGGCGGCCAGAACTCGCTCGAGCGTTGCGCCGGCCTCCGCTGTCTGTGGAATGGTCACTCCCTGCCTGGACGCGAAGTTCCGAAATTCCGAGATTGCATTCGTGTCTACCTGGTGGAGCTGGGCGAACTTGTCTAGTGAGGTGAACACCGAAGGATTGGCGCTGACGTACCCGCCGATCCACTTCAGCACCACGTTGTCCTCGCCGAGCCTCGCCAGCCAGAGCGGGAGATCGGGCTCGTCGACGACGAGGTCGGGATAGATCCCACCGCCTCCGTACGCGACTCGCCCACCGTCGGTACGGCAGTTGGGACGGCCCGCGGTGTCGCGATCCACGCGCGCGAGTCGATAGTACTCGCGCGTGGTAATCGATCGATACTGGCGTTGCACCACGCGTCCGCACGGCGTTTTGAGGTGCCCCACCACCAGCTCGATGATCGACCCATCGGAGAGTGGAAAGCCCCGCATGATGAGCGCCTTGCCGAAAGTCGGCTTGCCCACGATCAGTGCGCGGTCATGATCCTGAAGCGCGCCGGCAAGAAGCTCCGCGGCGCTTGCCGTGCCGGCGTTCGTCATCAGGACGATCGGGTATCGACGCTCACTCCGCCAGAACGAGCGCGACACCCTGCTCGTGTCTATCATTTCCTTTTTCTCGCCGGTGGATGTGTAGACGATCGCGCCTTTCGGCAGGAACTCTCCGGCGATCTTCGCTGCCTGATCGACGCGTCCACCCGGATTGTCCCGCAAATCGAGCACGAGCCGCTTCATTCCCTGACCTTCCAGCCGGCCGAGGGTGTCGTGGAGGTCGTCCGCGACACGATCGTTGAGGAAACTCGTGATGCGAACGTAACCCGTGCGCTCATCGAGCATGAAAGCGGTCGGCACCGCCGAATCTTCGTCCACTCTTTCGCGCTGCACCACGCGATCGAGGTGCGCGATGGATCCGTCGAGGCGACGTCGCTCGAAGGTGAGAACGACCGGTGCTCCGTTCGGGCCGGCCAGCGAGATCTCGAGCTCGTTGGCCGATGTCGCGGCAACCGGCTTGTGGTCGATGGCGATCAGCTCGTCTCCCGGCAGGATGTCCAGCGCCGATGCGCGCGAGCCGGCCGCGATGCTGACCACCACCGGATCGCCGCCGATGTACCGAAACGCGAGCGGAACGGGAAAGAGCTTCCCTTCCCTCCAGGCAGCTTCCTTCGCGGGGTTGAGACGCATAGCGGGTATCACGAACGAATGCGGGTCCGCCGCCCGCACCATTCCTTCGACCGCCGCCATCAACAATTGGTGGGTGTTGACCGAGTCCGGATGGTTGACTCGGATCTGGTTCAGGACCTGGCTGAACATCTGCAGGTCCTCGGCGGTGCTGCGAGGGCGAATCGGCGGGCGTGCGGTGTCGGTAGATTGCGCGCGCACGACAGGCGCCGCGATGCAGACCGTCGCGACCAGAAGTCCGCGATATCTCCTCGCGTGGCACCCGGCGAGCGCAGTCACTGCGACCCGCTCAGTATCGCAACCATCTGGGTAGCTTCATCGCGGCGCGGATCGCTCATCGCCGAGAGCGCGAGAAAAGCCTCGAACTCCTTGAGCGCGTCCGGCCTTCGCTTGCTCGCCTGGTACACTTCTCCGAGCACGAAGCGAGGAGCCGCAAAGTCCGGGTCGAGCTCGATCGCCTTCTTCAGCTGCACCTCGGCGTCCTTCAGCTTGTTGAGTGATCCGAGAGCGAAGCCATACTGATATCGAATGCCAGGATCGTCGGGCCTGATCGCCACAGCCAGATCCATCTCGCTGATGACGCTAGTGGTGTCTCCGGATTCCAGTCCGAGATAGGCCAGCTGAACGTGCGCCGGGAAATACGAAAGATCTTCCTGCAGCGCGCGGCCGAACGCCTCGCGCGCCGCCGCCTTGTCGCCCTTGATGTGCTCGATCATCCCGATTCTCTGCTCCATCAGCGCCTTGGACTGGTAGAGAAAGACGAGATCGTTCTTGTCGGCCTTTCGCATCTCCGCCAGCGCCTGCGTCAGGGTGACGAGCGCGCTGTCGTGCTGGCCGATCTGGTAGAACAGCCTGCCTCGCTCGGCCAGAATTCCCGCCTTCTGTCGGGCGCGCGGGATGGCCTTCGCGTACAGAGACAGCGCATCGTCGTACCTGCCGTCGCGGTACGCCATCAGCGCCCGCCATTCTGGTGGTCCGCTGCTGAGACGCCTCTCGAGCTGGTATGCGATCTCGCTGGCAGACGCTCCGGAGGTGTTCGCGGCCTGCCTCGATATCTCCTGGATCACGGTCTCGAGAATCAGGTGATCCAGCTTCGGACCGAGGAATGGATTGAGCGTCAACGCGTAGAGATATAGCGAATCGATCCACATCCCCTCCTTCGACCTGATCACACCCTTGTCGCCGCGAAAATACTGCATCAGCTTGCGCGGATCGCGAAGGAGGAGCGCTATCCGGCGTCCATAGTAAGCCTCGGCCCAGACCGGGTTGAGTCGCGCCGCCCAGTAGAACGCGTCAGCGGCTTTGTCAGGCTTACGCTCCAATGAGGATTGGC
>JALYKM010000049.1 GCA_030774785.1 Gemmatimonadota bacterium
CCGCGAAAAGAAGGTAGGCCGTGGCCATACCGCGAGGCGATGCAATCGCGCTCGCCCGCGCCCTGATACAAATCGATTCCAGAAACCCCACCCTCGTACCTGATTCTGCCGGCGAGGGTGAATGCGCACGTGCGCTCGCGTCGGTGCTCGACGATTGGGGCTTCGCGGTCGAGCTGAGTGAGACTCCTCCGGGCCGCCCGAACGTCGTTGCCCGGCTCGGCCCTGCCGGCACTCCCGCCCTCATGTTGAACGGCCACCTCGATGTCGTCGGCGTCGACGCTATGACCCACGAACCGTTCGCCGCCGAAGTACGCGGTAACCGCATTTACGGCCGGGGCTCAGCAGACATGAAGGGCGGACTCGCCGCGATATGCGCCGCCGCGCTCGAAGGGGTCGGCTCAGAAGCGAAGCGCCAGATCCTCGTCACCGCCGTCGTCGACGAGGAGTACGAGAGTCTCGGTATGCGCGCGTTGCTCGCTTCGGGCGTAAGCGCCGATGCCGCTATCATCACCGAGCCAACAAGGCTGGCGATCTGTCCCGCACACCGCGGATTCGCCTGGTTCGATGTCTCGCTCCGCGGCCGGGCCGCCCACGGAAGCCGCTACGATATCGGCGTCGACGCGATCACACACGCTGGCCTGCTGCTCGCCGAGCTCGAACAGTTGGAGCGGACGCGCGATTCTGGACCTCTCCATCCCTTGCTCGGCCGCGGGTCGCTCCACGCCTCGAAAATCCACGGCGGCGTCGGCATGTCCACCTATCCCGAAGCGTGCGATCTCGCGATCGAGAGGCGCACACTGCCCGGCGAGTCGACCGAGAAGGCGATGGCCGAGATCGCGGACGCGTGTGCGCGGGTCAAGGCCAGGCATGCCAATTTTGACGCGAAGGTTACTTTAACTACGGCGCAGCTTCCGAGTGAGGTGCCGCCGGATGCGCCGATCGTAAGGAGACTGCGCCGGGCGCTCGAGCGCGAGAACGTGCCGGTCAGGATCGAAGGCTTTTCGGCCTGGACCGACGCAGCGCTCCTGAACGAGGCCGGAATTCCGGCGATTTGTTTCGGACCCGGAGACATCTCCATGGCGCATGCCGCCGAGGAGTTCGTTCCGGTTGAAGAAATCGGTCTTGCGACGCGTGTGCTCACGCGCGTCGTCCGCGAGTGGTGCGAGGGGACCTGAAGTCACGGTGGCAGAGGAGACGGCTGATTGGCGGAACTGACCCACACGCAATACGACATTCTCGAGAAGGCGATCCAGAGTGGTCGACGTATCGCAGCATTTCGGCGCGGTAGCGAGTATGTGGTAGTGCCAACGAGCCTGAGGATGATCAGCGGTCGAGAGGCGGTCGAAGCGACTCACCCAACCACCGGTGACCAGATCACGCTCTACCTCGACGAGCTGGACAGCTTCGAGGTGGTGAAATGACTCGCGCCAAATCGGGCGATCTGGTCGCGATCTACGCCGACGAGTCGTGTATCGGTAACGGACGCGATGGCGATAATCCCGGGGGCGCGGCCGGGCTGATCGAATGGCTCCATCCGCGGTCCAACGAGGTAACCCGCTGCGACTACTGGATATCGGAACGCGCCACCACCAATAACCGCATGGCGTTGCGTTCCGTGATCGAGGCGTTTGAGGCCATCTCGCGCAACGGTAACTCCTACCGTGTTGTGTTTACCAGCGATTCCAAATACATAGTTGATGGGATGAACGAGTGGCTTCCGTCCTGGAAGGCACGAGATTGGAAGAAGAAAAACGGACCGATCATGAATCTCGAACTGTGGAAGGAAGCCGATTCGCTCGTATCGCGGCACGAATGTCACTGGAAGTGGGTGCGCGGCCACGACGCGCATCCGCAGAACGAGTACGCGGATTATCTGGCCACACGAGCGGCCGCGGAACAATCAAATTCCCGCGGGTTACGGCAATCTGAGTTCGACAGCTGGCTAGAGGCGAAGCAACAGGCAGGGCGAGTCCGCTTGAAGGGCACCGCGCCCTTCCCCGATCTTCAATCATTCCAGCCGGGCAAACGAGCATGGACGATCTAGACAGACTTTTTCAGCGACTGGTTCACAACATCAGCGACGGGCACGCCGAGTATCTGAGCGTACCGTTCACGGTGCAGGAGCTGTACGACACGCTCGTTCCCTACCGCCACTACCGGCGGGACCTCGGCATCGAGACGAACCAGGATTACGAAGCGGCAGTGACGCGCCTGCTCTCCGGCGAGAAGGGTTACATCCGCGCCGATCAGGCGATGCAGGAGAGACTCAAGAAGGAGCTGGCATCATCGCACACGGACCTTGGCGCTTTCCGCGACTACGCCGACGCGCGGATCTCTCTCGCCCCGGACGCCGTGCAGAAACTCGGAGTATCCATTCCGTCGCAGAACTCGGGCGGCTATGCGGTTGGCGGAGCTCGCGCCGCCGGAAGTCAGGGTGGGAACGGGGAGAGCACGACCTCCTTTGCGATCCCCGCCCTCTCGACGATGGAGCCGCCGGAGGGATGCAAGTTCTGCGGCGGCACTCTGCCCGAGGGGCGTGCCGTGATCTACTGCCCGCACTGCGGCCAGAATCTCGCCGCGAAGCACTGCGCGGGATGCGGTGCCGAGCTGGACCCCGCCTGGAAGTTCTGCGTGAACTGCGGGAAGAAGTCGGCATAACGAACGGATTCGGCCGATGAGCGCGAAAACAGAATCCCGCAGCAGCGTCGTTTTCCTGTCGGCGGTCCGCACACCGTTCGGCACTTTCGGCGGAAAGCTGAAGGGGTTCTCACCCGTCGACCTCGCCGTCCACGCATCCAAAGCAGCGATCGAGCGCGCGGGAATCGCCGCGACGGATGTCGACCAAACGATATTCGGAAACGTCCTCTACACGACGAGCGATTCGATTTATTTCGCCCGCCATGTCGCGCTCAAATCGGGATGCAGACAGGAGACTTCCGCCCTGACGCTCAATCGTCTTTGTGGCTCCGGATTCCAGGCGGTAGTGAGTGGAGCGCAGGAGATCATCCTCGGCGACGGTCAAGTCTGTCTCGTTGGCGGAGCCGAGTCGATGTCGCAGGCCCCGCACGTAACGCGCGGACTCAGGTGGGGGACGCCCCTCGGCAAGGCACCAGTGATGGAGGACGTCCTGTGGGAAGGGCTCACGGATTCATACGTCGGGCTCGGCATGGCGGAGACGGCGGAGAATCTCGCCGAGCGCTACAAGCTCGATCGAGGGTGCGTGGACGAGTTTGCGCTGAGGTCGCAGCAGTTGTCGAAGGCGGCGTGGGACGAGGGAGTATTCGACGACGAAGTCGTTCCGATCCCCATTCCGAATCCGAAAACCGGCAAGGCCGAGGAGTTTGCGACCGATGAGCACATGCGGCCGGACACGACGGCGGAAAAGCTGGGGGCGCTCAAGCCGGCGTTCCGAAAGAATGGTGTCGTGACCGCCGGAAACGCATCGGGCATTGGCGATGGAGCCGCAGCGATGGTGATCGCCAGCGAGCAGTTCGCGCGGTCGCGGGGTCTCAAGCCGCTGGGTCGGCTCGTGTCGTGGGGAGTCGCGGGCGTCGATCCTTCGGTGATGGGCATCGGGCCGGTTCCAGCATCGAAGATCGCGCTGGCCAGGGCTGGTCTGTCCATGGACGACATGGACCTGATCGAGGTGAACGAAGCTTTCGCGGCCCAGACCTGTGCGGTGGAGCGCGAGCTGTCGCTCCCGCGCGAGCGACTCAACGTGCACGGCGGGGCGATCGCGCTCAGCCACCCGCTGGCTGCGTCCGGTGCGAGGATCACGGCCCATCTACTGCATGCGTTACGTGCTCGGGAAAAGCGTTACGGTCTTGGCACCGCATGCATCGGCGGCGGCCAGGGCATCGCGGTCGTGGTTGAATCCATTCAATAGACTGCGCTCGTCGCAGCGAACGAGGAAAACATGAAGCGACTAATCCGGGCATTCGGGATGGCGGCCGCCGCTGGCATCATGGCAGCATGCGCATCAGTCGGCGGTGGCGGAGGCGGCACGGTCACGAACGGTGGCGCGGGACCGACAACCGATCAGAATCAGGGCGCGCCCGATGCGGTATGGCCGGTGAAAACCCGCGAGCACGTCGATCTCTGGCTCCACGGATTCGCGCTGCTGCAGGAGGACACGACCTTCGTTCCGTTCTTCAAGCGCGGATACAGCACCAACATGATCGTTGCCAAGAACAGGGCAAACGTCGTCACCCAACTCGATGCGAATCGCGACCGGCTGCGCGCGAGGCTCGCACTGAATCCACAGCTGATCAACGCCCAGTTCGTGCCGCTCTCATTCGCGACCTGGACGGATCTCTCGCAGACTGTCGACCTGTTCATCCGGGCTCAGGGTGATCCGCGCGCCGCGTCGTCGCAGGAGCAGGCAAACGCGATCGCGTTCCTCGCCGCGTACTTCCCGACGGGAGCGGACCGCGACTGGCTGCGTCTCTTCGTGCAGTCCCTGAACGACGAGAGCAACCGTTTCTACCATTCGTACTGGATACAACAGCAGCGCGAGCGGAGCAACGTGCTCGAGCTCGTCGACACGCTCTGGCAGCGGACCTATCGGCCGCGCATGCAGAGGTTCCTCAACAATACGCAGCAGGCGCGAGGCGAGATTGTGCTCTCCATGCCGCTCGATGGCGAAGGGAGATCGCTGACCAATGGCAAGCAGGCGAATACTCTTACCGTCACCTTCCCCGACCGCCCGAACGACGCCATTGAAGCGATCTACGTGATCGCGCACGAAGCGGTGTCGGGAATTGCCAGCACCGCGGTTTCCGACAACATCACCCCCGAGCAGCGACGCAGCGGGATTGGCGAGCGTTACCAGAGCGCGGCGGCGGTCCGTGGTGGAGCGCTTCTACTCCAGCGCACGGCGCCGGAGGCTCTCGACGGCTACATGCGCTACTATCTGAGGTCGGTCAATCGGCCGGTTGGCGCCAACGTGCAGACAACGTTCATCAATACGTTCGCGCTGCCCGACACGATCCGCGACGCCCTTGTCCGACAGCTCGAGATCGTACTCGGAGGTATTTAAGCAGATATAATTCTGCATGGCCGATGAGAAGTCTTCGCTTCCCGCGCCTTCCCGGCAGAAGCTGCTCGACAGACAGGCGCTCGAGCGCGTGCTGGCGCGGGCGGCGGAGCTGCAGGGCGCGGGCGCGATTCCGGAATCCTCCGATCTCCTCAGCGAGAGCCAGCTACTCGACATAGGAAGCGAAGTGGGTCTGAGCGCCACGACGTTGAACCAGGCGCTCGCGGAAGAAAGAACCCGCATCAATGTGCCCGAGGAGCGCGGGTTGGTCGCGCAGATTGCCGGGGCCAGCTTCGCCACCGCGACGCGAACCGTTCCGGGAACTCCGCGTGACCTCCTCGCGACGATCGACGCGTGGATGCAGCGGGAAGAATGTCTCCAGGTGCAGCGGCGGTTCGCCGACCGAATCACCTGGGAGCCGCAGCGTGGACTTTTCGGCAAGCTCCGGCGCACGGTCAACATGAGCGGGCGCGCCTACCATCTGGTCGATGCCGGACAGGTATCCGCGACAGTACTGCAAGTGGATGGATCGCGGGTGGTGGTGAGGCTGGACGCCGACATTCACGCAAGCAGGGCGAGGCGCGTCGGGATGAGTGGTTTCCTCGCGGCCATGGGAGCGGCAGCGGGCGGAATCCTCGGGCTCGGCCTGATAGTCGCCCACCTTCCCTTCTTTATCGCAGCCGGCTCGGCGGTGCTTCCTTTCGCCGGCGGCTCGGTGGCCGCTTACAAGCTCGCGCGCACGCATCGCACGGTTCTATCGAGCGTGCAGCTGGCGCTCGAACAAATTCTGGATCGTCTGGAGCACGGCGAGTTCGAGCAACCTGGCGGATTGCTCGGGGCGATTTCCCCGCGACCCCGACTGCCGCGACGATAGATTAGAGCGTCATTCGCTCGAGAGGTTGAGGCGCTCGATGAAAAAGATCAAAAAGGTCGGCGTGATTGGTGGAGGACTGATGGGGAGCGGCATCGCTCAGGTAGCGGCCGCCGCCGGATTCCCCACCACGGTCCGCGAAGTCTCGGAAGATCTCTGTGCGAAGGCCCGCCAGTCGATCGAGAAAACTCTCGCCAAGGGGATCGAGCGCGGGAAGGTAACCGAAGGTGAACGGGACGCCACGGTCGCTAACCTTCGCTTCGTCACACGGCTCGAGGAGGTGGCCGACTCGGACCTCTTCATCGAGGCGGTCGTCGAAGATCTCGACGTAAAGAACGCCCTCTGGTCGCAGCTCGATCGGATCGCACAGTCCGACGCGATCTTCGCCTCGAATACCTCGAGTCTCACCATCATCGCGATGGCGACCGCGAGCGGTCGGCCGGACCGCATGCTGGGCCTGCACTTCTTCAATCCCGTGCCGCTGATGAAGCTGGTGGAAGTAGTCCGCACCATTACCACGAGCGAAGAGACCGAGCAGCGTGCGCTGGATTTCGTGAGGGCGCTGGGAAAGGAGCCGATTCGGGCCAAGGACAGCTCCGGCTTTGTCGTGAACCTGCTGCTCATTCCTTACATGCTCGATGCCATCAAGGCGGTGGAGGCCAACGTCGCCTCGGTGGAGGACATCGACAAGGGAATGCAGCTGGGCGCTGGTCATCCGATGGGGCCATTCACGCTTCTCGACTTCGTCGGCCTCGATACTGCTTACAAGATTGCCGAGATCATGTTCGCGGAGTACTGCGATCGCAGGTATGCGCCGCCGCC
Source organism: Gemmatimonadota bacterium (assembly GCA_030774785.1). Lineage (GTDB taxonomy): Bacteria > Gemmatimonadota > Gemmatimonadetes > Gemmatimonadales > Gemmatimonadaceae > UBA4720. Next base: position 6,729 of record JALYKM010000049.1, read on the forward strand.
GCTGCTCAAGCGGATGGTGCTGGCGGGGATGCTTGGCAAGAAATCCGGGAAGGGATTCTACGATTACTCCTCGAATCCTCCGCGGGTGAGCAGTCTCGGACTGTGACGCCTCCTGGCTTTCGGGGAATTTTTCGCGAGGACGAGCTCGCTCGCGCGGTTTATTCCGAGGCGGCGGGAATAGCGCGCGCGATGCCCACCGCAGTCGCGGTGCCGGTAGATGCCGAGGATGTCGTCTCTCTGGTGAAGTGGGCGGCCGAGACCGGAACGAGCCTCATTCCGCGCGGGTCGGGCAGCAGCATGTCGGGCGGAGCGATCGGAACTGGAGTCATTGTTGATCTCTCGCGGATCAGCCATCTCGGCAGAATCGACGAGAGAGCGCGGACGGTCTGGGCTCATGCCGGAGTTCTCTGGTCGACGCTCGACGTCGCGGCCAGAAGGCGCGGGCTTCGCTTTCCCGTGGATCCCTCGAGCGGCAGCTTCTGTACGATTGGTGGAATGGTGGCGACGAACGCGTCGGGTGCCCACACTCTGCGCTACGGCTCTACCCGCGCCTGGGTGAACGCGATCGACTGCGTCTTCAGCGATGGTGATCGCGCAGTGATCACGCGAGCAGAGCCGCCCCCCAAGCGAGTCGAGCCGATCGCGCGCTTCATGCGCGACGTGCATGGAGAGATTGTCGCGAGCGACAAGCGGCGGCCGATCCGCCATGAAGGTGTCCGGAAGGAATCATCGGGCTACGCCATCCACGATTACGCGACGAAGGCCGACCTGGTGGATCTCCTGGTCGGCAGCGAAGGGACTCTCGCGATAATCGTCGCGGTGCAGCTCTGTCTCTCGCCCCTACCAGCGGCTACCAGCAGCGTGCTCGGATCCTTTCATTCGCTCGAGGAGGCGGCGGCCGCCGCGACGAGAGCAGTTGCAGCGGGAGCCAGCACCTGCGAGCTGCTCGACAGAACATTTCTCGCGTACGCCGGGACGGCCGGCGCCGGCGACGAGAAGCATCGCGAGCGCATGGAAGGCGCCGCCGCGATTCTGCTGGCCGAGGTCGAGGACGACTCTCCAGAAGCGGCGGCGAAGGGAGCCGAGCAGCTTTCGGCAGCGTTCCGGGAATCAGGGGCGAAGGATGTCGACGTCGCGCTGACGCCAGAGGCCGAGCACGAGCTCTGGGAGCTCCGTCACGCGGCGAGTCCGATCCTCGCGGCGCTCGAGCACACGACGTCGATGCAGTTCATCGAAGACGGCGCGGTGCCGTTGCCGAAGCTTCCCGAGTACGTGCGGGGCGTGCGTGACGCGCTCGGCGCGCGCCAGGTGAGCGGAGTGATCTTTGGACACGCGGGCGACGCCCACGTTCACGTAAATCCGCTCGTCGACGTCAGGCAGCCCGAGTGGCGCGAAAAGGTCTCGGGCCTGCTCGAGGATGTGGTCAACCTCACCGCGCGGCTGGGCGGCACTCTCACGGGCGAGCACGGAGATGGGCGAATCCGCACTCCGCTCCTCACTCGCGTCTGGCACAAGGAAGCCGTGCGGGCGTTCGCTCTGGTGAAAAAAGCCTTCGATCCCGGGAACATCTTCAATCCCGGCGTGAAGGTCCCGCTCCCGGATCAGAGAGCGATCAGCGACATCAAGTACGACCCCTCTCTCCCGCCGCTGCCGGAGGAAGCGAGAGCCGCGCTCGACAATCTCGTGAGGGAGCGAGCGTACAACCAGTTCCGGCTGTCGCTGATTAGCGGATCATCTTAGCTTTCTGCCGCTCTGACCAGGGCAGCTTCACCCTCGCGAGTTTTTGATCTTAGCTAGAGGCTGACGGCTTGAAGCTGGCAGCCTTGCAGTTCTCAGTTCGTTGTCCCCCACGCCCTACTTAGACAGCCTTTTGATCTATACCGAGCCCCGCATCACCCTGATCTCCCGCCCGACGTTCGTCGAGCCCGACCACCTCAAGGTCAAATGGCTCGGCGAGAGTACCGACGGCGAGAGGCTGGCGGAATTTGCCGGACGCCTCTGCTACATGAGCCAGAAAAATCCCGCCAGGCGGGCGACGCGGGATTATCTGGAGAACATCAAGAAGCAGGGACACGGCAGCGTCCTCGAGCACGCCAATTATTCTCTCCTCCTCGAAGGAGTGAGCCGCTCGCTCACCCACGAGCTGGTTCGGCATCGAGCCGGATTCGCCTATAGCCAGCTCAGTCAGCGGTACGTCGATGAGTCGGACGCGAACTTCGTCGTTCCGCCGGCTATCGTCGGAGACGAGGCTCTCGAGAAAGAATGGCGCGCCCAGATCGACGAGGCGCAGCGAAGCTACGTTCGCCTGGTGGAGCAGCTGATGGAGCGATATGGCTGGGTCGCGGACAAGGTGCACCGCCGCAAGATGGCGCGAGAGGCGGCGAGAGGAGTTCTACCCAACTCCACCGAGACGAAAATCGTCGTGACCGCCAACGCGAGGGCCTGGAGGACGATGCTGGAGCTCCGCTCCAGCGAAGGAGCCGAGCTGGAAATCCGCCGCGGCGCGGTGGCGATGCTCAAGCTTCTCTCGAAGGAGACGCCCGCCTTTTTCTCCGACTTCGAGATCTACCAGGCGGAAGATCGACGCGAAGCGGCCCGGATCGTTTATCACAAGGTCTGAGAAAAAAGAAAGAGGCTAACGAAGACTACCGACCGGGGGCGGAGAGCGTGGAGGATTTGGGCTGCGGCCTTGATGCGACGCCCTTCGGGAAAAGCCTGCTACGCCCCTCAAGAAAAAAAATTCGAGAGGCCAGGAAAAAGTCCGCTGGGCAAAAAAACCCCGGAGCCTCCAAAAAAAAATCTTTCGCAAAATTTTTTTCTTTCCGAAACGCGGAATAATTATTGCGCCTGATGGTCAGCGTTTATATACTCGTCACCATGATTCGATCGCGTGAGTTTTCGTAGGTGTCGATGACTCTTATCGGTCTCGCCTACAATCAAAAGCCCGAGCCAACAGAGCTCGCCAACCCAGCGTCAGAGGGTGGCCGTCAGGAAGACGGGGAGCTTTCGCGTCCCGATGAAGAGCCTCCCAGTAAAATCCTCAACCTGTCGATCGCGGAGCTAATCGCCCGCGACGAGTTCGCCGAGTGGGACAGCCCCGCCACGATTGCCGCCGTGGAATCCGCTCTCTCCCGCATCGGAAAAGTCGTCCGCCTCGAGGCGAAAGAAGATTTTCCGGAGAAGCTCCGGCAGGCCAGACCCGACATTGTCTTCAACATCGCCGAGGGATTTCACGGCGTGAACCGCGAAGCCCACGTTCCGGCGATCTGCGAGTTTTTCGGAATTCCCTACTCGGGAAGCGATCCCTTCACCCTCTCGCTCTGCCTCGACAAGGCGAGAACGAAGGAGACACTGACCTTTCACGGCATCCCGACTCCCAAGTTCGTGGTCGTCGAGAGAGTCGAAGATCTCGAAGATGCTGGAAAGCTCCCGCTTCCCCTCTTCGTCAAGCCGCTCCATGAAGGCTCGTCCAAGGGAATCACGAACAGCAATCTCTGCTGGGATCGCGCCCACGTCTGCAAGCAGACCGAGTCTCTCCTCGAGAACTACAAGCAGCCCGTTCTCGTCGAGGAGTATCTGCCCGGGAAGGAATTCACCTGCGCGGTTCTCGGCAACGGCGACGAAGCGACAGTGCTGCCCATCGTCGGAATGAATTTCAAGACGCTGCCGAAGGGCGCGCACCCGATCTACACCTTCGATGCGAAGTTCGTCTGGGATCGTCCCGAGAATCCGCTCGACATTTTCCAGTGCCCGGCTCGTATCACGCGAGAGCTTCGGGCGTCTATTGAGCGAGTCACGCTTGACGCGTTCCGCGTCCTCGGCTGCCGCGACTGGGCGAGGATCGATGTTCGGCTCGATGCCGCGGGCGTGCCGAACGTGCTCGAAGTGAATCCGCTCCCCGGGATTCTTCCGGATCCGGCGGACAACTCGTGTCTGCCGAAAGCCGCGCGAGCGGCGGGGATCGGCTACGAGGAGCTCATTCAAAGTTGTCTGAAGTACGCCGCCGCGAGGCAGGGAGTGAATCTCGAAATCTCCCGTTCGACGGTGAGCGCCGCTCAAAGCGAGCCGTTGCTCGCCGCCGGCGGACTGGCTTGACTGACTCCACACGGAGAAAACGCGCAATGAAAATAGCGTTGCTGTTCGATGGGCTTTCGGCTCTCGGCAAGGCCCCGGAGGTTCAACTGCTCGATTCCATCGAGGCGGTTGAGAGCGCCCTGCTCGAGCGGGCGACCGAGGTCGTGCGCGTGCCCGTGAGCAACGACGGCCGCTGGGTCGAGCGCGTTCGAAGGGGAAAGTTCGATCTGATCTTCAATCTCTGCGAAGGCATCGACGGGGAAGCCGTCTACGAGCCGATGGTCATCTCGGTGCTCGAGCTCCTCGGAATTCCGTTCACAGGCAGCTCGAGCTGGACGACCGCGCTCACGCTGAGAAAGAACGTCGTCAACGGCGTACTCGATCGCGCCGGCCTCCCCGTCCCGCGCTGGGCGCACGTGCGCCGCGGCGATGAGGTCACGAGCGTTGGGTTCCCGGCTATCTGCAAGCCGGTGGCTGAAGATGCTTCAGTGGGAATCGAGCAGCGGTCGGTCGTGAGAAGCATGCGCGCCCTATCGGCGAGAGTCGAGGCGATGCTCGGTGGATGGGACGAAGTGCTCGTTCAACGCTTCATCGATGGCCGCGAGATAAATGTCGGCATACTAGGCGATGAAGTCCTGCCGATCGCCGAGATCGATTTCGCGCAGATGCCGCAGGGGATGTGGCACATCGTGTCGTATCGCTCCAAGTGGGAGACGGGTAGCGACGAGGATCTCGGCGCGAAGCCGAACTGCCCCGCCGATCTTCCCGACGGTCTCGCCGACGAGCTCACCATGATCGCCCGCGCGGCCTGGAACGTCGTCGGCGGCGAAGGATACGGCCGGTGTGATTTCCGCATCGATCAATCGGGCCGCCCGTGGCTGCTCGAGGTGAACGCCAATCCGGACATCTCGCCGACGGCCGGGCTCGCTCGCATGGCAGGCGTCGCCACGCTCGACTACTCCGATCTGATCCGCCGCATCTGCGATCACGGTCTGGCCAAGCGCGGGGAGAATTACGCTGAACGTTGGGCCCAGACACTCCGGCTCTCCGGACTGGGTTAAAGGAAGTTCCGATCATCAACAACGCCCTTCACGGGGCCGGAGTGGTGCACGCATGAGCGATTGGCAACAGATCATCAAGGATCAGAGCATCGCGAACCTGGAGAAGTTGGCGGACAAGTTCGGGCACGACGTGATCGACGTCGAGGCCCTGAAGCCTGCTTTCGACAACTTCCAGATGCGAATCACTCCCGCTGCGCTCGAGCAGATCAAGGAAGTGGGCGATCCGATGTGGAACCAGTACATCCCGACCGTCGAAGAGCTCGACGTGGTGGACGGCGTGATCGACTCACTCGATGAGGACGGCGACTCGCCGGTGCCAAACATCACGCACCGGTATCCCGACCGCGCGCTCTTTCTCGTGAGCCCGGTGTGCGCGACCTATTGCCGCTTCTGCACCAGGCGCCGCAAGGTGGGCGATCCGGAGAAGATTCCGCTCAACCAGTACGATTCTGCGTTCCAGTATCTCCGCGAGCACACGGAGATCCGCGACGTGATCATGAGCGGTGGTGATCCGATGATGCTGAGCGACCGGAGGCTGGAGTACCTCTTCCAGCAGCTACGCGCGATCCCGCACATCGAGATCATCCGCATCGGGAGCCGCATTACTTCGCACCTGCCGGAGCGCATCACGCCCGAGTTTTGCGAGATGGTCCAGAAGTACCACCCGATCTTCATGAACACGCACTTCAATCACCCGAGCGAGCTGACACCGGCGGCGGTCGCCTCGCTGGATCGCCTGTCGAGAGCCGGAGTCTCACTCGGCTGCCAGACGGTGCTGCTCAAGGGCGTCAACGACGACCCGAAGGTGATGATGAAGCTGATGCACGAACTGCTGAAGGCGCGCGTGCGGCCCTACTACCTATATATGGCGGACCAGGTGGCTGGCGGGGAGCACTTCCGCACTACGGTGCAGAAGGGTCTCGAGATCATGCAGGCGCTGCGCGGCTGGACCTCTGGCCTCGCGGTTCCGCAATTCGTGATCGACTCCCCCGGTGGCGGAGGTAAGGTGCCGCTCCTGCCCGAGTATCTGGAGTCCATGACCGACGACGAAGTGGTCTTCCGGAACTACGAGGGCAAGCGCTTCGTCTACAAGCAGCCCCGCACGGTGCCCGCCGTTCCGGCCGAGCTCGAGCCGGCGGCCGAAGTTGGTGTGGTGCCCATCAGCAGGAAAAAATCCGCCGCGCCGCGGCGAACCAAACGCAGGCGCGCGGCGGGCGAGTAGGCCCACCCGTCAAAGACGCCGCCTCGCTGCATCGGGGCGGCGTTTTTGTTTGTCTCGCATTTTGGTATCCTCGCCGGTCAGTCGGGCGAGGGCATCCTCTTCGGCAGCTACTCGCTTACACGCATCGAGCCTCGCGCGCAAACTACAACGGCGCGCGCGAGTCTCTTGCTACGCGAGGCGCTGCCTACGAGGACGCCCTCCCCCGCCTTCCCACGAGGTCTGTGAACTGCTGCGGCGCGAGGCGCCGCATGAATGCCGCGCGTTCTTGCCTTCGCGCAAGCGCGCCGAGCATCGCTCGGCATCCCCGCGGCTATAGTGCCGCGCCGGCGATAGAACGCGCAGTCGATCAGATGAAATAAAAAAAGGCCACCAGTTGGTGGCCTTTTTTTCTCTGACGAAAGAAGGCTTACTCTTCGCCCTCCTCATTCTCGAAGGTGAGAGCATCCGCCTCGCGTACGCGGTCGAGCATGGCGTTGACCGGCACTGCAATTCCCCGGTCGTTCAGCGCGGCTTCGTTGCCGGAGCCCCGCTGGAACCAGCTTCCCACGTCAGGCGCAGCCTCGGTACCACTCGTACCAGCCGCCTCTTCGTCAGGGGCGGTATCCGAACCATACACGTCCATTCGACCTCCACGGTTTCACTGTCCCCTACAACCATATCTACGATACCCCAAAAAAGGAGTTTCGAGTCGCTGCAAGAAGCTACAACTTGGACCCAATCCCTCCAATAGTAAGACGATCTCCGAAGCCAAATGCGTCACAATCGGAACCAACTATTGGATAGTTTTCGGGTCGATCCCCCTAGTCGCGAAAATCCGGCCAACAGCCTCGCCAATCTTGTTATTTGGGGTGCTGGCTCCAGCAGTTATTCCAACTCGGACCGGGCGGGCGGGGGGAAGCCAGTCCGCGGATTCGACCTCGTTCTTCAAGCCAAGCGGACGGTGCCGGATGACCCCTGAAGCCGGGTCGATGTCGTCGGCGTCCTCGACGTGAAAGGTGCGGACACTTTCGGAACAGAGAGCCGCCAGTGAGATCGTGTTGCTCGAGTTGTAGCCGCCTATTACCACCATCACATCGAGGCGCTCGCGCAACAGCTCGACTACCGCGTCCTGACGCTCCTGGGTAGCGCTGCAGATCGTGTCGAAAGTACGGAAGCTCTCACGGGCGTATTCATCCCCGTGTGCGCGGGTCATCGAGCGGCCGACCAGCTCTCCGATCGCGAGCGACTCACGGGCAAGCATCGTCGTCTGGTTGGCGACGCCGATCCGCTTGAGGTCGCGCGCCGGATCGAAGTTGGGAGATGCCGCGTGAGCAAAGCGCTCCATCAGGGCACCAGCGCTCAGGCGGCCTTCAATGAAATCACAAACTAGCTGCGCCTCCTCCATGTTCCGGACGATGAAGTAGTGACCGCCCTCGTACTTCTCAGCCTGTGACGCCGTCGCCCGCGTTTCTTCATGGTAGTACTTGCCGTGGATCAGCGAGGTGAATCCATCCCGCGCATAGCTCTCGACCCGCTTCCAGACGTTGAGCACGGAGCCGCAGGTGGTATCGACCATCACACAGCCGATCTGCCGGAGTATCTCGAAGTCCCTGATCGTGACGCCAAAGGCGGGAAGGATGACCACATCTTCCGCCTTCACTCCGCTGAAGTCGATCCGTCCATCCTCTGGCATGAGGAAAGTGATCCCCATAGCCTGGAGTTTCGAGTTTACGTGCGGGTTATGGATGATCTCGCCGGCAAGGTAGATAGTACGATCCGGGAATTTCTTTCTGGCCTGGTAAGCGTACTCTACCGCACGCTCGACCCCATAGCAGAAGCCAAATTCCTTGGCTAAACGGATGGTTATGTCGCCCGCCGTCAGAGTATATTCCCGGGCCTGGAGCATATCGACGAGCTGCCCTGTATAATCAGACGCGAGCTCGGACTGGATCTCGGACTTTAGCCCGAAACCCTTCCGAAAATAGGTGGTAACCCCCGTGCCGTTTGGGCTGCTGGCCTGCATATTCCCAATAGTGGGGACTGAGGTCCCGCCCGGATCCGGCGCCTTCACCGACGTGTCAGACATACCCTTGAATCTAGCAGTGCCCATCTGATAATGCGCTTCGCTAAACGACGATGACCGAGTCACTCGGAGCGTACCCCGCTGAACAGACAATGGCGCCGATCGACACCGCGCCTTCTACTCCATTCCATCCGCCTCTCACCAGAGCCCCTGGCCTGCTCAGGCCTCCACCGCTCCTCAAAGGTGATACGATCGGTGTCGTTGCTCCATCGTATGCACCGCAACAGGGCTGGCTCCTTCGCGGAGCGAGAGCGATGGAGGAAGCCGGATACAAAGTCATCATCGACTCGGAGATCGAGCGCTTCCGGCGTTTTCAGAAACACGAGGATGAGCGGCGCGCCGAGAATCTGATGCGGATCTGGCTCAATCCCGAAGTCAAAGCGGTCATCTCGGGGACCGGCGGATATGGTGCCGTGCGCCTGCTACCGTATCTCGATCCGGAAGTATTTCGCAGGAATCCCAAGGCGTTCGTCGGGTACTCCGACATCACGGCGCTCCACCTCTGGCTCATGCGCCGCGCACAGTTGAGGGTGTTTCACGGCCCCACGCTGGACGACCTGTTCCCGGGCGGAGGTGATCCGAGCGCACACTCGCTCATCACCGCACTCTCGACGCCTCGCCCCGAGACGAAGCTCGGGCGCGACTTGGCGCGGTCGGTGCGGCCGGGTAGCGCAGTCGGACGGCTCACCGGTGGCAATCTCTCGCTCGTGCAGCAGACCATTGGGACCCCCTACGAGATCGACACGCGCGACGCGATCCTCTTTCTCGAGGAGACCCGCGATCCGATGTCCGTCGTCGACGAGCGACTTCTGCACCTCCGCGCCGCCGGACTCCTGCGGCAGGTACGCGGCATCGTGTTCGGCCAGCTCTCGCTCGATCGCTCGGAAGAAGATGAGTTCGAGGACTTTCTGCTGGACCTCGTGTCGGATCTGGAAGTTCCGATTCTCATGGATTTCCCAGCCGGACACGAAGTTCCGAATCTCGCTCTGCCGCTTGGCACCGAGGTCGAGATAGTCGCGGACGAGACGACCGGGTGGCTTTCGTACTTCGAGGACGCTCTGGCGCTGCCCGAGGATCGGCCGCGTCTCAGCCTCGTCTGACTAAAGCGCGCCCTCGGCGATCGCTGCGTCGACGGCTATGCACCAAACGTGAAGGAGCATGAGGTGCACCTCCTGGATGTAGGAACCCTCATCGCTCGGAACGGCGACGACGTGATCCGCATCACCGTCTTTCAGTCCGTGTCTGCCGCATAGCGCGATCGTGATCGCGCCCTTTGCTTTAGCGGCCTTGAGCCCGCGCAGCACGTTTTCCGAGCGCCCGCTCGTCGTTATTCCCACGACGGCGTCACCGCGCTGGGCGAGGCCTTCAACCTGGCGCTCGAACAGCGCCCCGTACCCGAAGTCGTTGGCGATGCAGGTGACGACGCCCAAGTCGCCAACAAGCGAGACGGCGGGCAGCGGTCTTCGAGTCTCCTTGAAACGGCCTATCAGCTCTTCGACGAGATGGCTCGCCTGGGTCGCGCTGCCTCCATTGCCAAAAGCGAGAATCTTCCCGCCGCTTCCGATGCACGAGATGAGGGCGGCAGCGGCGGCGTCTGATGCCGTCTGAAGGGAAGCAATGCAAGCCTCGATGACTTTTTGATGCTCGCGAAAGTGTGTTGCGAAATGTTGTGCTGGCATGCGCGGATTATACGATTGCGGCCAGGCAACGCCAGTGCGTGCCGCCGTCTAACGTCCGCGCCGGCGGCGGCGAGGATCTGATTTTCCGTGGCGGCCGGCACCCTGACCTCCCTCTCCGCCGCTCCCCCGAGAACCACGCTGCCCCCCGCGCCGATGTGCGTCACGTCCTGTTCGACGGTGATCTCCACCAGGTCGATGCCTGCGGAATTCGCCCGCTATTCGTTTTACTTCTCGCTCGGCGTGAGAAAGCATGGCCCGATCGTCCGCCGACACCTCGACCTCGTCGGGTGACCACGGCTGCGCCAGACGCTCCTGAAGCTCGTCTAGATCGTCGGCGCGGACCGCACCACGCTGGCCGCGCAGCACCACGAATCGCACGGGTCGATCGAGCTTCGGTATCTCTGCTTCCGTGAGCGTGCGCGCGATCTTCTCGGGCAGACGAAGACGCGCAACGCCGCGGCGCTGGCCATCGCGCTCTTCTACGTCATAGTCGATCTCTACATCACGGTCCCGGACCGTGATGTAGCTGGGCAGGCGCTCCAGTCTTTCGCCGGTCTCGCGCGGAATGAATTTTTCCCTCTCCACCGAGAGACGCGCGGACTTGAAGTCGTCCATTGAATTCACATCGGCGAGCTGCTCTTCGTAGAGAGAGGTCAGCTCCGAAAGACCGAGCCGTTCCGTCTCGCCGCCGGATCGCTTGTAAGCCTCCCGGATCTCCTCGATCACCTCCTGGTTCTTCTTGACGGCGAAGTGTCTGGCTTCGCCGCGCGCCAACGCCTCCGCGAGTATGTGTCGCGCCTCGCCCGCCAGCTCGGGAGGAAACTCTTCCACGGTCTCGATTTCGCTCTCGAGCTCGAACCCGAAATACTCGAGCTTTCGCGTGAGGATGAGCGGGCCGTGCTTCCGTCGCGGATCGTAGATCACCTCCACTCCGCTGCGCGTCGCGTATCGGAGTATGAGCTCCATCGGGACCTGTGTCCCTTCGATGGCCGCGCGAGGAATTCCGGAGCGATCCGCGAAGTACCGCAAGTCTCCCGCGATCGGTCCCCAGCTCCCGCACACGCTGGTCTTGGAAACGCGGGCCTCGGTGCCGTCGGCTGTCTGCTCGTCGATTACGAGGTCGAAGGGCATGTACTGCGCGAGCAGCTCCGTGAACTTGCGATAGATGTGATCGCGCGCGTTCACCATCTTCGCCGGCAGCTCCATTCCGAGGGCGCGGTAGATGCTGGCGGTCGCGAGCGCCGCGTCCTCGATCGCCTTCACCAGCACGCCGCGCTGCTCCGCCCACTTCTCGATGCTCTCATCGAAAAGGTGTCTCGGCAGTCCGTACACTTCACCGATATAACCGCACCTCGAGAAGGCCTCGGCGTACAGATTGTAGGCCGTAAGATTATCGCTGCCAGGCACGGTGACGCCCGAGAGATCTCGATCCTCGCGGGTCATGCGGTGCAGCGACTCGATCGAGCTCATGACCGCCAGATAGGGAACGAGCTCGTCGTCGGCGTTCACCAGCAACTCCGCCCATGGCCGGTCTACCGGCATCGCTTCGACAGCCTTGCCGTAGCGTGAAAGTCTGCCGTTCTCGATGATGCCGCGCTGCTCCAGCAGCGACACGGCTTTCCGATATGCGACGCGGTCGAGCGGCACCGGCAGATCGAGCTGGTCCGCGGCGACGCCTAGATCGGCGCACGTCATCGCCACACGCTCCGAATCGCCAGCGAGCTGGAACTCGGGTGCAGTCGGCATCAGCGCCGAGAACTGTATGTCCCGATCAGAGAGGATGAAGACTCTTCCGCCCGCGACTCGGCCGTGAACGCGGCCCGCCATCTGAAGAATCTCATTGGCACCCAGGTGGAGCCTGGTGAGAACGTTCTTGCCGTGCTCGATGATGTTGCTGAAGCGCGTGTCGTCGATGACGACTGTGTCGAGACCCTGCACGTTCAGCGCGCTCTGTCCGGCGGCGGTCATGCTCAGGAAGTACGGTTTCTTCTCCTCACCCTCGAGGAATGGGCGGATGACCCGGATGGGCTCCCCGCCGTGGTAGAAAGCGCTGTGGATCCGCGGAAAGCGCTCGCCAACCAGCTCCGCGGCTTGTTCGACACCCGCGCGTGTCGGCAGAAACATCCCCACCCCCCGCCTTTCCTTGACTACTCGCTGAAGGAACTGGTCATCCAGGAAGCTCAGGGGATCCTTGCGGACGATTTTCACATCCGCGGCCTTCGCCGGATCGAACGCAGACGTCTCGAGGACCGCGGCGGCGTTGAGATAGCGCGCGTAAAACGTCGGATCGACGGTCGCCGAGAGCCAGATAAACCGGCAGCCAACTCTCTTTCCGAGAGCGAGGCATAGCTCGAGCTCCGCCGAAGTCTGGTGTATCTCGTCGACAACGAGCGTGTCGGTGGGGAGGATGTCCCCGTCCTGAAACCAGCGGCGTGCGATGCCAGTCGTGACCACGATGACGTTCCAGCTTGGAGTCTCGGGCGTTGCTTCGCGCTCGCGATTCACGACCCCCACCTTCAGGACATCGGTGCGAAGGATCGTCTCGGCGATCGGGCGAATGGAGAGAGTCTTTCCGGTGCCCGTACCGGCTACGATTCCAAATCCCTTTCCAGCGGCGGCGAGATCTCGGATCTCCGATCCGTGCTGTTTCTCGAGAATCGTCGGAATTCGCAAGCCGAGCGCGAGCTCGATTGTCTCGCAGGCAGCGCGGGTCGGCGCGATGACGATGAGCCGTCCCGTCGGAGGCTCTGCCGCAACGAAGGCGGCGTGGTCCGGCGGTAGATATCTGTCGGTGACTATGCGCTGCATTCGCTATGGAAGGTGCACGTATCGCACCGGATGCGAAACGGCCCCGGGGATTTTACTCGCCCGAGGCCGTCGCTATGTCCGTGCGTGAATGACGGCCGACTCAGTCGTCGTGGTCGCGATCGTGTTTGCCGTGTTTTCCCCGGCCGCGACGGTTCTCGTTCTCGCCCTGATCATCATCATCGTCACGATCCCGGCGGCCGTTAATGGTGCGGTCGCGGTTGGCGTTACGAGTGCTGAAGATCGACAGAGTGCCGTCGGAGTTACGACGTGCGCGCTGGACGATCAGGTTGCCGTTGGAATCGCGCGTGCGGCGCTCGTATATCGTGTTGCCGTTGCCGTCGCGACTCACCGGGTACCAGCCACCTTCAACTCGATTGCCGCGATTGTCCCGGCAGTTCGTGGTGTTGATCCCGCTGCGGCCGAAGATGATGTCGCCGACGCTGTTCGTCGTCTGCGAGTAGGTGCAGTCATCACGGTTGCCGCGGCGATTGCGATCGGTGCCGTAGATCACGCGTCCGCCGCTGCTCGTTGCTCTCGCGCGGGCAGTGACGCAATCGGTCGTGGCCGGTTGTCTGCCTGGCGGCACGCCATCGATCCAGACGCGGCACATTCCCGCGGGCGGCATTTGCCCGGGTGGAACACCTTGTGACCTGCTTCGGCCTTGAGCGCCGAGCGGGCTGGCGACCACGAGGCAGGCGAGCGTTGCGCCAATTATGATATGCTTCATTCTGATTTCCTCTGAGTAAATGCGGCCGAAAAACGGTCCCGCAGAAGCACTCGCTTCCCGGGGCCGTTGATACGCGATGGCTACTTGTCCTTGCCTTTGTTCACCTTCATCGCCGCCTTGTGTTCCGTCCCGGCGGCCTTGTAGCCGGCTTCGATTTGCTTGTTCTCTGCCTTCTCTGACTTCTTCCAGGCCTTGTGCTCTGCCTTCCAGGCCTTGTCGCTGTTACGCGCGGGCCGGCTGCTGAAGGTCGTTAAGGTTGTTCCGTCGGCGTTAAGACGCGCACGCTGAATTATCAGCTTGCCGTCGACAAGAACGCGGCGAACGTAAATCGAGTTGTTGTCGGGACCACGTCCAACCTGATACCAGACCCCGTCCACGCGGGGGACATCTTTACAATTGGGCGCACTGGTGCGACGGTAGATGATAGCTCCGTCGATATTGGTGGTATGGGTGTACGTGCAGTCGACGCGCTGGTTGGTGGATGCGCGGGCTACCTGTGCACTAAGCGGCGCGGCTGAAACCGCGGCGGCGAGCGCAACTGTGATGGCAAAAATCTTCATCTTGATATCCTCCGAGAAATTAGATCGACGATGTCATTCGTCGGATTTGACTTGCTCTTGTCTGTTTTTCCCTTCTTGCTCTTCGGCGGATCATCCCCGAAGAGAACCTTTCCGTTTGCGGGACGGTTCCTAACCGCCGATGCGCAATCCGTCGGCGCGGGTTGCTGCCGGGCCGGAACACCATTGATCCAGATGCGGCACATGCCAGCCGGCGGAAAGAAACGAGCCGGCACGATTTGCTCGCGCCCAGACTTCTGGGTCGCGGACGTCCGGGGCTTCACCGGAACGGGTCGCTGCGCTTCCGCGACGCTCGCCGAGAGGATTACTCCAAGCACGGCGGGCAGGGCAAAGCGCACGAAAGAAGGGAGCGAGAAATAGCCGGAACGGTGAATCATGGGCCTATGGGGTGCATGAGGGGTGCCATACCATGCCAAATGGCCTAAGTCTAAGTCAACAAAGGGGTTACGGCAGTACTACAATGCCCGCTCCGTAACCCGTTGTCCTCTCCAAAGGACGGTAGATCGATACACCAAAATGTGGTTAGAGGGCCTCCTCGAGGTTCAGTCCCCGAAGGAGATCCCGGTGGCCCGCGCCGTAAGTACCGTGTCGTGGTCCACCTCCACGCGCTTCGGGGTCTTCAGGACATCTGCCAACGGAACCGTAACGATGTGCGGTGATTGCAGCGCGATCATGTGATCCCATTTCTCGTCAGCGACCGCACGCACCGCAGCTCCGCCAAATCTCACCGCGAGCAGTCGGTCGTAGCTCGTTGGCTGCCCGCCGCGCTGAAGGTGACCGAGAATCAGGGAGCGGCATTCCTTTTTTGTCCGCTCCTCTATCTCGTCGGCCAATCGCTCCGCGACTCCGCCAACGCGGACTGCCTGACCCGGCATCGACCTTCCGCGTGTCGCCGGCCCTTCGCCGTCCGGATAGGCTCCCTCGGCGATCACGACAATCGAGAAGTGCCGCCCTGAGCGACCCCGTGCCATGATCTTCTCGCAGACCTTATCGATGTCGTAGGGAATTTCCGGGATGAGGATCACGTCGGCGGTGCCCGCGAGTCCCGCATGCAGCGCGATGAATCCTGCGTGCCGTCCCATCACCTCGAGCACAATCACGCGATCGTGACTCTCCGCCGTCGTGTGCAGCTTGTCGATCGCTTCGAGGGCGGTGTTCACGGCCGTGTCGAAGCCAAAGGTGGTAATCGTCCCGCTCACATCGTTGTCGATCGTTTTCGGAACGCAGACGATCTTCATTCCGCGCTCGCATAGCTGGTGGGCAATGCTCATCGAGCCATCGCCGCCGATCGAGATCAGTGCGTCGATTCCCAGCTTGCGTGCATTCTGGATCAGCTCCCCGGAACGGTCCTTCTCGACGCAGCTTCCGTCGGGCAGATAAACCGGATAGCTGAATGGATTCCCACGGTTGGTGGTGCGAAGGATCGTTCCACCAAGATGGGCTATGCCCCTTACAGTCGCTGCGGTCATCGGGATCACTTCCTCTTCCCCGAGCAGGCCGGCGTAACCCTTCTTTACGCCCAGGACCTCCCATCCGCGGTTCACCGCCGAGAGCACTGCGGCGCGAATCACCGCGTTGAGCCCTGGCGCGTCACCACCTCCGGTGGATAACGCGATTCTCATGATTTCAGTTATTCGTTTCTAGTAGTGATAGGACTTCACTCGGCTTGGCATGACGTCCCGTTCTTGATTTCTCGTAGACGGGTTTCCCATCGCGGACGACTTCGAACCGCCCACCCCTCGACGGAATCAGCTTCACTTCCGCCTCTGGAAAGCGCTGGCGAATCTCGGCCGCCAGACTGGCGGCTCGCGGCTCGTAGTTTCAAACAATGCAGTATTCGATGCTGATCTTCATTGATCCGTGTAGCCAGTTCAATTCTATTGCCCCGCGGGCGCGTACTGCTGCAACAGCTCGCGCGCCTCCGGAGTATCGAGAGCCTTGAGCGCGTTCAGCGCCGGCGTGCGAATGACGTTCTCCCAGACTTCCTGCGCCATCAGCTGCTTGGCGAGGGGAAGCGCCGCGTTCTTCTCCAGACGGATGTCGGAGGCGAGCGCCGCGCCGCGCACGATGAGCGAGTGATCGGAGCGCGCCACTTCGCGCAGGCGAATGATCACCTCGCTCGCCGCGTTTCCACTCACCGCGAGCAGGCCCAGCGCGGTAACCGCTTGCTGACGCACGCGCGAATCGGGATCCCGAGTGGCGTAAAGGAGTGCGGCTCTCACACTCTGCATCGGCGGTATGCTCGCGCGGCTCGCGTCGCTCGCCCAGCTCCCGACCGCCTCTACCGCCCGCGCCCGCACGCCCCAGAACCGATCGTTGCGTGTGGCGCGAACGAGCCCGTCAAGCGCCAGCTGATCAGCGGGGCGCTGCGCAAGGACGTCCACCGCTTCGATTCTGCCGAGCACGTCGTCATCGTTGACAAGCTGATACCGCATCATCGCGGTGGAGCGCGGGAAATCCGTTATGTCGAGTATCCAGTTCCCTTTGTCCCAGCGGATTGAGCGCGGCGCGGCTTTGACGTTCGCCCCCGCCTCTCCCGTTCCGTTTCGCACCGGCACCACGAAGCGCACGATGCCGCTGTCGGTACGCGCTTCGACGTCCACGTCGACGTCGAAAAAGCCTGTGAGCTTGTCCCGCGGCTGCACTTCTGTTGCGCTGATGACGACCCGTCCGGCGGCGCGATCATACAGCGATGAAACCCGGAACACCGGGAAACCGGCGCCGTAGACCCACTGCTGGAAGAACGGCTTGTAATCCCTGCCGGTCGCTTCCTCGAACGCCTTGCGGAGATCGTCCGTGACGACGGTGCGGTAAGCATTCGCCGTCGTGTAGCGCTTCATCGCCTTCCAGAAGAGAGCGTCGCCGAGCTGGTGACGTAGCATCTGAAGAATGGTCGCGCCCTTCGGGTAGATGTGTCCGCTGAAGAACACCTCGATCGGATCGGTTACCCACTTGTCCCACACGATCGGCCGCCGTGCGCGCCGGTCGGCGTCGATGGTCTGCTCCTGTGCGCCGAACCGGTCGAACGCGCCTTCGTCGATTCCCCTGTCCACTTCGCGGAATATCTGCTCCATGAACGTCGCGAAACCTTCGTTGAGCCAGACGTCGGACCAGCGGCGCGTGGTGAGAAGATCTCCGTACCACTGGTGTGCGAGCTCGTGCGCCATCAGTCCTTCGGAGTTGGCCTGCGGCTCCGACCACGCGGGATGCAGTATCGCGGCATCGTTCTGCGATGTCGCCGTGACGTTTTCCATCCCGCCGTACTGGAACTCCGGAATGACGATCTGGTCGTACTTCGCCCACGGATACGGGACGCCGGTCTTGCGCGAGAACACGTCGACGGCTTTCGGCGTTTTGGCGAAGCCACGCCATGCCGCCTGGATCGAGTCGGGATAGGTCCAGTATCCGATCGGCACCTTGCGCCACGGTTTGTCGTGCAGCACGGTGTAGTCGCCGACAACCGCGGTCATGAGATAGGTTGATGCGGGCTTGTCGAGAACCCAGTGCCACTCGATGCTGTCACCGACTGCGCGGGATCCCGCCGGGCGCCCGTTTGAGAGAGCCCGCTCGCTTTTCGCGGTCCAGATGTAGAACTCCCACGTCGTCTTGTCGTTCGGAAAATCGTACGTCGGAACCCAGAAATGGTTGTCCTCGGTCTCGCCCTGCGTCCAGACGATGTGCTTCGCGGGCCTGAAATAAGCGCCTTTCGATCGGTTCGCGCCATCGTAGTCGACCGTGATCGACGTCTGTTCCCCAGTGCGCAGGGGTGTAGCGAGATGGACCACGAGGACATGGCCATCGTAATCGTATTTGAGCGGTGCGGTGTCGGTGGCAACACGCTTGAACGTCATGTCGCCGGCATCGATCGAGACGGTGGAAAGCGGAGCGGCTCCGGGCAGACCAGCAATGCGGAGAGTCGTCGTTCCCACTACAGCCTGGCGAGGCCAGTCGAACCGGACCGTAGTCGCCTGATGTTGGAGGTCGTACGTTCTCGTTCTCTCCGGATGCGAGACTCCGGCCGGCGGCGGGCCCCACACGATGAGGGGGATCTGCTGGAACGGAGGAACCCGGTCTGCGGTGAGACCCGTGTCCATCTGGAATGGAGGCAGAACGAGAGGCGGATTCGGCTTCGGAATCGCGGACACCGGAATTCTCGACGGGGGCGGCGCGCATGCGAAAGCGATCGCGCAAGCGACAGCGCCCGGAACGAAGAGGCCTTTCATTTTGCGTTGCGACAGGATGATTACATCCGGATGATTCGGGACTGCGGCGTGGCGCGCGTCGATCATATGCTATCTAACCAGCCAACCCGGCGGAAGGATAGGTGCGACACGCCTTCACCATTATCGAGCTCACCGTCACGATCTGCGTCCTGAGCATACTCTCGGCCATCGCCATCCCGTGGGCGGGGAAAGTCCTCGACAGAGTCAAGGTGCATGGCGCTGCAGTCGAGATCGAGTCGATGTTCAGCGCGGCTCGGCACATCGCGATCACGCGCGCCGCGCAAGCGACGGTCGACATAGACACGATTGCACAGTCGATCAACGTCAGCGTTGGAAGCGACACCGTTCGAAAGCGGGAGATCGGCACGGCTCACGATGTCATGCTTTCGGCAAGCCGCGTGCGAATGTCCTACGCGGCAACGGGAATGGGATACGGCGCCGCCAATCTCAGCGTCGTCGTGCGACGGAACCGTGCCGCCGATACCGTTTTTGTGTCGCGACTTGGTCGAGTGAGGCACTGACCGCGACAGCGCCAATCGGCTCGGACTCGCCGTTCGTAGCAGCGGTATCGGCGGTGGTGCCGAAATCGTAGCCAGGCACTGAAATCCGCGGAATCTGCTGCCCGATCATGCGCTCTATGGTGCGGACCATGGCGATCTCGTCCGTCGACATGAAGGTGTAGGCATCGCCGGTCGCCGCCGCGCGGCCGGTGCGGCCGATACGGTGCACGTAATCTTCCGGCTGCTGGGGCACATCGTAGTTGATGACGTGGCTGATGCCGGAGACATCCAGCCCGCGCTGCGCGATGTCGGTGGCGACGAGTACGCGAATGTTCCCGGATTTGAAATCCTCGAGCGCGCGGGTACGCTCCCCCTGCGATTTATCGGCGTGCATCGCCGTCGCGTTGATTCCCGCGTCCTCGAGGTGCCTGACGACCCGATCGGCGCCATGCTTGGTGCGAGTGAAGATGAGAACCGAGTCCATCTGCGCTTCCTTCAGCAGCTCGACCAGCAGCATGGTCTTTCGCTCGCGCGGAACCGGGTAGACGGCGTGCGTAACAGTGCTGACTGCCTCGGAGCGACGTCCGATCTGCACTACCACCGGCTTGCGCAGATACGTTCGGGCCAGGGCCTCGACTTCGGGCGGCATCGTCGCGCTGAATAGAAGCGTCTGCCGGTAGGGTGAGATCTCAGCCACAATCCGATTGAGCTGCGGCGCGAAACCCATGTCGAGCATTCGATCGGCTTCATCCAGCACCAGAACCTCGAGTCCGTCGAAAACGACGTTCTGTCGCTCCATGTGATCGAGCAGCCGGCCCGGAGTAGCGACGACGACATCCACTCCGCCACGAAGCGCCTTGGACTGGGGCTCGATGCCGACTCCGCCGAAAATCGGGACGACGCGCAGGCTCGTGTACTTGCCGTACTTCCGGAAGCTTTCTTCGACCTGCGCCGCGAGCTCCCGGGTCGGCGTCAGAATCAGAACGCGAACACGGTGAATCGGCGCGCCTTTATCGTCGGTGATTGGAGCGCTGATGAGATTCTGAATGATCGGAAGCGTGAAACCGGCGGTCTTGCCAGTCCCGGTCTGGGCCAGACCAATCAGATCCCGGCCTTCCAGCACAAGAGGAATTGCCTGCTGTTGGATCGGCGTGGGATGCGTGTACCCCGCATCGAGGACGGCATGCAGCACTTCGGGCGCGAGGTCGAGCTCCGCAAAGGAGACGCCGGAAATCCCTGCGTCGATTTTCTCTTCACTCATCTAGCTGTAATATACCCAGTACGGTAACTGCAACTGGAACTGAGAACTGCGAGGCTACCCGCTGCCAGCTTGAAGCTGCCGGCCAAGCCTCACTACGTCGGGACGTTACTGGCGCGGGTCAGGGCACAGACAACTGCCTTTGCCATCACGCCACAAAGTGGCGTCCCGACGTTTGCAGCTCGCCGCTGGCAGCTTTCAGCGGGAAGCGGGCAGCTTGGCAGTTCTCAGTTGGAGTACTACAATCCGGCCAGCATCCCTAACAAAGCATCGTTCACCTCGTGAGGCGTCTCTTCGGTGATGAGATGCCCCGCGTCCGTGATTGCGTGCAGAACGATTCGCGGGATGAGCGTAAGGTAGATCCCCAATCCATCGTCGGGCATCAGGTGGTCGAGGGTTCCCCATACTCCGACGGCGGGAACATCGACGACAGCAAGGCGCCGATGCCTTGCCGCGTTCCAGTCGTAGTTGTGGAGTAGCTGCCTCATCGCGAGCGAGAACTCCGGAAATTGTGAGGGAGCCAGAAACTCCTCCACGTCACGCTCCGTAAAGTGCCCTCGTTTTCCGTACACCCGCATCAGCGCGAGCCTCACGATCACTCGGGGCTTAATCTGCTGAAGGATAGGAGTGAGGAGCCGCGGCGTGAGAGCACGATAGAGCCACATCAACGACACGCCAGTCAGTCCCACCGGCGATAGCAGTCCGAGGCAACGGACACGTTGTGGATACTTCGTGGCGAAGTGGTATATCAGCGAGCTACCAAGCGAGTGACCGGCGAGGGATGGACGCTCGAGCCCGAATGCGTCGAGGATCTCGTGGATGTGCTCGACGAGGGATTCGATCGTGTACTCGCGCGGCGCGACCGGTTTGTCCGACAATCCGTGCCCTTTGAGGTCCACCGCGATTGCGCGGAACCCCGCATCGGCAAGGGCCGGCATGTTGCGCCTGAAGACGTACACCGAGCAGCCCCAACCGTGAACGAGCAGCACCGGCGGTGAAGTTGGCTCGCCACGTTCCACGACCCGGATCCGTATTCCCGAGCGCAATCGCGGAAAACTCACGCGATACGCCGTATCTCCAGCGGGGAACATCTCGCCTGGACTGAGGTTGTCGCGGCGACTGAATCTGATCATCGGATCAGATCAATTCAATTTCTCTGCCGAGAAGTCTCCCGATCAAACCGATGCGGAACGTGACATCTGCCCACTTCGATTCCTGGCCTGCTCCATCGTCGAGAGGAAACGTGGACCAGGCCCACGGATGCGCCGTCAGCGGCCGATCCATTCCTTTGTGGGGATGCCAAACGCCGGTGCGATCGCGGTCGTCGGCGAATCGCTCGTAGAGCTTCATCCAGCCGTCGTTGCGGCGGAGGAAGTTGAGCCGCGCCATTGTCTCGAGCCACATCAGCGCGAACGGAACATCGGCTTCTACCGCGTTTCGGTGCGGCAGCACGTCGCCCATGACGAGGTGCGGTTGCGGGACCATCTTCTTGCCGAACAGCTGCACCGCTTCCTGGCGCGGGAGCGGCTGGGTAATCCAGTCGTAGATCCGCTCGACTTCCGTGAAATGCTCATGACGGAAAATCGGCATGTAGGCGAGCATCGTCAGCGTGTAGATCGACGGAGGCGCCGATTCCGGCGCGAGAACGTGAGTATTGCCGACCCGCATCCACGGCTTTTCACCGAGCGGCGAGCTCAGATAGGTGATATTCCTCTCGAGAATGCGGCGCGCGGCGCCGCGAAGTCTCGGATCGTTCTCGTAACCGCACTGCGCCAGCGTGGCGGCGGCTGCCTCGCGGAAGACTCCGCGCGTGCGCCGGACCAGATCGTCGTCCTTCGCCTTGGTGCCGAGCTCGAAAGTGAACGCCGGATCGTTGTCTTCGGCGAGGAGTCTGAACAGCAGTCGCCGCGCCAGAACGAGCGGCGGGGACTCAGCGCTCCAACCGTATTCCGCAAGGCGGCGAACGGCTGGAATCGTTCCGATGTTGGCGAAGTCGGAGCTGTGTTTGCCCGGAACGGTCAGGACTGAGTGATTCCACATCCCATCCCGAGTCTGGGTGACGGCGAGCCTGATTGCCGGCCGGTGCGAGTAAGGGAGCCAGTCCAGATCGCGCGGGGATGGCTCGCTCAAGCGGGCGACTTCCTTCATCGCGCGGTACTTGACCGGCGCCGATGCGTGCTCCAATAGCCAGCTCAGAGGGAAGGAGAGTGGCTCCGGGACTGGTGTTGGGATCGTCGGGGTGAATTCGGGGGCGGTACTTGGTACAGTCAATAGCGGCGCTCGGCACGCGTAAAGGAGTCAACCCTGAAAGCCGGCGCGCTCATGAGCCGCCGACAGCGCGGGGAAGAATAGCACGTTTTCAGCGGGGCGCTAGGGGCGAGAGGATAACTCGTTGGAGGCTAAGGAGTTAGCGGGATCCACACGGGCACCTGACATCTTGTTCAGTTGCAGTTGCCCTTCAGTCTCCTCAACCTTTTCGGGATCTGTGGCGTATAACATCCGGACGCCGATGGGCGCCCAACACACAACTCTAGGAGAGCAGGATGAAGGTTATTCGCATCGCCACGCTGGCATTTGCCCTTTGCGCTGGCATGACGTCGGTTGCCGCAGCACAGGGACAGCCCGAGCCGAAGCAGGGCCAGGGCGAGATGCGCCGTGGTGGCGAAAGGGGTGGATGGCTCCTCAAGGACATCACCCTGACAGACGCGCAGAAAGAGCAGGTCAAGACGATCCGCGAGAAGTACGTGCCGAAGCAGCTGGAGCTTCGCAAGGCGGTTCAGGCAACCGGCGGCCCGCCGGACGAGGCCACCCGCGCGAAGATGATGGAGCTCCAGAATCAGCAGTCAGCTGAGATCCGCGCGATCCTCACCGCCGATCAGCAGAAGACTTTCGACCACAATCTGCACGAGATGAAGGAGCGGATGGACGCTCGCCGCAACGGCAGCAGCTAAAGTCTCCCTACTATTGCGGCTCCAGAGCCGCGAGCGTGTAGTTGCTCTTCGGGTTCCAGAGTATCCAGCTCTGGAACCCGTTGTCGTATCCGGCCTTTTTCTGGGCTCGAATCTGCGCCGCCTGGTAGCGCGGAGGACCGAGGGTGAAGTCCTGGTACCAGGGGATGACGATCGCTGCGTTGGGGACAGAATCGCTCCGGGCGATCGCATCCTTGAGAGCGTGATCGATGGTCTCGTACGGATGCGCGTTGGGATTGCGAAGCTTGTAGGTACCCCGCGCGAAGTGCGACGGATAGATCATTGGCAGCACCACATCCACCTGGTCGACGAACATCTCCCAGCGCTGCCCGATGCCCATATCGGTCGTGTCGGTAGCCGTCAGTCCGAATACGTCAGCCGTGACACGCATTCCGTGCGGCTTGAGTACTTTGCGAACGAAGCCGAGCTGGTCGCGAATGACCTGCGCGCGTGAGCGGCCGTTCGCCAGCGGATAAACGGTTTCGGCGATGAGACGCTTCTCGTCGGGGAACCGCACGTAATCGAACTGAACTTCGCTGAAGCCGATCTCGTACGCTTCGCGCGCCAGATCGGTGGCGTACTGCCACACGACGCGTTGGTGCGGATCGAGCCAGGGATTCCCGTTCTTGTCGAGCCAGGGCTTGAGATCCGATTTCCGCTTGATGGCGAGATCGAGCTTCTTCTGCGCCAGCAGCGGATCCTTGGCGACGACGATGCGCGCGATCGGATAAATGTTGTGCGCGACCATCGTGTCCAGAGCGGCGCGGACCTTCGAGCGCGACATCCAGTGTCCGTCGGCGGTGTCGGCTCCGATCTCGCGGGCGAGAGGAACGTTCGAGCGATAGAGCACGAATCCCCGGTCGTCCTTGACGTCGATCACCAGCGCGTTGATCTCGGTGCGCTTCGCCACGCTGATCAGATCGTTGAGCTTTCGACCGAGCGCGGCCCATCGATTTACGTAGAGGCCGCGGAGAGTATCAGGAGTCGGAACGCGAGCGACGGCGTGGGACACGACTGAGCTGTTGCCGAGAGATGTCGAGGACGCACTGGCGCCGGCTTGCGCCGCTTTGCTTACCACGTCTGCCTGCGCCGGCGCGTCTCCCTGATGCTGGCAGGCGAGCGAAACCGAAAAGAACGCGATCAATCCGATGCGTGCTGCCGTCATCATGATTGTTTGATTTCCTGGACGCACGAAGCGTCCGGTCTCAGAGCGCGTTCAGCTCGGCGTTCGCGTCGGAGAGATAGCCCATCTCTCTGACGACACTCTGCGCCTGCTGGGTAACCATGGTGAGGCCGGTCGGCTGCGCGTTGAGTCCGCCAGTGCGGAAGCGCACCAGCTCCAGCCGCATCGACCGCAGGAGCTGACGGCAGTTGTCCAGCTTTTCCTGAGCTTCCTTCTTTTTGCGGCCGACCTCGGCGAGCGCGCGCCGTTCGCGGCGCAAAAAGGCGAGGCGACGCACACGCTCTTCGCTGGCGCGGTAATCGAGCGGATTCGCCTGCGATTCGAGCGTGGAGATCTCCTTTTCCACGACTTCGGGCGATTCTCGTCCAGTTCCGCGATCCATGTCGGAGAGGGAGAGCGCGAGTTGCTGCACTTTCTTGAAGACCGCGTCGGCGGACGTCGCGACTTCGGGAATCTGGTCCCTCTCGTCCGGCGGCATGTTGAGAAGCTGCCGATGGATCTCGCGGTGATCAGACTCCGCTTCGCGAATCGCCGAGCCATAGCGCGAATCAGCAAACGGACCCGGGGCGCCGGCAGGAATCGGGCTCAGGCTCGGCGTCGGCCCACCCACCCTTGGATACGGTTGGAACGACTGCATCGAAGGGAGCGGCGAAATGGGCGAGAAAAGTCCCTGCCCACGGGCGCGAGCGCGCGCGCGAACCTGGGCGCGCTTCTTGTCATCGAACAGCGCACGAGCATCGTCGATAGTCTCGGCTGCGACGTCGAAGATCAGGCGGTCGTGCGGCTGACGAAACACATCGCGCCAGTCGTAGCCCGCCGCCCAGAGCTTCGAGTACTTGAACGCGAGTGCAACAGTCCAGATGACGGTGAGCGCGAGGAAGTCGTGATTCGAGAAGAGCGAGATCGGAACGAGGATCGCGTTGACCGCGAGATACGGCGCGAGCTTGCGACGGAAGGCGACGACCATTGGCGCGTTCCACTTGCTCAGCTCTTCAGGTGTTGGCCCTGACGGCGTGTATGGCGCCTGGGTCGCCGGGTTGTAGCGGTCGCGGACGGAGGACGTGACCTCCTGGATCTCGCGTCGCGCCTGCGGAGGAATCGCCGCCGCCGAGGCGCGCGTCGCGAGCGTCGGCATCGAGCCGCCGTTCAGCGCGGCACCGAACGCAGCCGCGCTCGGAAAGCGGTCGTTCGGATCTTTCTCGAGACACAGCATGACCGCGCGCGAGAGATCCTGCGGCAAGTCGGGCCAGCGCTCGTCCACCGAAACTGGCTTCTCCGAGAGGTGCTTGACGAGCATCGATGGCGTGTTGCTGGCCACGAACGGAGGCTGGCCGCACAGCATCTGGTAGCCGACGACGCCGAGGGAGTATAAATCGCTCCGCCCATCGATGGCCCGATCGCCCGCGGACTGCTCGGGCGACATGTACGCCGGCGTTCCGATGGCCATGCCGGTAGCAGTGAGACGCGAGTCACCACTGTCAGTGAGTGCGCGCGCGATGCCGAAGTCCGTCACCATGGCGCGACCGGTTTCTTCGTCGAGGATGATGTTGTCCGGCTTGATGTCGCGGTGGATGACGTTGCGGTGGTGCGCGTAGGCGAGTGCGTCAGCGACTTCGCCCAGAATCCGTCTCACCTCGACAGGCGGAATCGGTCCGTGCTGCTGCAGCCGCTGGCCGAGGTTGTCACCCTTGATGTACGACATCACGAAGTAGACGAGATTTTCCCGCTCTTCAACGGTGTAGATGGGGACGATGTTCGGGTGATTCAGCTGCGCCGCTGTCTCCGCTTCGCGCAGGAATCGCTGGCGAATGTCCGCGCGGAAGCTCAGCTCCGGCGGCAGCACCTTGATCGCGATCTCGCGCTTGAGCCGCTTGTCGCGCGCACAATACACGATGCCCATACCGCCACGACCGACTTCGCTCTCTAGCTCATAGTTTGCAGAGAGGACCTGAGCCACATGTGTGCCGAGCTCGTCGGTTGGACTAATTGGCATTTGGCCGCGTCAATTCAGCAGGTCCAGTGTTGCGATTCGTGCCGTGCTGGCGTAAATCCACGAGAGCAAAAGATGCAGTATAGGAGGGCTGTGGAGTAGTATCTAAATAAGAATCATGTCTTCGGAATGACAATGGCAAATCGTCAAACACTACCTGTTCTCCCTTTGCGGGGGACGGTGATATTCCCGGGCCTCACCCAGCCGATTGCGGCAGGCAGGCCTTCAACTCTTCGTGCGATCGAGTCAGCTCTCAAGGGCGACCGCCTCGTTTTCGCGGTTGCGCAGCGCGACAACAGCGAGGAGCCGACATCCGACATTCTCTACTCGATGGGCGTAATCGCGCGCATTGGGCAGATTCAACGCGGGCTCGGCGGCGTTCAGCTTCTGTTGCAGGGCGAGCAGCGCGCTACAGCTCTCCAGTATACTACGGCGGACGGATTTCTCAGCGCGGTGATCGTTCCGGCGGAGGAGATGACTCCTCAGACAGAAAACGATCCTGCATTCACGGCGTTACAGAAAGAAACCCGCGAGCGCGCCGCAGAGCTCGGCGAGCGCAGAGGACTTCCAGAAGAAGTCGTTCACCAGGTTCTCGATTCCGTCACCGATCCTGGGCGGTTTGCAGACCTGGTCGCGGGCTATATAGAGCTTCCCGTTCCCGAAAAGCAGGGACTTCTCGAGACGCTGAGCGTCGAGGAGCGGCTTCGCCGCATTCTGGTTCACGTGCAGCGCCAGGTCGGGCTGCTCGAAGCGCAGGAAGACATCAAGTCACAAGTCCAGGAGGAGCTGGGCGAGCGCCAGCGCGAGATGTATTTGCGCGAACAGCTAAAGGCGATTCAGAAGGAGCTGGGCGACGACGATTCGAGCAAGGAGATCACGGAGCTCCGCGACAAGCTCGTGAAGATGGACCTCCCGAAGGAGGCGCGCGCCGAAGTCGAGCGCGAGATCGGAAGGCTCGAGAGAGCCGGCCGCGAGTCCATGGAAGCACAGGTGATCCGCACCTATCTGGAATGGATCGCGGAGCTGCCCTGGAACAAGCGATCGGACGATCAGCTCGAGCTGAAGCACGCGGAGATGGTGCTCGAGGAAGATCACTACGGGCTCAAGGACGTGAAGGATCGCGTTCTCGAGTTTCTCGCGGTAAGACAGCTGCGCGCGAGCCAGCTCGCAGACGAAGTCGAGAAGACAGGCGAGGTGCCAGCCGCCCGCTTGTTAGCCGACAAGGACGATGCAACCCCGACGCTTGCGCTCGGAGAGAAAGCCGATCGTCCGATCACCGACAAGACCGAGGCAAAATCGCGCGCCATGGCGAAAGGTCCGATTCTTCTCTTCATCGGACCGCCGGGCGTCGGCAAAACTTCGATCGCCAAGTCGATCGCCAGATCGCTGGGACGCGAGTATGTTCGCGTCGCACTGGGCGGTGCGAGAGACGAAGCCGACATCCGCGGCCACCGCCGCACCTACGTCGGCGCGATGCCGGGCAGAATCATCCAGGGACTCAAGCAGGCGGGGACGAAGAACCCCGTCTTCCTGCTCGACGAAGTGGACAAGCTCGGAACGTCGTTCCAGGGTGATCCGTCGAGCGCTCTGCTCGAAGTTCTGGATCCCGCCCAGAACGACACCTTCACCGACCACTACCTCGGTATCCCGTTCGACCTGAGCGAGGTGCTGTTCATCGCGACTGGGAACTTCGTGCAGAACATTCCAGGTCCGTTGCTCGACCGCATGGAGGTCGTCGACTTCGCCGGCTACACCGAGAAGGAGAAGGCCGAGATCGCCAGAAAGTATCTGCTGCCGCGCCAGCTCGAGGAATCGGGGCTGAGCGACAAGGAGATAACCTTCACCGAAGACGCGATCATGTCCGTGGTGTCGAGCTACACTCGCGAGAGTGGAGTGAGGCAGCTGGAGCGCCAGATTGGCGCCGTGGCGCGCAAGCTCGCGCGGAAAATCGCCGCGAGTGAAGAGGTGAAGCACGTCGTGGATGCGGAGACGGTGCGAGAGCTGCTCGGCAGGCCGCGCGTTCATCCGGAGCATGCGCTCCAGGAGAGTGAGGTCGGAATCGCCACCGGCATGTACTACACGCCGATGGGCGGCGACATCATGTTCGTCGAGGCGTCGATCAGGCGCTACTACGGAAATCCCGAAGGCGATGGGTCTGCACCGCTTGGCCCCGGCGGCGCCGTGTCACTGATCCTGACCGGTCAGCTCGGCGACGTGATGAAGGAATCCGCGCGCGCGGCGTTCACCTACGCGACAAACAACGCCGCCAAGCTGGGTATACCGCGCGACCGGCTCGGCGCGATCGAGGCGCACATTCACGTGCCGGCGGGCGCCATTCCAAAGGACGGCCCGTCGGCTGGTATCGCCATCGCTACGGCGCTGGTGTCGGAGATGGCGGACCGCCCGGTGAAGCAGGACGTAGCGATGACGGGCGAGATTACGCTTCGTGGGCGAGTGCTGCCGATCGGTGGGCTCAAGGAGAAGGTACTGGGCGCGCATCGGGCGGGGATCAAGACCATCATCATCCCGAAAGGGAATGAGGCCGACATCGAGGACGTGCCCGAGGAGGTACGAAAGACGCTCGAGTTCCACCCGGTGGAAACGCTGAACGAGGTGCTGCAGATTGCGCTCGTGCCGGCGGAGCCGGGCGAGAAGGCGCCGCCGCTGGAGATGAAAGAGGTCGCGTAACTGGGAACTGCAACTGCAACTGAACGGGCTGCCCGCTGCCAGAAGCGTAGCTGATAGCCGAGAGCCTTACTACGTCGGGACGTTACTGTCGCGGGTCAGGGCACGGGCAACTGCCTGTGACATCACGCCGCCTAGTGGCGTCCCGACGTTTTGCAGCTCTCAGCTGGTAGCTGTGCTTCTCGCGGCAGGTAGCCCCTTCAGTTGCAGTTGTAGTTGTCAGAAGATGATCGGGCCCCACCCAAAAATCTTCCAGGGATCCACCCTCAAAGACGCCGGCTCCGTGCCTTCCACGAAGTACTCCCTGTAGCGGCGGTCCGCCGGAGTCTGATCCGTCGCGAGCTCTCCAGTCGCCCGATCGACATCGCCCATGATCACGCCGAGCGGCGGCGTCCATTGCTCGGCCGCGCGCGATGTCAGGATCTCCGGCTTCGAGGCATAGTAGCGCGCGAGCATCTTTCCCCACACTGGCGCGGCGAGAGATCCACCAGCCGCGCCGCTCGCGATCGAGGTCGGCTTGTCGAATCCAAGCCACACGCCCGCGACGAGGTCCGGCGTCAGCCCGATGAACCAGACGTCGGAGTTGTCGTTCGTCGTTCCGGTTTTTCCCGCGACCGGGATCGAGGCTGGCAGGTAGCGACGGATGCTAGATGCCGTGCCACGCTCCACGACGTCGCGCATCATGTCGCGAACGACGTAGGTGACCCGAGGGTCCAGCGCCGGAGCGAGCGCGCGCACATCGCGCGAGAGAACCACCTTACGGTTCCTGTCTTCTATACGGTATATGAAGCGCGGCTCCACGGGTGTGCCCAGATTTGCGAAAGTCGTGTACGCTGCCACGAGATCGAGCGGCTGGACGACCGATGCTCCGATCGCGCTCGAGGGGTAAGGCGCGATCTTCGAGGTCAATCCCATCCGGTGCGCCAGACTCGAGATCGAATCCATTCCCAGCTTCAGGCCGAGCTGGACGGCGACGACGTTGCGCGACTTGGCGAGCGCGTCGCGCAGCGTGAGCGGACCGAGGTATTGGCCGTCCGAATTCTCGGGGCTGTACACCGTGCCGTTCGGAAGATTGATCGCCAGCGCCGTATCGGCGAAAATCGTGTTTGGCGTGATGCTGTCGGCGATCGCCGCCGCATAGACTATCGGCTTGAACGATGATCCGGGCTGACGCATCCCGTCTACTGCGCGGTCGAAATGCGAGTCGCTGTAATCGCGTCCGCCGACAAGCGCGCGAACATCCCCGGAAGTCGGATCGAGCGCGACCACCAGACCCTGCAGATAGTCGGTCGTCGTGCGCCCGGGCCGCGACTCCGCCCCTGGAACGTACTTGGGATGCGCGTAGTCGGGCTGTGATTCGACTGCCGCGGTCTCCTCGAGTAGCGCGCTCATCGCGGCGTTCTGAAGCACGGGATCCAGGCTCGTGTAGATCCGGTAGCCGCCCTCGTTGACCGGAATTCCTGCGCGCAACGCCTGCACTCGCACGACGTCAACGAACCACGGCGAGTACGCCGAGTAACCGCCGTTTGCTGTAGTGGCGAGCCGCGACGCCTGTGCGCTCGACGCCTGCGCTCGAGTGATGTACCCCTGATTAGCCATCAGCGTCAGCACGACGTTCCGACGCTGACGCACGCGATCCACGTACTTGAGCGGGTCGTAGAGCGCGGGCCCTTTCGGCATCGCCGCCAGCGCCGCCGCTTCCGCGAGTGAGAGCATCGAGGCGCTCTTGCCAAAGTAGTGTCGTGCCGCGCTCTCCACGCCGTACCACCCGTGACCAAACGGGATCTGATTCAAGTACCCTTCGAGTATCTGGTCCTTGCTGTAATGCTTCTCCATCTCGCGCGCGGCCGACTGTTCCTTGAGCTTCCGGCCGATACTCATGTCGGTACGGTCGATGAGCGTTGGATGCATGTTGCCGACGAGCTGCTGCGTGATCGTGCTCGCTCCGCGCCGCTCGCCGAAGATGTTGTCCTTGAGCGCGCCAGCGATTCCGACGACATCGACGCCGTCGTGCTGGTAGAAACGGTGATCTTCCACCGCCACGAACGCCTGCGGGAGATACCTGGGGAGCGATTTGATCGAAACGCTGGTGCGGATCTCTTTGCCGATCTCGCCGATCAGAGAGCCATCGCGCGCCAGAACGAGCGATGCCTGGGCGACGGGAACGATGGTCCACGGCTCCGTGTCGGCGGGTTTCGGCTCCTGGGCGCCCAATAGAACGGGGCTAAACAGAAGCGCACCCGCGAGCAGCGCGCAGAGCGGTTGATTGTACCTCTGCGACATGGCAACTTCAGATGGATGGATCGATCTATTCATCTCGTCGTAATTCAGCTCAAGCCGCGAAAGGGCGATTATGCTGCCAACCTCGCCCGTCTCACCGGCATTTTCTCCCAGATAGACGCCCTCGAGCCAAGACCCGACGTCGCCGTCTTCGCCGAAACGGCGCTCACCGGATACTTCGTGGAAGGTGGCATCCGCGACGTCGCGATGACAGCGGGCGCGTTCGCCCGCGATCTTCAGTCGCAATACACCTCGGCGGTTACTACACCGCGGCCGCTCGATGTATGCATTGGGTTCTACGAGGTGTGGAACAACGCCTACTATAATAGCGCGCTCTACGTGACCCTGGGAGGCGATCAGCCCGTTATCCGGCACGTGCATCGCAAGCTGTTTCTGCCGACCTACGGCATGTTCGACGAAGAAAGATTCGTCGATCGCGGCTTCGAAGTGCGCGCCTTCGATACGGACTGGGGCCGCGCGGCGATGCTGATCTGCGAAGACGCCTGGCACAGCCTCACCGGAACCGTCGCCGCACTCGATGGAGCGACTATGGTTTTCGTTCTATCGGCATCCCCAGCGAGGGGTGTGTGGCGGCGCGAGGACGAAGGCCCAGTGCCTGCCAATCTCAAGCGCTGGGAGCGCCTGGCGCGGGACATCGCCGAGGAGCACGGCGTGTTCGTGGCACTGGTGAATCTCGTGGGTACCGAGGGCGGCAAGACGTTCTCCGGCGGATCCATCATCTGCGGCCCGTACGGAGACGTTCGCGCGCAGGCGCCGTTGTGGGATGAGACGATCATGACGATCACCCTCGACCCGCACGATCTCACCCGGGCTCGCTCCGATGCGCCGCTTCTCACCGATCTGCAGACGATGATGCCGCACCTGATGCGCACCGTCGAGCGAATTCAGGCGGGAGAGCCGCTGGCGTTGAACTACGACGACGCACCGACCGAGGGCGGGCCACTCACCCCGGCGGGCAAGCGAGCAGACGGCGAGCATGCCGACGCTCCATCGACCGAGGAAACGGCGCGCCGGCCGGCTCAGAAGGCGCGCAAAGCGGGCGCAGCGGCGACGAAGAAATCGGCGCCCAGCCCGCAAGCGGGCACCCGGAACCGCAACGGCAGCGAGCCCATTCCAGTGGTGAGAGCGCCCGACGCTCCAGGTGGTCCACCGCCCCTCGAGATCGATCCGGAGCTCACCGCCGGGTGGCTCGTCTCCTTTCTGCGGGAGGAGTTCGAGCGACGCGGCTTCAAGAAGGCGGTGTTGGGACTCTCGGGTGGGGTCGATTCCGCCGTAACCGCCTACCTTTCAGCCGAGGCGCTCGGTCCGGAGAATGTTATCGCGGTGCGGATGCCTTATCGCACGTCGAATCCTGATTCTCTCGCCCACGCGCAGCTCGTCATCGACCAGTCAAAGATCCAGTCGCGCACGATCGACATCTCTCCCGCCGTCGACGGATATCTAGCGACCGAGGCGGATGCAGATCCGGGACGCCGAGGAAACGTGATGGCGCGCGAGCGGATGATCGTCCTTTTCGATCAATCAGCGAAATACCACGCCCTTCCCGTCGGCACCGGCAACAAGACAGAGCGGCTGCTCGGCTACTTCACGTGGCATGCGGACGACTCGCCGCCGATCAATCCACTGGGCGATCTCTTCAAGACGCAGGTGTGGCAGCTCGCGCGCTTCCTCGGCCTTCCTGATGTGATCGTCGCCAAGCCCGCCTCGGCCGATCTGATCGAGGGCCAGACCGACGAAGGAGATTTCGGGATCAGCTACGCCGAAGCGGACGAGATTCTCAACTGGCTGGTGAGCGGATACAATCCGACGCTGCTCGTCGCCCGCGGATTCGATCCGGTGAAGGTCGAGCTCGTTCGAAAGCGGCTCGCTGGCACTCACTGGAAGAGAAAGCTTCCGACGGTGGCGATGGTAAGCGCTACCGGAATCGGGGAGGCATACCTGAGACCGGTAGACTACTGAACGCACACTACCGCGCCTGGCAGGATCCTCCGCTCAGTGCGATCGTGGGCGGCATTCTGAACTCGCAGGTCGACATGATCTTGTAGCGCGTATTGTACTCGCGCTCGGCGGCCGCGACCGCATCGAGCTTGCGGAGAAGCACGGCGGAATCCGTCGTCTGCGCACAGTAGACGAGGTAGTAGCGCGGACCGCCGCAAGCCCTCGATCCCACCGGCGCCGATCGGCATTGCGAGGCCGAGCTGCATCCCCCGGCCTTTACCAGCTCCTTGGCCTGGTCCTCGAGCTTAACGACCTGGGCCCAATCGGCTTTCTGATCGCCCGTGAAGACGATTTTATCGCTGCCCGGGCCAACGGGTATGGTACTTGACGAGCCCTGAGTGCACGCGGCTATGGCCAGCGAAATCGCAAAAAGGGCGGAAACGCTTCGAGTTAACATGGTAATCTCTGGCATCGGTACGCTGGCCATTCGGCAGGAAGTTGGCCAGTCGTCATCCGCGCTCAGTGCATAGCCTGTGCGGCGCGCTATCTGCTATTTTTGGACGTCGAGCACGACGCCCCGTCGGAGAACAATGGCTACCAGAACACTTCCCAATCGAAAATCATCCACAGGACCAAGCGCGAGGCTCTCGTCGGATCAGCTCGTGGCGGCCTACAGGAACATGCTGCTGTCCCGGCGCATCGACGACAAGGAAGTACAGCTGAAGCGCCAGAACAAGATCTTTTTCCAGATCTCGGGAGCCGGGCACGAAGCGATTCTCACGGCCGCTGGAATGATCCTGAAACCCGCATACGACTGGTTCTACACTTACTATCGCGATCGGGCGCTCTGCCTCGAGCTGGGGGTGACACCGGCCGAGATGTTGTAC
>JALYKM010000050.1 GCA_030774785.1 Gemmatimonadota bacterium
GGGGCACAGCGCATACAGGTGCTCCGGGGGGTAGAAGATGGCAAGGCGTTCGAGAAAGGGCTGAACAACACGACCACTGCCCGCGATCTGGCGCTGATTCTGCGCGCGATCGAGACGGGTGGGGCAGCGCCGGCGGCTGCAACGCGCGCGATGCGGGAGATTCTTCTGGCGCAGGAATTCAACGAAAAGATCCCGGCGGGAGTTCCCCGCGGCGTCCCCGTCGCTCACAAGACCGGCGAGATCACCGCGCATTCTCACGACGCTGCGATCGTGTACCCGCCTGGGAAACTACCCTACATCCTGGTGGTGCTCACTCGGGGGATCACCGATGGCACCAGAAGCAGCAAGCTCATCTCCGACCTTTCCGCTCTCGTTTATGCTCACAATAGTGGCAGCGCCGGTGCTGTCTCGACTCACTGATCGAGAATGAAGGTCGCTTTTCTCGGACTTGGCGACATCGGCGCGCCGATGGCGGCGCACCTCGCTCGCGACCCGTTTGATCTCGTCGTCTGGAACCGTACTGCTTCGAAGGCGGAAGAGTTCGTGCGGGAACACAAGGCTCGCGTCGCAGCGACACCGGCCGAAGCCGTCAAGAACGCTGACGTCATCATAACCTGCCTTCCGTCGTCCGTGGAAGTAGAGGCGGTCCTCCACGGCGACAACGGAATGCTCGGCGCGCTCCGCAAGGGAGCGGTACTCGTCGACTGCACCTCCGGAGATCCGCCGACGTCACGATCGATCGCCGCGGAGCTCAGTGGCCGCGGCGTGGATTTTATCGACGCCCCGCTGAGCGGCGGAACCATCGCCGCCAAATCAGGAACTCTCACCGTCATGTGGGGCGGCGATGCCTCGGTGTTCGAGCGTGTGCGGTCCGTCATCGAAGCCTTTGGCAAGAAGATCGTCCGCGCGGGGCAGGTCGGCTCCGGCGACGCGCTCAAGGCGGTGAACAACGCCCTTCTCGCCGTTCACATCCTGTCGACCGCCGAAGGCCTCGCTATACTGGTAAAAGCGGGCGTCGATCCGAAAGTCGCTCTCGAAGTCATCAACGCGTCGAGCGGTCGGTCCAACGCCTCGGAGAATCTCATACCGCAGCGCGTCCTCACGCGCGCCTTCCCCCGCACCTTCCGCCTCGCGCTGCTCGAGAAGGACATTGGCATCGCGGCGGTGCTGGCTGACGACCTTGGCGCTCGAACTCCAGTGATCTCGCTCACCGCCGAGCGATTTCACCAAGCGCGCGAAAAGCTCGGCGACGAGGCGGATCACGTCGAAGCCGTGAAGATGGTCGAGGAGGAGAACGGCATCGAGATCAAGTAACTGGCTTCTTGCGGGCGAAGGACTTTAACCACAACTGAACGCGCTGTCCGCTGCCCGCTGGTAGCTACCAGCGGGCAGCTGCAAACGTCGGGACGCCACTGGTGGCGTGATGGCAAAGGCAGTTGCCTGTGTCCTGACCCGCGTCAGTAACGTCCCGACGTAGTGAGGCTGATGGGCGTCAGCTTTGGTCAGCTATCAGCGGGCAGCGCGTTCAGTTGCAGTTCAGCACTTTTTACGGAGTGACTCTCGATCCACCTCTGCGATCCGCTGCGCGGCGAGATGTGGATCGATCACGGGTGCGACATCTTCGTCGGACTGATCCACGGTCCACTGCGCACGCTCGACAACCCGCTCCCCGTTCGGAGCCAACAACCCGAATTCAATCTCCGCGCGCCGACAGAACCGCTCCTGACGCGCACGGTCTCCCATCTCGAGCGGAAAACCGAGCTGGTGCAGTCGCGCGTGCATTGCCTCGTGCAGAATCGTCGCCGCCACTTCGGCATCCGAGAAGTCAGGATTCACGGTGAAGGTGAGCTCCACCAGACAGGCGCGCTGCTGGTGAAAGTACGCGCCCCTGCAGGCAAACCGCTGAACGACGATGTAGGCGAAGTCTCTCTTCAGATGGCGGAAGTGATGAGGGACGTAACGCTCGATGAGGGCGAGCGTTCGCTCCAGGCGGGCGAGAACATCCAGGGTTTCGATGTCGGGCCGCGTGTTGTTCACGATGACTGGAATACCGCGCACCTCGTAATTCGAAGGCGCGGTGTGCGCTGGTGGACCGAGGATTGCCCGCAGAAGGTCACCTAGCATCTCACGAATCGATCAGACGACGCTGCACCTCGATCGTACGAGTCCAGTAGGATCGAGGCATGAAGCGCGAGGCGCTACCGAAGGCGTCCGTTGGCAACGACCGGCCTCCCGTCGACCGTGACCGTGGCGCCGGCCAACTGGGCGGCGATCGCGAAATCACTCGTGTTGCTGCCACCGAAGCCACGGTTATCTCCGAACCCGATCGCTACGGATCCCGGGGCAGTCCAGATTATTCGCCCGGTGCCAACCGGAAGTCTCGTCTCCGGATTGAGCCCGATGTCGATATAGCCAAAGCGATCCTTCGCTCCGCCGGCGCCGTCGTAAGCGGCTTTCAATCCTGACATGTCGTTGGCGGCGGACATCGAAGTCAGCGAGCCCCTGTCGAACACCAACGTCAGACCGCGGATCAAGCGCCCGTCCCACAGATACCGGTCGACCACGATCTTGCCGTTGGCGGACCCATCCGCGGCGGGAAGCATTAGCTCGCCCGCGGGCAGCCAGGTGGAGGCAGCTGCGGAACCTTGTTTGACCCTTTCATCGGTGAGCGCACCGTCGGAGATGAGAGTACGATCCGGGTCGACGCGAAATGAAATGTTCGTTCCGTTGGGCGCCGTCAGGGTTACCACTTTGCCGTCCGCGAATATTTGGCGAAGGGCGTTCGCCTTTGTTCTCATGGACGCAGGGCTTACCGCAGATGCTCGCCAGAACGCGGTGGCTAGATTGGACTGAGGAACTCCAATTCGGCGAGACAGAGTTGGCGTTGGGTAGAGGCCATTTCCCAGATTTACGCTCCGAACGTTGCGTTTGTAGAAAGCCTCGGTGATCGGTTGCCCGGCCTTGCCGCGCGCCACGCGTCGCGCCATCGGTACTCCGGCGAGCACTCCTTCATTCTCACCCACGTCGAGGTTGATCTGCACATCGAAGTTCTTCACGAGGAACATGCCGACAGGCGAGGTGACATTGTCGAAACGAGAGGGCACTTCATCGAAGGAACGCCGAAACAACCGGTCGCTCGAGAGCGTGATCAACGGGTGTGCCCCGAGCCTCATCGCTTCGACCGCGATGTCTTCGAGGAGTCCGGCGTCGCGAACGCTGCCGGTGATGAGGACCTTGTCTCCCGGCTTGACCATCCCCGCCTGCACCAGATTCCTGGCAACGCTCTGCATGTCTCTGGACTGGGCACTTGCCGTCACACTGAATAGAACGGCTGTCGCTGCGATGCAACGTCGCAGCCATGTCGCGTCAACCATCAGCACCTCCCGCGCGCGGTCGATAGGTAAGAGTGAGTCGGGCGCCGACGACCGATGGTAGATGCTGCGTCGGTGCCGGTGAATCCCTTGAGCCAACGTAGGACTGCCAGGTTCAGACGGCAATAGCGTCTTCAATTAGTCTCTGACGGGCGCCATATTTGTGCACCGATGACTACTAAAACAACGACGGTCCTCGACGCCAGGGCTGTCGAGCGCACCTTGAAGCGCATGTCGGTGGAGATCGTCGAGCTCAACCACGGCACGGATGATCTGATCATCGTCGGAATTCAGCGTCGCGGCGTACAACTCGCCGACAGGCTCGTTCGCATGATTGAAGGTGGGGAAGGGGTCGCCGTCCCTCAGGGCTCCCTCGACATTACGCTCTACCGCGACGATCTGCAGACCGTCGGACCGCGACCGGTCGTCGGCCCGACGTATCTCCCATGGGACCTCGACGGCAAGCATGTCGTGATTGTCGATGATGTGCTGTACACCGGCCGCACCGTTCGCGCGGCTCTCGACGAGCTCGCGGACTTCGGACGCCCGGCTTCCATCTCGCTCGCGGTCCTCATCGATCGCGGTGGACGGGAGCTGCCGATTCACGCCGACGTGGTCGGAAAGAAGGTAGAAGTTGGCGCCGATGAAAGAGTTGATGTCATGGTAGCGGAGCTCGACGAACGCACAGAGGTCGTGATCGTGCCCAAATCAGCTGCGTGACGAGGACACTCGGCAAGGATCTGCTTGGCCTCGAGTCGCTGACGGGCGACCAGATTCGTCTCATTCTCGACACCGCCGAGCCGTTCAAGGAGATAAGCGAGAGAGCGATCAAAAAGGTGCCGGCGCTCAGGGGCTCGACGATCGTCAATCTTTTCTTCGAGAACTCCACCCGCACCCGGATCTCCTTCGAGTTCGCGGAGAAGAGATTATCGGCGGACACCGTGAACGTCTCCGCCACAGGGTCGAGCATTTCGAAGGGAGAGACGCTCGTCGACACCGCCAGGAATCTCGAGGCCATGCGGATCGACATGGTGGTCATCCGCCACTCGGCTTCGGGTGCTGCGCACTTTCTCGCGAGCCGCATCGAGTCCAACGTCATCAACGCCGGTGACGGAACCCATGAGCATCCCACTCAGGGCTTGCTCGACATTCTCACTCTGCGCGACCGGTTCGGCTCCCTCGAGGGGCGCCGCATCTGCATCTGCGGCGACATTCTGCACTCGCGCGTGGCGAGGTCGAACATTTGGGGTCTCACGAAGCTCGGGGCCGAAGTGGCGGTGTGTGGCCCTCGCTCGCTCTTGCCCAACGCGATCGACGAATTCGGCGTGCGCATCTTCGATCGCGTGGAGGAGGCAATCGAGTGGGCGGAAGCTCTAAACGTTCTCCGCTTGCAGTTCGAGAGAATGACTGCCGGGTACATTCCCTCGGCGCGGGAATACAATCGAGTCTTTGGGATCACACGTGAGAGACTGGACCGTGCACCGCGCGACATTCTTATCCTTCATCCCGGTCCCATGAATCGCGGTGTCGAGATCGATTCCGACGTCGCCGACGGACCTCACAGCGTTATCCTCGATCAGGTAACGAATGGCGTCGCGATTCGAATGGCGGTGCTCTACCTGCTCGCGGGCGGAAAGCCGGAGCTCGCGGAGGCTGCCAAGGGCGGCAGCTCTCGCGGGCGAGAGGAGCGCGAATGAAGCCTCTGCTACTCCAGGGCGGCAAGCTCGTCGATCCCTCCCAGCGTCTGAATGAAATCGGCGATTTGTTGATCGCTGACGGGAAGATCGCCGGAGTAGGCGGGTCAATCGCAGGTCCCGAGGAGGCCGAGGTCATAAGTTGTGATGGGCTGATCGTCTCGCCGGGCTTCATCGATGTGCATTGTCATCTGCGTGAACCCGGTCGGGAGGATGTCGAGACGATTGCAACCGGCGCGCGCGCCGCCGCTGCCGGAGGATTCACGGCGGTCTGCGCGATGCCGAACACGGACCCCGTCACCGACAATCAGGCCGCCGTTGGATTCATCGTTCGACAGGCACAACGGGCCGTCGCTGCGCGCGTGTATCCGATCGGCGCGATCTCGGTCGGTCAGGATGGGAAAGTGCTGGCGGAGTTCGGCGAGATGGTGGGGGCCGGCGCTGTCGCGGTGAGCGATGACGGGAGGCCGGTGGCCTCTGCACAGCTTATGCGAACAGCGCTCGAATACGCGCGCACGTTCAAGATCCCGGTAATTGATCACTGCGAGGAGCCAACGCTCTCAGCCGGCGGATCGATGAATGAAGGGATCGTGAGCGCCCAGCTCGGACTCAAGGGAATTCCCGCCGAGGCTGAGGAAATCATGGTGATCCGCGACATCCTGCTGGCCCGGCTGACCGGTGGTCACGTTCACCTTGCGCACATGAGTACCAAAGGCTCGGTGGAGCTGATTCGCTGGGGGAAGGAGCGCGGAATCAGGGTGACCGCGGAAGTCTGTCCGCACCATCTCTCCCTCACTGAAGAAAGCGTTCGCGGTTACGACACGAATGCGAAGATGAATCCTCCGCTTCGGACGGGGAAGGATGTGGAAGCGTTGCGCGAAGCGGTGAAGGACGGGACGATAGATCTGATTGCCACCGATCACGCTCCGCATCACTACGACGAGAAGGAGCGCGAGTTCGCGGACGCACCGAATGGAATCGTCGGCCTGGAGACGGCGCTTGCGGTGCTGGTGACGAATCTGGTCGAGAAAGGGGGTCTCGACTTTTCAGACCTCGTCGATCGAATGGCGTGCACGCCGGCGCGCGTGTTCAATTTGCCAGGCGGCTCGCTCACGCGCGGTGCAGCCGCCGACGTGACAGTCTTCGATCCTTCCGTGCAGTGGAAGGTCGACCCCTCAAAATTTCTGTCCAAGGGACGAAACAGTCCTTATACGGGAATGACCCTCGTTGGGCGCGCGGCGTGTACTATTGTGGCGGGCTCGGTCGTCTATCGATCGGGCAATCCCGCCCGCGATCGGGAGAGCACGAAACGAGAGAGGGGATGAAGTACGATGGCTGAGAAGGAGCCGGTGTCGCTGGACGCGCTCAATGGGCTGCTCAAGGAGCGCCAGAGATACGAGGAGTGGCTTGCGGCGCTCGAAGCGAAGCGCGCGAGCACTTCGGATTCCGTGTATCAGCGAGTGCAGGCGGATTACGAGACACGCCTTCGCGAGGTTTCCGGAAAGCTGGCCGAGCGCGCCGGCGAGTTACGAGAGAACATCGACGCGTTGACTCTGAAGTTGGAGGAGATCTCACGCCAGGAAAACCAGCAGCGCGAAGCGCGGCAGGAAGCGGAATTGCGAGCAGCCGTTGGTGAGTACACCGACAAGCAGTGGAAGGAGATCGGCGGCGCGTGGGATAAGGAGCTTGCCCGGCTGGTTAAGGAAAAGAACTCGCTCGATGCGCAGCTCAGCGAGCTGAATCGCATCTTCGCCTTGAGCATGAAGGAGAAGCAGTCCGCCGCAGCCATGGAAAGATCCGGTCCTCAGGACGGGTCTCGCGCTCCAATTTCGCCGGTCGTCCCGCGCCCGGCGATTCCCGAGCCCCCGACTTTGAATCCACCGTCTCGAGTCGAGCCCGCGCCTGCGTCGCGAACGCAGAATCCCGGACCCGCCACACCCGCGGGACGCTCACCCTTCGATGAATTCCCCGTACTGCGTCCCGGAGCGGGAGCGGGCTCGCCCCCCTCGGGCACGACCGCTGTTGCAACACCGCCCGCGGTTCCAAAGAGCGGTGGTGCGCAGGACCCGCGCTCCGAGCAGCACAAGACGCTCAAGTGTCCGGAGTGCGGAGCCGCGAACTATCCGACAGAGTGGTACTGCGAGCGATGCGGCGGCGAGCTGGCCACGATGTAAAAAAAAACGGGCGCCCCCAGGCGCCCGTTTGATTTTACGGCGAGCCTACTTGGAGACTGTTGCCAGCCGGCTCTTGTGGCGAGCGGCCGCGTTCTTGTGGATCAGTCCCTTGCGCGAAGCGCGGTCGAGAAGCTTGACAGCCGCAAGCCTCTCCTCGGGGCTTCCGCCGCCGGACGCGCGCTTGAGCGCGGTACGAAGCGCGGATCTCTGGGCGCGATTGCGGATCGCGGCCGCGCGTGATTTCCGCATGTTCTTTTTCGCTGACGCAAGATTGGGCACGAACTGATCTCCGGGATTCTTCGCTGTGACGTAGGCGAGAAATTTGTCTGTCGCACCTCCCTATGTCAAGTTGTCGCACGGGGTTAGAACGACTAACTTCAACGCGCGATCACTCCAACCCGGAAACATTGGACAAGTTTCAGAATTTCATTCTCATCGCGCCGGTACTTCTTTTCTCGATGGTTGCGCACGAGTACGCGCACGGGTATGCCGCGCTCAAGCAGGGAGACACGACTGCCTACTCCCTCGGCCGGCTGACATGGAATCCGATCCCCCACATCGATCTGTTCATGACCATCCTGCTGCCGCTAATCACTTACTTCACGACGGGAATCGCGTTCGGCGGAGCCAAGCCGGTTCCGGTCGTGCCGCGTAACTACCGGAACTTCAAGCGTGGCGACATCACCGTCTCGCTCGCGGGAGTGGCAACGAACTTTCTGATCGCGATCTGCTGCATACCGCTCATCATCGTCGTGGGCATGATCGGGCGGATCTTTCCGGTCCTTTCCGACACCTGCGCCCTGCTCCAGGCAATGCTGCTTTATGGAGTACTGATCAACCTCGCTCTCGCGGCGTTCAACCTGATTCCCATTCCGCCGCTCGACGGATCTCACGTGTTCAAGTACATCCTGCCGCCCGCCTGGGCGCTCAACTACCAGCGCCTCGGCGCACAGGGATTGCTGATACTGTTTCTTCTCATCAGCTTCGGAGGACCCGTGCTCAATCTCTGGTTCAAGCCCGTGTTCTTTCTGGACAGGATCGTGAGCCGCGCGGTCTTTCCCTACATACTGCCCAGTCAATGGACTATGTAAGCGCCGCCGGCGTGTCTTCTCTTGCCGTCGCCGAGACCGCGGCGTCGGAGGTGTTTGTCGTCGAGCTCGCCGAGTTCTCCGGGCCGCTCGATCTCCTGCTTTCACTCATTCGTGACGAGCAGATCGACATCTATGACATTCCGATTGCTCGAATCGCCGAGCAGTTTCTGGCCCGGATCTCGACTCTCAAGCTCGATGAAGCGGCCGACTACCTCGAAATGGCCGCCCGTCTGGTGCGCATCAAGGCGCAGATGCTCCTCCCTCGGCGCGAAGGGGAGGATGTCTGGGAAGACCCGCGCGCCGAGCTCGTGAGGCGCCTCCTCGAATACCAGCAGGTTCGAGAAGTCGTAGACGTGCTCGAGCGCCGCAGTGAAGAGCGGCGCGGAAAGTTTGCTCGCGCCTACACGCAGCAAGCACTGCAGCTCCCCGTTCCGGGCCCGCTCAGGATCTCCCTTCCGGAGCTTCTGAGCGCAGTCGATCGGGTGCTACGCCTTGCCAGGAAGCCCCACGTGCACGACGTGGTGCCGCGCGCGCTCGATGTCGATGGAGCGATCGGGATCGTGCGGGCGCTGCTCGCGATTCGCGCCCACGCTCAATGGAAGGACGTTCTTCCGCGCCACGCCGAGCCGTGGGAAGTGCTGTCATTGTTGCTTGCCCTGCTCGAGCTCGCCAAGCGTGGCGAGCTGCGGCTGATGCAGCCGCGCGCCTTCGCTGCTTTCGAGATCACACGTGACTTCCCTGGCGAAGCTGCTTGAGGCGGCGCTCTTCGCGAGCGCTGTTCCGGTCCCGGGCGATGCCTTGCGCGCGATGG
Organism: Gemmatimonadota bacterium; assembly: GCA_030774785.1. GTDB lineage: Bacteria > Gemmatimonadota > Gemmatimonadetes > Gemmatimonadales > Gemmatimonadaceae > UBA4720. The sequence continues at coordinate 9,142 of JALYKM010000050.1, forward strand.
CGGCTCACGCCGACGATGGCGAGACGACGTTCGAATCGGCGCTCGAGGAGCTCCGCGACCATTACGATACAGACGGCCACGGCGTGGAGCTGATCGAAGTCGCGGGCGGATGGCAGATACTGACGCGACCGGAGTACACTGAAGCGATCGAGCGAGCCCAGTTGGCGGCTCGCCCGCAGCGACTTTCCGCAGCGGCGCTCGAGACACTCGCCATCATCGCGTACAGGCAGCCGATCGGTCGAGCGGAGATCGAAGAGATCAGGGGAGTGGGCGCGGGCGCGATCCTCAAGTCACTGAATGAGCGCGGCCTGATCGACATCGTCGGGAGAGGCGAAGGTCTGGGACGCCCGCTTCTCTATGGCACTACTCCGTCGTTCCTCGAGCAATTCGCGTTGAGGCATCTCGAGGAGCTTCCGCGCGCCGACGAGCTCGCTATCGCGCTCCGAGCGCCGCGGCAGGCGAGTCCGACATCCTTAGCGGCCACCAAGGACAACGGCGAGGCGCCCCCGCGGGCAGATTGATGCCCGGATCAATGCGCATTCAGCGCGCATTGGCGCGCGCGGGAATCGCTTCTCGTCGGCGAGCAGAAGAATTGGTGGCAGCCGGCCGGGTGCGGATCAACGGCGCGATTGCTGAAACGGGCCAGAGCGTAGACCCCGCGCGTGACACCATAACCGTTGACGGCAAGACGGTGGGCGCTCCGGCGGCTCCCACCTGGATTGTGCTCAACAAGCCGACCGGCGTACTGACGACGCGCAGCGATCCGGCTGGTCGCCGGACTGTCTTCGATCTGGTAGACGATGCGCCGGGTCTCACCTACGTCGGACGACTGGATTACATGACCGAAGGCGTCCTCCTTCTCACAACCGACGGCGACGCGGCGCACAAATTGACACACCCGAGCAACGAAATCGAGCGAGCCTACGTCGCGACCGTGCGGGGCGACGGGGCCGACGCGGCACGGGCGGCGATGAAAGGTGTAGAGCTCGAGGATGGTCTCGTCATGCCGAGGGATGTTTTGGCTCGCCGAGTGGCGCGGGGCGTATGGGAGCTCGAGATCACGATCGTAGAAGGGAGGACGAGGGAAGTCAGGAGGCTGTGCGAGACCCTCGGACTGGAGGTCGTGCGTCTGGTGCGCACCAAGTTCGGGCCGGTGAAGCTGGGATCGCTGGAGTCGGGAAGGACGCGTCCGCTGACGGCACGCGAGAAGGAGATCATCTCCGCGCTCACAAAGAGCGGCGGCAAGAACGGGAACACTACGAGAGGAGCAAGACGTGAACGGACACGCCGTTACAGCCGCTGATGCATCGATAGTACAGGAGGTCGTGCACCAGGTGAGCCGCCGCATCGTCGGTCAGGAATACATGGTCGAGCGTCTTCTGATAAGCCTGCTAACGGGCGGGCACGTCCTGCTCGAAGGAGTCCCGGGACTCGCGAAGACACTGACGGTGAGAACGCTGGCCGAAACGATCAACACGACGTTCAGCCGGCTCCAGTTTACGCCCGACCTCCTCCCAGCCGATGTCGTGGGGACGCAGATCTACGATCAGTCGAACGGAAAGTTCTCGGTCAAGAAGGGGCCGATCTTCGCCAACATCATCCTCGCCGACGAAATAAATCGCGCGCCGGCAAAAGTGCAGGCTGCGCTGCTCGAAGCGATGCAGGAGAAGCAGGTTACGATCGGCGGAATCACGCACGTGCTCGAGGAGCCGTTCCTGGTTCTGGCGACGCAGAACCCGATCGAGCAGGAAGGGACGTATCCGCTTCCGGAGGCGCAGGTCGACCGCTTCATGCTCAAGCTCCACGTCGGCTATCCGTCGCGCGACGAAGAGAAGGAAATTCTGAGGAGGATGGCGAGTGGCGAGCCGATCCCGGTCGACCGGGTCGCTACGCCACGGCAGATTCTCGATACCCGCCGTCACATCGCCGAGCTGTACATCGACGAGCGCATCGTTGACTACATCGTCGAGATCGTTCACGCCACCCGTAACCCGGAGCAGGCCGGACTCGCCGAGCTGAAGCCGCTGATCGAGTACGGTGCGAGCCCGCGCGCGACGCTTGCTCTCGCGCAGGGCTCCCGCGCCCACGCGTTCCTCCGCGGACGCGCCTTCGTGACGCCGGATGACGTGAAAGCAATTGCGCCCGACGTTCTCCGGCACAGGGTGTTGCGCACCTACGAGGCTGAAGCAGAAGAAGTGACGAGCGACGAGATCGTTTCCCGAATCCTGGAAGCGATTCCCGCCCCGTGATCGGATTTCTGCGCGCGAGACGGCGCCGGAAGGAGGCGCCAAAGCGCACTCCCGAAAAGCCGATGGGAGTGCCGCCGGAGATCCTCCGGCAGGTAAAGCTCATCGAGCTCAAGACCCGCGGTCTGGTGAATTCGGTGTTTACCGGCGAGTACCGCTCGGTCTTCAAGGGTCAGGGAATGGAGTTCTCCGAGGTGCGCGAGTATCAGCCGGGTGACGAAGTCCGCTCGATCGACTGGAACGTCACCGCTAGAATGCGGCGGCCATTCGTCAAGCGATACATCGAAGAGCGCGAGCTCACGGTGATGCTGGTCGTCGATTTCTCGGGCTCCGAGAGATTCGGGACTGTAAAGAGATTCAAGAGCGAGCTGGCGAGCGAGCTGGCGGCGGTGCTGGCGATGTCCGCGGTCCGAAACAACGACCGTGTTGGGGTTCTTCTCTTCACGGATCGTATCGAGCATGTGGTTCCGCCGAGGAAGGGCAGACGGCACGTGCTGCGGATCCTCCGCGATCTACTGGCATTCGAGCCGGTGGGTCGCGGGACCGACATGGTGACGGCGATCGACTATGTCGCCAAGATGCTGAATCATAAGGCGATCGTGTTCGTCGTCTCTGATTTTCTGGAGGCGGACATCGATCAGCCGCTCAAGCTGCTGGCGCAGCGGCACGACGTCGTGGCCGTGACGGTTGAAGATCCGAGCGAGCGTGACCTGCCGGACATTGGTATCGCTCGACTGATCGATCCCGAGACTGGCGAGACGACCGAGGTCGACACGAGCCACCCCGCAGTACGCGACTCGTACGCCACACGGGTCTCTGCTGAGAGAGAGCACAGGAAGCATCTCCTGAGGCGACTCGCGATCGATGAGGTACCGATGCGGACGGAAGGCGGAGTAGTCGAGCCACTCCTCCGCTTTTTCCGCGCAAGAGAAACCCGGGCGCGCCGACGGTGACCTTTCCGAGTATCGGGTTGCTGCTCCTTCAGGCGGTAGTGCCCCAGTCGGTTCAGGCGTCGCCCGCCGAGCTGCCGGTGCAGATGGGCTACAGGGTGACTCCGGACACAGCGCTCATTGGCGAACCATTCAATCTCTTCATCAAGGTCCACGCGCCGACGGGCGTGCGATTCGAGTTTCCGGCGGGCCCTGATACGACCACCGAGAACGGCATTCGCCCAATAGAGCTGCGCGGCGAAAAGCTCGTCACGATGCTCGCCGACACCGCCGTCGCGCTCTACCATTTGGTGGCATGGGACGTCGGCGTTCAGCCGCTCAGATTGCCGGATGTCCGTGTCACCTTCGAGGGTCAGGAGCGACGGCTCCCGCTCGGAGGCGCATCGGTGTTCATCAAGTCGGTTTTGCCGGCGGACACCTCGCTCCGCGTTCCGAAACCGCCGCGACCACTGATCGTGCTGCCAGTCTTCAACTGGTTGCTGTGGCTTGCTCTCCTGGCAGCGGCGATCGTCGCTGCCCTCCTCTGGTGGGCCTGGCGTCGATACCGCAACAGGCCGAAAGCGCCGGTGGATCCGTATATCCGCGCGCAGCAGGAATTTGCGCGGATCGAGCAGCGGCGCCTCCTCGAGGACGGGAGGTATGCTGAATACTACGCAGCGATGGTCGATGTCACCCGCGAGTACCTGGCGGCGCGGGTGCCGGGCGTGCGCCGGTCGGATACGAGTTCCGAGCTGTTGCGGACGATGCAGCCGCGCGAAGGGGTTGAGGCCGGGCTGCCGCGACTGCTCGAGCGCGTGGATCTCGTAAAGTTCGCGCGCGCCGATGTCTCACTCCAGGAGGCGAGGGAAGCCGGCCTCGCTCTCAAGACAATCGTCAATCACGTCGAGGCGAGGGTAAATCCTGAGCCGGAAGCAGGAAAACGCGCTGCGGCCGCAAAAGGGCGTGCTGCGTGAGCGTCTTTGGCCTGTTCGAGTTTTATACTCCGGAAGCGCTGTGGCTCCTTCTCTTACTCCCGGCATGGTGGGTGTGGAGACGCCTCCGCCGAAAGGATGCGATCGTTTTCTCACGCACTTCGGTGCTGGCGACCGGCCCGCACGCTGGGAGCTGGATTCCTCGGGCGATTTTCTTTCTCAGGAATCTCGCGCTTGCGTCCTTCATCGTCGCGCTCGCGCGCCCGCGTTCGGGAGCGCATACGGAGACTCGGACGAGCGAAGGAATCAATATCGTGCTCGCGATCGATCTCTCCAGCTCGATGCTGGCGCTCGATTTTCGCCCGAACAATCGGATCGAGGTCGCCAAGGAGAAGGTCAAGCAGTTCATCGCGCGTCGCACCTCGGACCGCATCGGAATCGTCGCTTTTGCCGGTGAGGCGCTCACGCAAGTTCCGCTCACCACTGATTATCAGGTGGTGCAGCAGGCGGTCTCAAATCTTCAGGCAGGTCAGCTGGAGGACGGAACGGCAATCGGAACAGCGATCGCGACCGCGGCCAACAGACTGCGCGACGCTCCCGGCAAATCCCGCGTGATGATCGTGCTTACCGATGGGATCAACAATCGCGGTACGATCGATCCGCTCGTGGCAGCCAAGGCTGCGGCGGCGTACGGAATAAAGATCTACGGCATCGGCGTCGGCACCGTTGGAATGGCGCCAGTACCAGTAGGCCGAAATGCCGCGGGCGGCTTGAATTTTCAGTATCAACCCGTACAGATCGATGAAGCACTCCTCAGCAACATTGCCCGAATGACCGGCGGCAGGTATTTCCGCGCCCGCGACGCCGCCGCGCTGCAGAACATCTACGCGTACATCGACAAAATGGAGCGCGCCCCGGTTCACTCGAGCACCGTGGTCAGGTACACCGAGCTCTATCGCTGGCCACTCGCCATTGGGATCCTCGCGCTGTTCGCCGAGTTCGCGCTCGTCGCGTGGAAGGCGCCGCTGCCATGACCATGCTCCTGCGGTTCATTCAGTGGCCGTGGGCCTTGCCGCTCGCAGTTATCCTGCCGCTTCTGACGGCGTGGCTCGTGCGCTGGGGACTGCGCGCTCGCGCGCAGCGTCTGACGCGACTGGGCACCCCGTCGATGATCGCGCGCCTTGCGCCATCGATTAGAACGGATCACGCGTGGACGAAGGTCGCTCGTGCGGCGCTCGCTACTCTGTTATTGGGTGTTGCGCTCACTGGGCCGCGGTGGGGAGTAGAACAGACAGTAGTGAAGCGACAGGGCGTTGACGTCGTCCTCGCGCTGGACGCCTCGACGTCCATGCTTGCTACCGACGAGACACCGAGCCGGCTTCTGGCGATGAAGCAGGAAATCAACCGGCTGCGAGATCTTTCGCCGGGTGATCGCTTCGCGCTCCTCGCATTTGCGGGACGAAGCTACATCCTCACGCCGCTGACCGTCGACAACAGCGCGCTCGATCTATTTCTCCAGAATCTCGATCCCACGATCGTAGGACAAGGTGGGAGCTCGCTCGCCAGCGCCCTGCGCCAGGCGACGAATCTGCTGGCGCTGAACACATCGCAGGGCGACAAGGCAATCGTTCTCATGAGCGATGGTGAAGGCTTCGATAACGCCGATGAAGTTCTCGCCGAGGCTCGCCGCGCCCGCGAGATGGGCCTGACAGTCATCACAGCAGGTTTCGGCACGGCGGCGGGATCGACGATTCCAATCGTGGAGAATCGCGTCGTGATGCAGAAGCGCGATGAGAACGGGAACATCGTCGTCACGCACTACCAGCCGGAGCTTCTGAAGGCGATCGCGGACGAAGCGAAAGGCGTCTTCGTCGATGCGCGCACGCCGGATCGGGCCGGAAGAATCCGGGCAGCACTCAACAATCTGCACGCAAATCCCCGATCCGTGGTGTCGGGGGAGAACCTTGGCATCCAGTTCCAATGGTTCGTTCTCGGGGCACTGGTACTACTCGCGTTCGATACTTTCGCGCAGACTCGCCGTCGTCGCCGCAGAGCCGTAGCCGCGGCGGCAACGACGGCGACAATGCTTTTGCTCACTGCGTCCTGCCGGCGAGCGCCGGAACGTGACAAGCCGGCAATCGCGCTGTACAACACCGGTACCAGGCTTTTGATGCAGGATTCGCTTGCGCCGGCGATACCACCCCTCACGCGCGCTTCCGATTCGAAGGATGCCGAGGTGCGTCACCACGCCCGTTTCAATCTTGGCCTCGATTACCTGGTGCAAGGGAGGCGCGCGAAAGACTCCGCGGATGCCCCGCTCGACAGCGCCCTCTACCGGTACAAGCAAATCCTGGAAGTCGCGGTCGCCGATTCAGACGCGCGATGGAATTACGAGCTGGCACTGCGACAGAAGAAGGGCGGCGGTGGAGGAGGTGGTGGCGGAGGGGGCGGTGGCGGCGGAGGCCAGAGCCAGAAGCCGAGCCCCTCGCCCGCCCAGAGTCAGAATCAGGCGCCCGCGCCCAAGCCGGTGCCCGGCATGACACCGCAGCAGGCGGAAGCTGTGCTCAACGCGGCAGAGGACAAGGAGACGGACGTGCAGGGGAAGCGCCAGAAGAAAAACGTCCCGACTCCACCGAGGGGCAAGGATTGGTAGCTTCGGTATCACGATGCCGTTGATCTCAATTCTTCCCAGCGCCGTCGCGGATCAGATCGCGGCCGGAGAGGTCGTGGAGCGTCCGTCCTCAGTGGTAAAGGAGCTGGTGGAGAACTCTATCGACGCGGGAGCCACCGTCATCGAGGTCTCCCTCGAGGACGGCGGCCGGAAGCTCATTCGCGTCAGTGACGACGGCAGCGGCATGTTGGCCGAGGATGTTCCGCTCGCGCTCGCGCGCCATGGAACGTCCAAGATCAGGAAAGCTTCTGATCTCGTCGGCGTTTCAACCTTTGGCTTTCGCGGAGAGGCGCTGCCCGCTATCGCCTCGGTCTCGCAGTTCGAAATCCAGACCGCCCATGCCGACGGCGAAGGGACTTCCGTCAGGGTGACGGGCGGCCAGATCGCACAAGCCGCACGAGTCGCCAGACGCCGCGGCACTACAGTCTCGGTCGCCCAACTGTTCTACAACATTCCGGCGCGACTCAAGTTTCTGCGCGGCGCACGATCTGAATGGAGAAGTGCGGTCGAGTCTCTCACAGCGCTAGCGCTCACTCAGCCTGGTGTCCGCATCAACCTCACGCACGATGGCAGAAGCGCCCTGACCCTTCCACCAGTGTCGAGCATTCGCTCCCGGCTTGGCGCTATTTGGGGCGGACGCTATGCGGAGGACCTGTTGGACGTCGATGACGTCGCTGGTCCGGTTCACACGAGTGGACTGATTCAACGGCCCGCCGATGTCGGGACTTCGACGCGTCGAGCGTTTCTCTCGATCAATGGACGTGCGGTGCGCGACGCTGGAATCGCCCGCGCGGTGGAATCGGCATACCGGTCGACAATCGTCGCGGGTGTGCGACCGTCATTCTTCCTGAACGTCACTGTGTCCGCCGATGCCGTCGATGTCAACGTGCATCCGGCCAAGGCGGAAGTCCGGTTTCGCGATCGATGGACCATCGAGCGCGCGGTCGAGACGGCGATTAGGCGCGCCCTCGGCAACTTTGACAGCGCGGCCTCGCTCGGATTCCGCGGATCGAGCTTCAGCTTCCGCCCCGCGGAGATTGCTCCGAATCCTGGCTCGGAGATTCTACGGCCGCCCACCGACCGAGATGCGCCGCTTTTCGGCACGACTGACCGAGCGAGCGCGAACGAGGAGTACGCGGCGGAAACATCGACCACTGAAGTTGCGGCACCCGCGCCGACGATTCCTCCGCTTTTTCAGCTGCGGCGTACTTACATCGCATTCGAGCACGAGGACGGACTGGTCCTGATCGACCAGCACTCCGCGCATGAGCGCGTCCTGTACGAGCAGTTCATGAGCACTTTGGAAAGCGGAGCCGCGCCCGCACAGCGGCTGCTCCTTCCGCTTACGCTCCATCTCGGACCGGCGGAGGGCGAGGCATTCGATTCAAATCGCGAGTACCTCGAGCGACTGGGCTTCGAGGTTGAGGGCTTTGGCGGCCACACTCTCATCGTCAACACTGTTCCGATGCCGCATCCGCGCTTCGACGCAGAGCGTTGCTTGCGCGAGACTCTTGACGCTTTGACCGGCGACCGGGTCGCCGGTACGGCGGCCAAGCACGAACGACTCGCCGCAACCGTCGCCTGCAAGGCGGCAATCAAGGCTGGCGAAGAGCTGTCGCAGGGGGAGATGCGGTCTCTATTTGCCGCCCTGCGCGACACGACTCTTCCAGCGCACGACGTGCACGGCCGCTCGACGATTGTCCATCTCACCTGGGACGAAGTAGAGCGGCGGTTTGGCCGGCGGTAAGCTGCGGATCATCTGCGGGCCAACTGCCGCGGGGAAATCGATGCTCGCTCTCGAGTTGGCCAAGATATACAACGGGGCGATCATCAGCGCGGATTCGCGCCAGATCTATTGCGGCTTCGACATCGGTACGGCCAAGCCGACGCGAGAAGAATGCGCTCGCGTTACGCACTATGGAATCGATGTTGCCGAGCCTGAAGAGCGGTTTTCGGCGGCGCGGTGGGCAGCCGAAGCCCACGAATGGGTCGGGAGCGCAGGTGAGATCGACAAGGAGCCGATCATCGTCGGAGGAACGGGTCTTTACATCAAGGCCATGGTCGAGCCGCTCTTCTCGGCGCCGGACCTCGATCCGGCCCGGAGAAGAGAGCTCGCACGCGAGCTGGAATCCAGGTCAATCTCCGAGGTGAGGCGCTGGTGCAATGAGCTCGACCCCGCCCGCGCGCATCTTGGCCGCGCGCAGCTCGTTCGGGCGATCGAGACCGCCATTCTTTCGGGGAAGCGCATTAGCGATCTGCACTCGCTGCACCGTGCGAGACCCGAAGCGAGCGAGCCGGGCGTTTCGCCCATCTATCTCGTCGTTGATCCCGGCGCGTCGCTCGCCGGCCGAATCGAGGCGCGCGTAGAGCGGATGCTGGCGAGCGGTTGGAGCGACGAAGTTGAAGCGCTGTCGCGAAAGGTTCCAGCCGACGCGCCGGCGTGGAAGGCGAGCGGCTATTCGGTGATGCGCAGGCACGTCCAGGGCGATCTCGATTTGTCAACCGCGAAGGAGCGGGTCATTATTGAGACGCGACAATACGCAAAGCGCCAGCGAACCTGGTTCAGACATCAGCTGCCCTGGGCGGCTGTGACGCACGTAAATCCTGAAGACTCTCAAGCCCGAGCCGTTGTGCGAGAGTGGTGGGAGAGAGCTGAGTGAAGATTGGCATTACCTGCTATCCGACGTACGGCGGATCCGGCGCCGTTGCGACGGAGCTCGGCATCGCATTGGCGGACCGTGGACACGAAGTCCACTTCATCACGTACAGGCAGCCGTTCCGGCTTCCATCATTCCTCCCGCGGATCTTCTTTCACGAAGTCGATGTCGGCCGCTATCCGCTGTTCGAGTTCCCTCCGTACGATCTCGCGCTCGCGGTGCGAATGCACGAGGTGGTCAGGACCCACGGACTCGAGCTACTCCACTGCCATTACGCAATCCCTCACGCGACCAGCGCCTGGATCGCGCGCGAGATGCTGCGCGAAACCGGCGAAGACGTCCATTTGATCACGACTCTCCATGGGACCGATATCACGATCGTCGGGCAGGATCCTTCATTCTATCCGATCACCAAATTCTCGATCGAAAAATCGGATCGCATCACGGCGGTGTCGGAGTACCTCCGTGAGGAAACCTGCCGCGCCTTCGGTTGCGCGGGACTGGAGATCGATGTCATCCATAATTTCATCGATCCCGATGTCTACAACCGCGAAAAGTACCCACTGCTCCTGAAGAATCAGTTCGGACGCGCGAAGCCCATTCTCATGCACGTCTCGAACTTCCGCGCTGTGAAGCGTGTGCGCGATGTGATACGCATCTATGCGGAAGTGAATCGCGAGCTTCCGAGCGTGCTGGTAATGATCGGCGACGGCCCCGACCGGCCGGCCGCCGAAGAGGAGGCGCGGATACTCGGCGTCGAGGAATCGGTCTCTTTTCTTGGCAAGCTCGATCAGATTGCCCCGCTGCTCGCCGCCGCTGATCTCTTCCTGTTGCCGAGCCAGAGCGAGTCATTCGGGTTGAGCGCCCTCGAGGCGCTCGCGTCGGGGGTCCCGGTCGTGTGTACGAATGCCGGTGGACTTCCCGAGGTGATCCGCGACGGCGAGACGGGCATTCTATGCCCGGTCGGAGACATTCCAACAATGGCCGCGGCCGCGCTGGAGATTCTACAGGATCCCAAACGGTGGGCGGAGATGAGCAGGCTCGCCAGCGACGACGCGCGGGAGCGATTCTCGCGGGACGCCATCGTCACCAAGTACGAATCGCTCTATCAACGATCACTCCCTATCCACACGCCATGACACCTCTTCAGGCGATCGCACTTGGCATCATACAGGGCCTCTCGGAGTTCCTGCCAATCAGCAGCTCAGCGCATCTCTTTCTGGCGCCGTGGCTATTCGGCTGGGAGGATCCCGGCCTCGCCTTTGACGTCGCGCTCCATTTCGGGACACTTCTCGCGGTGCTGTGGTACTTTCGGACCGAATGGGCAGCGCTCGTTCGCGCGGCGTTCGGCATCATTACAACCGGGCGGATCGAAACCCCCGAAAAGCGAAGGGTGATTTATCTGATCATTGCAACGATTCCGGGCGCCATTGGCGGGTATCTCCTCCAGTCCAGGGCCGAATCAGCGTTCCGGAACCCACAGTTGATCGCGATCGCGCTGATCGTCATGGGAATCGTACTCTGGCTGGTCGACAAGCTCGTCGAACAGCGCCGAGTGCTCGGTGAAATGCGCTGGATCGATGCGGCACTGATCGGCCTGTCTCAGGTAATTGCGCTGATTCCCGGCGTCTCGCGCTCGGGCTCGACGATCACCACCGGCCGCGGTCTCCGTTTCGATCGTGAGAGCGCAGCCGAATTCAGTTTTCTCATGAGCATGCCGATCATCGCCGCGGCGGTAATAATGGAGGGTCCGAAAGCGTTGCACGAAGGCGCTCTTACGAACGAGCTCATGTCGGGAGTGGTCGCGTCCGCGATCAGCGGTTGGCTCGCGATCTCGATCCTCATGCGCTATGTGGGCAGGCACAGTTATGGAATATTCGCGTTCTACCGCGTTGCCCTCGGCCTTGCTGTCCTGGCGGTGATCTACGCGGGCGGATAGCGCCGCACGATTCGACGGGGCCGCGGCGGATGGGTTGGAGCGCATGCTCGATCTTCCGCGAGTAGAGCTCCTGCAATCGACGACATCGACGCTCGACGTTGCCCACCGTATTGCCGCGGATGGCGCACCGGCGGGAACACTCGTCATCGCGAACGAACAGACCGCGGGCCGGGGGAGGGGCGGGAGCAGCTGGCAGTCGTCTCCCGGGGCCGGAATCTGGCTCACCCTCATCGAGCGTCCGGGAGACGCGTCCGGGCTCGCAGTGCTGTCGCTTCGCGTTGGACTCGCGGTGGCGGAAGCACTCGACCGGTTCGCCGCCGAGCCGATTCGTCTCAAGTGGCCGAACGATCTCTATGTCGATCGCGGCAAGCTCGCCGGAATCCTCGTCGAGGCGAGATGGCGCGATCAGGCCGTGGAGTGGGTCTCGATCGGGCTCGGCGTCAACGTGAAGCCGCCCGACAACCTGGACAACGCGGCGGGTCTCGAGCCCGGAGCGCAGCGCCTCGAGGTTTTGGCTGAGCTGGTACCCGCGCTTCGGGCGGCGGCGCGGGCGACTGGGCCGCTTGGGGCGGACGAACTGGAGGAGTTCAACGCACGGGATCTGGCGCGCGGAAGGTTCTGCGTTCAACCCGCCGTGGGGCGCGTCGCCGGAATCACCGCCACTGGCGAGCTTCTCGTGGCGCTGGCAGACTCTGTTGCGCCTTTTCGCTCCGGCTCACTCGTACTAGAGGATGCTCGATGATCGTCGCGTTCGACGTTGGCAACTCCGAAATCACGATTGGAATCTTCGAAGGCGACAACCTTGTCTCGCACTGGCGCCTTACGACGGCCGCTCCCAGAACGGCTGACGAGCTCGCACTCCTAATAAGGTCGATAACCGGTGAAACGATCCCCTCTCCGGACACCAAGACGGGCTCTGCCATCTGCTCGGTGGTCCCCACGATCACTCCCGTGCTGGCCGAGGCGTGCGAAATGTGCTTCGGGCGGAAGCCGGTGATGATCGATGCACGCGCGAAGCTTCCTATCAAACTCGATGTCGAGGAGCCGTTCACTGTGGGGGCCGACCGGATCGCCAACACACTGGCCGCGAGCCGCATTCATAAGAGAGACGTGATCGTTGTGGATCTCGGGACTGCGACCACTTACGATTGTATCACGGCAAACGGCACATTCCTGGGAGGGGTCATTCAGCCTGGGATCATGATCTCGGCCGACACCTTGTTCCGTCGAACGGCGCAGCTTCCGGCCACCGACATCGTGCCCCCGAAAAAGGTGATAGCCCGGCGGACCGATGAATGCATTCGGGCGGGGGTGCTTTACGGCGCGGTGGACTCGATCGACGGGATCGTCAGGCGAATCAAGAAGGAGTGGCCGGGGGAAAAGGCCCCCCTCGTCATCGCTACAGGTGGTATGGCGGAAGCCATTAAGCCCCATTCCCGCGAGCTGGAGCTGGTCGACCCGTTCCTGACCCTCAAAGGGATAGAGCTCGCCTACGACCTCCTGACGCATTGAGGGACGGGAACGCCGCTGTCGGGCGTTTATGGGTTGACTCCGCTATCCGGGAGTAGTTAACTTGGTAGTCTTAGCACTCACTACTGTCGAGTGCTAACAAGAGAGCCTCCCACCACAAGCCACTATTCAAGCAGAAGGACAGCTAACTATGGCCACAAAAACACAAACCAGCACCAAGGTCGCTCCCCTCGCGGATCGCGTCGTCGTCAGGGCGCTGGAGGACACGGAGCAAATGCGCGGCGGACTCTTCATTCCCGACACGGCGAAGGAAAAGCCGCAGCAGGGTGAGATCATTGCCGTCGGCCCCGGCCGGTACGAGAAAAATGTTCGAGTCCCGATGGAAGTAAAAGTCGGAGACAGGGTTCTCTACGGAAAGTACAGCGGCACCGAAGTCACCATCGACACCGAACAGTTTCTGATCCTGCGCGAGTCTGATGTGCTCGCCGTCGTGAACTAAACCAGATACCCAAAAGAGCGATCATATGGCAGCCAAGGAACTACACTTCAATACCGATGCGCGCGCGGCTCTCAAGCGCGGCGTCGATCAGCTCGCCGAGGCGGTCAAGGTTACCCTTGGCCCCAAGGGACGGAACGTCGTCATCGACAAGAAGTTCGGTGCGCCGACCGTAACC
>JALYKM010000051.1 GCA_030774785.1 Gemmatimonadota bacterium
CGCTCCTGGATCACCGTGTGGTAGAGCTGGCATGGCGAATACCGAGAGCGATGAAGATTCGCGACGGTCGGGGAAAACGAATTCTGCGTCGCGTCCTTTATCGTTACGTACCCCGGGAATTGATCGAGCGTCCAAAAACCGGGTTCGGGCTTCCGATCGGCGAATGGCTTCGCGGGCCGCTCCGGTCGTGGGCGGATTCTCTCTTGGGCGAGGATCGCCTTCGTGGCGATGGATTCTTCGACGCAACACGAGTGCGGGATGTTTGGCGGGAACATCTCGCAGAAAAAGGACGTCATCAGGACCGGCTCTGGAATATCCTCATGTTTCAGGCATGGCTGGACGCCGCAAACCGACCAAATGCATCTGAACTAGCCTACGCGTAAGGGAAACAAAGACGGCTGGCCGCTTTTACCCGGATGCCTCCGCTGATCAAGCTTACGTGAAGGCTTGACGTCGCTACCAGGTAGCGAGCGCCGAAGCTCGCCGCGGCTTCCGGATCCTCGCAGGACATCTCGATCGATGTTCTCCGGCATTAAAACATCTCAGCTCTGGCGTCGGTCGCGTTTCCTGGCAAGCCTGGAAGGCTTTGCAGCTTCCTTCAGGGCGGCATCCCACTCCGCGTACCACGCCGCTTGATGCTGTCGCGCCCGGGTAAAAATCTCGCGAAGAGTGATGGCGAACACTGCGAACAGTGCGCCCAGTAGTGCGCCTAGTATCCCCTTCTGGACGAAACCTCTGGGGTCCGCACGATGAGGAATTTCAGAGCGCTCGATAATGGTTATCTGCGGTGCATCGCGGACTTCTTCCATTCTTGCTTGTTCAAAAGCCTGAGTTATGGTGACGTATAGCTGTTGTCTCAGGCCAACTTCGCGCTCTAGCCGTTCCCTCTGGAATGCAGCTTGAGACGAGGTACCAGCGTCCCGATTCCGCTGCAGATTCTCCTGTAGGTTGGCCTCGGCAACGCGCAGCTCGTCCCGGTATTCATTCAGGCGCTGTTGTGTAAAATCACGCTGCTGTGTAGCCTGAGCACGCGCGTTTTCGCGGTTGAGCCCATCCAACGCCTCCAGCACTCTTGCGGCGATTTGCGCCGACAGGGCTGGATTTTCCGTGATGACGTTGACGCCCACAACACCGGTCTGCGGGGATAGCCCGGGGCGCAAAGCCTTTCGCAGGTAATCGATGGATGCATCCAGCGCCTCAGACCTCGCTGGATGATCGAGGCCCAGCATCGTCGGGAGCTGGCCCTGTCGAGATCCGGATTTGTCTCGCACCGAGAACTGGGAAGTAGCCACCCTGCGGAGAATCTCTCGCGTATCAAGCAGGTCCAAATAGAACGCGGGAGATTGCCCGGCGTCTCCACCGATTGAACCGAGTCCAAGCTGTGCCGCCAAACCAGCGCCCGCTCCAGCTGCGTTGTGCCCCTGTGGAATGAACGAAACACGGCTGGTGTAATGTCGCGGCTCGAGAGAAGCCACCGCCACGCTCACCCCCAGAGCAATCACGGCGCATAGTAGGATCCATGGCGCAGACCCAACGAGTATTCCGGCCAGCGCGGCGAATGACACTGTCTGTGAGTTGGGCGTTGCAGGAATCTCCCGCTCCGGAATCATACTCCCACCATATATGCCTGAAGGTCGCGCACTTGAGATCTCATATTGTCTTGTCGGTCAACGGCTTCCGATCAGCGCGTGCCAGGTGAAGCAACAAAAGGAGGAAGACAGGCAATATCTGTAGTCGATACCGTACTCCGGTCCCGAGATTCTGAGACGAGACAAAACCATAGACCACCGACCATGTTGTTAGCAGCATTGTCGCCCAGGCGATTACCGGATCGCGAAATTCAGTGAGCCTGGTTCGTCGAATGGCGATCAGCACCAGCGTCAGTAGCACGAGGTTCTCGAGCCCGGCTAAAAGCCCGAAGCTGTTGTTTACCTCTCCCGGCAACGGCCGCAACAGCGCGGTAAAGACGCCGAGCGGCAGAAACCTTATTAGCGACCCCGCGCCTGTGAATGGAGTGGCGCGCACCTGAGCTGATCCACCCTCCGCCAGGTATTGCGTGTAGGCGATTGTCGCTTGTACGACGTCGAGCTTCGTTTCGTCAATGTACTT
>JALYKM010000052.1 GCA_030774785.1 Gemmatimonadota bacterium
TCCAGTCGCGATCGATCACGAGCGTGCGCGTCTGGAGCCGCAACGCAGGACACGCGCAGCATTTCGCGGAACGCGAAGCTCTCCGGCACGGAATCCCGATCAGCTCAGCTGCGACGGTTCAGGAAGCCGTTGCAGAAGCAGAAATAATTTGTACGACGACCGCCGCGAGAGAGCCGATCCTCAGAGGCGAATGGATCGCGCCGGGAACGCACGTCAATGCCATCGGTTCGAGCGTACCCTTCGCGCGAGAGCTCGATACGGTGGCCGTCAGAAAGGCGCGACTGTACGTGGATCGGCGCGAGTCAACACTCAACGAGGCGGGCGATTTCCTGCTTCCAAAAAAGGAAGGCGCGATTGGCGACGACCACATCGTCGGCGAGATCGGGGACCTTCTGCTCGGCAACGTCGAGGGTCGCCGGACATCCGATGAGATCACTCTGTTCAAATCGCTCGGCCTTGCTGTCGAGGATCTGGCAGCGGCTAACCACGTCTACAAAAAGGCGGTCGAAGTGAACGCGGGTGTCCTCGTCGAGCTGGGAGGCAATCGCGACGACGATTAACCCGGTCTCGTTGGACGACATCCGCGCTGCGCGCGAGCGCATCGCCGAGTCCGTCATTCGCACGCCTTTGGTGCGTCTGAACGTAGACGGGACTGAGATTTTCCTGAAGCTCGAAAACCTGCAGCCGATTGGCTCGTTCAAACTGCGCGGCGCGGGAAACGCTATTGCGACTGCGAGCCCGGATCAGCTGGCGAAGGGAGTTTACACGGCGAGCGCGGGCAACATGGCACAGGGTGTCGCGTGGCACGCGCGGCGCCTGGGAGTCCCCTGCACGGTAGTCGTGCCGGATCACGCTCCAGAGACCAAGCTCGCAGCGATCACGCGTCTCGGCGGAAGGATCATCAAGGTTCCGTTCGATGAATGGTGGCAGGTGATCGTCACACGCCGATATGAAGGTCTGGAAGGGTTGTTCGTTCACCCGGTCAGCGACCCGGCGGTAATGGCAGGAAATGGCACGATTGGGTTGGAGATTCTCGAGGACCTGCCGGATGTCGATACCATACTGGTGCCTTACGGCGGCGGTGGGCTAAGCTGCGGAATCGCGACTGCAGTCCGTGCGCTCAAGCCCCGGACGAAAATCTACGCGTGTGAGGTCGAGACGTCGGCGGCATTTGCCGCAGCGCTGGCGGCGGGTGCGATCACCAAAATCGATTACAAAGCCAGCTTTGTGGACGGCATTGGCTCCAGCAGTGTGCTCGCGGAGATGTGGCCGCTCGCGCAAAGCCTGCTCGACGGGTCGCTGGTGATGTCGCTGGCTGATGTAGCTGAGGCGGTGCGCACGCTGGCCGAGCGCAATCGGGTGATCGCCGAGGGCGCGGGCGCAACTCCGGTCGCGGCGGCGCTGGCAGGCAAAGCCGGACGCGACGGAAGTCGCGCGGGTAAGGTCGTCTGCGTAGTCTCCGGCGGCAACATCGACTTCGAGAAGCTGGCAAAAATCTTCAGACGAGAGCTTTAGCAGAGGACAATAAGATGCCTCAGTCGATACCGACACGTCCCTTGACCGCGGCGATCAGCTTGGCCGAGTCGTAGCCGACGCCATCCTTGAAGACGGTCGTGACTTTGCGAATGACGCTCGGGTCTTTCACAAGGTCTCCGTCCAGCACGACGAGATCGGCGAGCTTACCGCGCTCGATCGAGCCGAGCTTGTCGTACACTCCGAGGATCTTCGCGCCATTGGCCGTCATGATCTGAATCGTCTGCGCCGGCGTGAAGCCCGCCTCGACGAGAAGCTCGTAATTACGCTGATCCCCGAATCCAGCGAGCGCGCCGCCGAACCCAGTCGGGTCCACCCCGGCCGCGAGCCGTCCACCCGCCGCGACGAACGCTCTCTCGAACGCCATCGAATTCTTGAGCATCGCCGCTGTCAGCGGCGGAGACGTCGCGGTGTCGATATTAGCGCGCAGGTTGAGATAGGCAGTTCTCACTTCCGGAGTCATCGCTTCCAGCGTGCGCTCGTCCTTCACGGGACGATTCGCGAAGAACGTCTCGTATACCGCCGTCGTCGAGGTCATTCCAACGCCCTTCGCGACCATTTTCTGAATCACGGACTTCGCGGTATCGCTCGTCACGCTCGCGACGCCCACCCGCACCATGCTATTGGGTGGGCAGATGTCCGGCTTCTTCTGCGGGTCGAAGTCCGTGTTGGTGAAGAGTCCATGCTCGAGGTTATCGATGCCGAGGTCGACCGCCTCACGGAAGCTCACCGAGCAGAGATGTCCGGTGACCTTGAGGCCGCGCTTGTGCGCTTCGTCGATCGCCGCCTTGAGCTCCGCGCTTCGGATATCGGTGTAGGCCTTGATCCACTCGACGCCCTCCTGGGCCCAGTAGGCGACGAATCGGCGCGCTGCCTCCGGGCTCGTGATCTCCGCCATGCTGCCGGCGGAGCCGCCCGTCCCGCCGGTGATGTAGGGCGCAGTGAGATGCACCCGCGGTCCAGGCACGCGTCCGGCCTCGATGGCTTCCTTCGTGTTGATCTCGGCGTACGGAGAGCGTCCGCCAGTGGTGCGGATAGTGGTGACGTCGCTCGCGAGATACAGCCGCGGTCCGGTGAAAGACATCTGCATGGCGCGTCCACCGGCGGCCGTGTAGAACAGGTGGTCGTGCATTCCGACGATTCCAGGTATCACAGTGGAACCGCCGAGTTGCATCACTCGCGCGCCGGCGGGCACGCGCACGCTCGCCGCCGGACCGACGTCGGCGATGCTGTTCCCACGGATCACGATCGTCTGTCCGGTCCTGGCCGGGCTGCCGGTGCCGTCGATAATCGTGACGTTGGTGAGCGCGACCACGGAGTCGCCGACCGCGACGAAATTGCGTGTCTGCGGTGTGAGCGTGGCGGCGCTCTGGGCGGATGCTACCGCCGAGAGAGACAGTGATGCGATCGAGAGAAAGCGAGTGTTGCGCATGGCAGCTCCACGTGACTCGGTCATTGTACGGTGAAAGCCATCATCATCATCGATGTCAGATGCTCGGCGATGTG
>JALYKM010000053.1 GCA_030774785.1 Gemmatimonadota bacterium
GAATCTCAGGTCGCGCGCTTGAGGAATTCCTGGACCACCTTTCTGTAGCTGCGGCCAGTCGTGATGCGCTTCCCGTTGCGCAGAATCAGGAGCTGATCGCCCTGATCGAAGGGCTGCGCTTCGCGTACCTGTGCGGTGTTCACAATGGTCGATCGGTGCACACGCAGGAAGCGATTCTGTGGTAGTCGCGCCTCCAGCCTGCTCAGCGGCTCGCGGACATCGTAGGCCACTTCGGCGAGGTGAATGCGCGCCAGATCGTCCCGGGCCTGGATCCAGTAGATCTCGTCCGGATCGAGAAAGAGGACTTTCCCGTTCACCTTGACGCCAATCCTGTTCTTCGGCGCGTCGAGCTGTCCAACGTATTTGAGAAGCGCGCTTAGCTGCGACGACACACTCGGAGCCGGCGCATCCTTGAGTCGTTTCTTGGCGCGATCTAGCGTTTGGTGAAAGCGCACGTGATCGACGGGCTTGAGCAGGTAGTCGAATGCGCCGAACTCGAACGCCGAGACTGCGTAGTCGTCGAAAGCCGTCACGAAGATCACCGGTGGCATCTTGTCGGTGCCGACTTCGGTAATTACATCGAAACCGTCCAGCTCGGGCATCTGCACGTCGAGAAAAACAAGATCGGGCTGGTGTGCGCGAATGGCCGCAACCGCCTCGATGCCGTTCTCACATTCCCCCACGACCTCGACGTCGGGAACTCTCGATAACAGCGAGCAGAGCCGCTGGCGCGCGAGCGCCTCGTCGTCGATGACCAGAACACGAAACTGCTGCGCGATCATGATCTCACCGCCGTTGTGAGGTCCTGATTCACCCGGGCCCCGTTTCGCGCGGGAGAGAGACGCCCCAGCTTGAAGGGGATGGTGATTCTCACGGCGTATCCACCTTCATCGCGCGGCCCGCTCTCGAACTCGTGACCCTCACCGTACAGGTGGATGAGCCGCGTCGTAGTGTTGGTCAGTCCGAGTCCGGAGCCACGCGATCGTTCGCGGGATCTCCGCGCGCGCACGCCGACTCCATCGTCGAGAATCGTAATCGACAGCTTGTCGCCAAGGCGCTTGGCGCTGACCTGAACGTAACCGGCGCCCGCACGCGGGCTGATGCCGTGTCTGATCGCATTCTCGACCAGTGGCTGAAGCAGCAGGCTCGGCACCAGGGCGCCGCGCACGTCGTCCTCGATGTTGCAGCTCACGGTGAGCCGGTCCTGAAACCTCACCCTCTGGATCGCGACGTAGCGGTCGAGCAGACCCAGCTCGCGCTCGAGAGGAACCTCCTGCTCGCTCGACGTCGATAGCACGAGCCGGAGAAAATCACTCAGCTCCGAGACCATTCGTTCCGCGGCTGGGGCGTCGGTGGCGATGAGAGCCATGGCGCTATTGAGAGCGTTGAACAGGAAGTGCGGGTTGAGCTGCAGCTTCAGGGTGTCGAGCTCGGACTGCACGAGCCGGGTCACGACGCGTTGCCGCTCCGCGGACTCCTTGCTTGCTTCGCGCACGAGGTGCTCGACCCACGAGGTCGCGTATGTCGAGACGATTCCGAATACTGCGAGGAGGACGAGCTTCGCCGCTTCGTCGAGCGGCGTTATGCGGGCGGTCTGTACCGCATTGATAGGATCGATGGCGATTGGGATCCGGTTGGTCGCCCACAGCCAGATCAGGAGGCCCGCGTACTCGACGAACGCAAGCGCCGAAATGAATGCGGCTTTGCGCACCGACGAGGCGACCGGTCGGCCGGCCAGCACTACGAAGTACATCAGAAAGATCGGGGACCGCAACGCCAGCACGCCCGATTGCGCAACCGCGTATCCGCCGATGATGGCCGTGACCGCGGTGACGTCGACTATCGGATTCACCGCGGACAACCAGTCGGGAAGCTCGGGGCGCCGGTACCAGGTCAGATATTGCGCGACAGTCCACGCCAGCGTCGGGCCCAGCACTAGCACATTCGCAAGGTTGAGAGCCCTGGACAGGTGCGGCGCGTACATGAGCGCCGATGCCGTGAGAAGAAAAAGCACGGCGGCCCGTAGGCCGTTCAATATCCTCTCCGCCCGGTCGCGTCTGAGACGGAGACTGGGAGGCGGCGCGAAAGAGGCGGTGGCGAATAGCTGCATCAAATGAATTTGCTCGGAGAGGGGTGGCTGGGGTAGCAGGCCGACGACGTACCTGCTACCCCCGACGCCGGTTTAGTGGTGCTGGCCGTCGTCGTTGCCGTTATGAGCCTCACGATGATCTTCACCGCTCTCGTGCTCATCATGGAATGCAGGAAACGAGCGGCGGATGTTGTTCTCGTTCCGGGTCAGTTTGCTGCGTCCAAAGTACGTCGTTCACATCCTGAGACGAGCCATCAAGTGGTGGAGGGACGCGCATCCGGGGTGAGTAACTTGTTGCGCGCGGTGAAGGACGTTTTCGGCGCGATCAAAAAGCACGCGCGGCTGCTTCACGAACCGAAAGCATGAACTGTTCGAGCTTCATTGAGTCAAGACGGCCCTCGGTGCGAAGACCGCTGCAGGCGTCCACTCCAAAGGGCTGCACCTGCGCAATCGCCTGTCCGACGTTCTGAGGGTTTAATCCGCCGGCCAGATAGACGGGCACGCGCACGGCATCGCGGATCTTCCGGCTCACGGCCCAGTCGTGCGCGCGCCCAGTTCCACCCAGCTCCTTGGTAGCGAGGGAAGGATTACCGGAGTCGAGAAGGATTGCGTCGACGTGCGCTGCGACCTGTCGTGCCTCGGTCAGCGCGCCCTCGTCTCTTACGTGAATTACCTGAACGATCCTGATTCCCGGCAGCGCATCCCGCAGAGCGCCGTGAGCTCCCGGCGCGACCTCATCCACGAGCTGAATCGTGTTCGCTCCGCAGTAGCGCTGTTGCGCGATGATCGGCTCGGCCGTCGTCTCACAGGTCAAGAGAAAGGTTGCGACTCCCGGTGGCACGGTCTGCGCAATGTCACGGATGCGTGATTCCGGAATCGGACCTGGTCCGCTCGGCATTCGCGAGACGAGACCTAGGGCCGACGCCCCCATGCGTATTGCCAGCGCCGCCTCTTCTTCCGAGGCGATGCAACAGACTTTCACTCGAGGTGGGACGGGGAACATATCTGAGCTCTTGGTGGATACTACGTACGGTAATTGCATACAAATCTATCGTTGGGCCGCGCGCGCACGGCGGCTCCCATCTTAAACCAGTAACGCGCGAGGCAACATGCTCACGAGAAAAGCGAACCTGCTCCTGAGCCTCACTGCGGCGATACCATTGTTATTCGCCGCGTGCACGGACAACAGCCTTGTCGGCCCGGGTGACGTCGCGGGTACTTATCAGCTCACGGTGTTCGGTAATTTCTCCATTCCTTATCAGTTTACGGCCCAAGCAGGAGACGACCCCGAGCTACCCAATGGGGGTACGGTCCTAGTAACCGATGGCACGCTGGTCCTGAATGCGAACGGCACTTTTATCGAAACCAACAATTTCACCAAGACCCCGCCGGGCGGCTCGTCCTTCGCTTCGGCGTTTGTCTCGAACGGAACGTTTACAGTGAATGGGGCCACCTTTACACTGTTTGCCCCGCCGCAAAATGGCTATTCAGCGCGAAATGCTAACGGCACGCTACAGTTCGACACGGTCAACTATACAGAGGGCGGGTTCACTTACGAGTACCGGCGGTAGCAGACGTCAGTCGAGCACAAAATGTGGAGCGCTATCGTCCGAGCGCTCCTTTTTTGTTATCGTATAAGACGCGTGCAACCGTTTCCCGTACGGCGCCGTAAGGATTCAACAATCTTTCGAGGACGGACACAATGGGGATACTGGCCTGGATTGTAGTTGGTCTCGTCGCTGGAGTTCTTGCGTCTCTCGTAATGGGCGGCACCGGATACGGCATCATTGGTGACATAATCATCGGCATCGTCGGCGCGTTCATCGGCGGCTGGCTGTTCAGCATGCTCGGGATCGCGACGCCGTTCGGTGGGATGGGTGGTACGATTTTCGTCGCGTTCATCGGCGCTGTCGTCCTTCTCTTCATCCTGCGGTTGATACGCGGATCGACGCGACGAGTCTGACTCGGCGCCTCAGGGCGCCCTCCCCAGAGTTGGCGCAGATGAACCGGCCGGCTCGGACGGCCGGCTATTCGGGTACTCCTCTCGTCGCGAAGCTCGGGTTGAAGGCGGGAGCGCGGATGCAGCTCGTTTCTGCCCCGGCTGCTTTCGGCGACACCATTGGGCCGTTGCCCGACGGGGTGAAGCCGGTGACGAGAGGCACACTCGATTTCGCGATGCTTTTCGTGCGCGGGACGTCGGAGCTGAAAAAAGGATTTCCACGGTTGCGCGACAGACTCGAATCGAACGGCGTGCTGTGGGTGGCGTGGCCAAAGAAGGCATCCGGTGTCGAGACCGACGTTTCCGAGAATATCGTTCGATCGATCGGACTCGAAGCGGGCCTGGTCGACGTCAAGGTGTGCGCGGTCGACGAAACCTGGTCCGGCCTCAAGTTCGTCCGGAGACTCAGGGATCGCTGACATCGCACACCCGGAGCGCACGCGATTAGTTTCCTGTCGATGATTCCAGAGAACCTGAGAGCCTTCGAGTGAAAGCGGTCGATGCTCTTCTCTCCGGCCTCGTCGACTACGCCGGTCTCTTTCCTCCAGCGAGCGAAGACATGCGGGCGGCACTCGGGAACTACGCGTCGTACCGCGAGGGTGAGGATCGTTCGGCGCTCGGCAGATTCATCGTCCCCATATCGCGTCTGAAGGAGCTCGAGGATGCGGGCAGAGACCTGATGCCGCGGGATCCCGGGTCCGAGCCTTGGCGCCTCAGCGTGCTGGTCGCGGAGGACGTCCGCGCGGCGGGCGAAGAGATGCTCAGGTTCAACTGGCATCACTCGTCGGGCTCGAATGACGGGCACGCTGTGATCGATGTCGCCGAGCTCAAAGCGAGCACCGTTGACGATATCGGACGCCAGCGGTCGGAGCTCCCCGGCTTCTTTACCGCGTATTTCGAGATTCCGATCAAGGGGGATGTCTCTCCGCTCGTGAAAGCAATAGCTCGGGCCGGTGCGCGTGCGAAGGTGCGGACCGGCGGTGTGACACCGGAGTCGATTCCTCCAGCGAAAGAAGTCATCGACTTCATCGCTGCGTGCCGGCGCGAGTCAGTTCCATTCAAGGCGACTGCAGGACTTCACCATCCGCTCCGCGGCTCGTACCGGCTCACCTACGAGCCCGATAGCCCGGTTGGAATGATGTACGGCTTCCTGAATGTTTTTGTCGCATCGGCTCTCATATATGGACGCGAGAGCGAAGACACCGCGATCGCCGCGCTGGAAGAGAGTGACCGACACGCATTTGCGTTCGATGATGACGCGATCGTCTGGCGCGACACGCGTATCACGGCCGAGCAGATCGAGGCATCCCGCCAGGAGCTCGCGATCTCGTTCGGGTCCTGCTCGTTCCGCGAGCCGATCGACGAGCTGGCGCCGCTCACCCGCAGGTCCCTCTCGGGCTATCAGTGAACGAAACGCACGATCCGTCGCTAACGTCGTGGATCGAGTCGGCGAACACTCCCGACACTGATTTCCCGATCCAGAATCTTCCGTTCGGCGTGTTCTCCCGGCGCGGAGAGAGCGAGCGGCGCGTGGGCGTGGCGATCGGCGACAAGATCGTGGACATCGGCGAATCACTGAGCGCGAACCTCTGGACCGGCGAAGCACGCGACGTAGCGCGGTGGTGCGATCGGCCGACGCTCAATGAGCTGATGGAGGCGCCGAAGAATTCCCTTTCGCGGTTCCGGGCGCGCGTGAGCGAGCTGCTGGCGGGCACGCCCGGCGACGAAGGCGCGATCAACCCGCTGCCGCCGGGCGTGCTCGTCCAGATGTCCGACGCGAGAATGCACCCGCCGGCGGAGATCGGCGACTACACGGATTTCTATTCCTCCATCTATCACGCGACTAACGTCGGCAAGCTGTTTCGTCCGGATAATCCGCTGCTCCCCAATTACAAGTACGTCCCGATCGGATATCACGGGCGGGCATCGTCGATCGTGCTCAGCGGCAGCGACGTCATTCGCCCCAACGGTCAGGCGCTGCCTCCAGGCTCCGCGGCTCCGACGTTCGCGCCGTCCCAGATGCTCGACTATGAGGCGGAAGTTGGTTTCTTCGTGGGGAAGGGAAACGAGCTCGGCAATCCGATCGACATCGAGGACGCCGAAGAGCATCTGTTCGGCGTCTGCCTGGTTAACGATTGGTCGGCGCGGGACATTCAATCGTGGGAGTACCAGCCGCTCGGCCCGTTTCTGTCCAAAAACTTTGCGACGAGCATCTCGCCCTGGGTCGTGACGTGGGAGGCGCTCGAGCCGTATCGTGTTCCGGCGTTCTTCCGGTCGCCCGGCGATCCGGCACCCCTTCCGTATCTGTCGTCGGAGAAGGACAGGAACGAGGGCGGAATAGATCTCGTCATCGAGGTCTACATCAGATCGATGATGATGCGCGAGGGGCACATGCGCCCGTCGCGCTTGAGCGCCGCGTCTCTCGCCGACATCTACTGGACGGCGGCCCAGATGCTGACGCACCACGCGAGCAACGGCTGCAACCTTCGGCCGGGTGATCTGTTCGCCAGCGGCACGGTGTCGGGCCCTGAGCGCGAGTCCCAGGGCTGCATGCTCGAGCTCACGCGAAGGGGGGCCGAGCCCATCGTATTACCGACGGGAGAAGAGAGAAAATTTCTTCACGACGGGGACGAGATCATCATGCGCGGCCATCTCCAGCGCGAGGGTGCGGCCCGCATCGGGCTTGGCCAGTGCTCTGGCCTCATAGTCGCATCTCCGCAGCGATAACACTCAGCGACAATCGATGTCGATGTCGAAGAATGGGCGCGAGCCCTTATATCTCGTTCGCAATTCGCGGATCCACGGACGCGGTGTTTTCGCGGTCCGGCGCATCCGGAAGGGAACGCGCATCGTGGAATACACGGGCGAGCGCATCAGCAACGACGAAGCAGACCGCCGCTACGACGATACGAAGATGAAGCGCCACCACACGTTCCTGTTCACGCTGGACACCAAGACGGTGATCGATGGGGCGATCGAAACTGGTGGCGGGGATGCGAGCTACATCAACCACTCGTGCGAGCCTAACTGCGAGGCCGTGATCACGGGGAAGAAGATTTTCATTCACGCTCTGCGTGGGCTAGAGCCGGGAACCGAGCTGGCGTACGACTATCAGTACGAGCGCACCGGCAAGAACGACGCGGAGCTGGAGAGGTTCTACTTCTGCAAGTGCGGCGCGCCGAGTTGTCGCGGAAGCATAATGAAGCCCGCGAAAAAAAGGCGCTCGCGCGCACGATCGCGTAAATAGTCTCGCATTCAAGATCCTCGCGCGGTCGGTCGGCGCTGGCGTCCTCTCTGGCCGCAGTCCTCGCTTGCGGCTTCGCCGCACCGCGCCGGGGCGGCGCTAGCTCCGGGATAGCAGCCTGAGAGGACACCAGCACCTCCCTCCCAAGCGAGATCTCTTCCAAGCGGCGTCGCGGTCCGTGCGCGCCGAACCAATCCCGCGAGCCAACGGCTGTTGTGAAATCGAACGGGGAGTCGGAGGGGGTCCTCGTAGTGGCTTTCCAAAGCGAGCGCGAGGAGGAGACCCGCGACTGAGCGGAGCGAAGGAGCGCAGTTAGGGGCTCCGACCAAGCGAGCGTAGCCGCGAAGAGGACCCCCTCCGACGGACCGGCGCAACGATCCAGAATAGGGATTGCGGGACTGGACTTCCACTGCGCGCGGATTTGATTCATCAGCTGAACTCTTTTCGGAGTACCAGAATGCGTCTCGTCTTACGCGCGCTCGCGCTCACGTTTGCGCTCGCGATCCCGGCGGCGGCACAGGTATCTGCCATTCCGATGCAATCAACCCCGCTCGACCCGGCAAATCTCGACCGGTCGGTCTCTGCCTGCACGGATTTCTACCAGTTTGCCAACGGTGGCTGGGTAAAGCGGAACCCCGTTCCCGCCGCTTATTCGCGCTGGGGCAGCTTCGACCAGCTCCAGGAAAACAACCAGAGCAATCTTCTCACGATCCTCCGCAACGCCGGGGCGAACGGTAACTCGCAGGCCAGCGAGGATCTGCGGAAGCTCGGTGTCTACTACTCCTCGTGCATGGATTCTGTAGGAGCCGAGCGCGCCGGAGCGCAGCCGATCAGTCCTCACCTCGCCCGCATCGCCGCTATACGAAATCGCGCCCAGCTCGAGACCGAGATCGCGCGTCTCCACTCGCAGGGTGTGCCCGTACTGTTCGGATTCGGCGCGCAACAGGACGCGAAGAACAGTACCTCCGTCATCGCAGGCATCAACCAGGGCGGACTGTCGCTGCCGGATCGCGACTACTATCTGAACGCCGACAAGCGGTACGCAGACATCCGCGCAAGCTACACCGATCACGTTACCCGGATGTTCCA
>JALYKM010000054.1 GCA_030774785.1 Gemmatimonadota bacterium
CGATGTTCCTGCGAGCGATGGCACGCTCTGCCTCCGTAACGACGAGCGTCGGAAGGTGTTGCTCTCGGCTGGATGAACCCTGCGAATCGCCCAGCAGCGCGAGGAGTGCGAGCCAATCGTCGATCTTGTGGAAATCATCGCGCTCGCTCGGCAGCACGTCGGTGAGTAGCCAGCCACCTCCTCCAATGTCGTATCCGATCCGATGTGGGGCGCCAGTCAGAGCCGCGAGAAGATTTGATCTGATGTCCATCCTCGAATCGAGTGTAACGTCGAAGTGACGCTCCCTCAGACGGTGAACGAGCTTTCGCATTCCTTTCATCGCCGATGGGGCGAGAGGGTATTTATTTTTTTGCGCGGTCCACGGAAGGTCGTACACGACTATCTCATCGACGAGTCCGCTGCTGTAGAGCAGGTCACGGGCGTGCGGCTTGGCGAGGAGCGAGATCTCTGCACCCGGATAGCGCTTTCTCAAAGCGCGCAGCATCGGAGTTGCAAGCACCACGTCGCCGATGTTCCACGGCTCGATCACGAGAATGCGCTTAAGGTTCGTATTGCGGGGTCGGCTTTGTCTCGTGATTCGAAATGGAGCCGCGGCAGCGCGCGCGACAAGATCCAAAACCTTGAGCATCGCGAGCCGGGCGGGGCTCACCGGCCACGTTTGCGCCATCCGTCAGGCGGCCAGGCGGCCACTCCTGTCGTGCGTTTCGATCAGAGAAGCCTGTCGCGCCACGTCGCCGGAACCAGCGGCGAATCGATCTCAATAGGGAGATGGTATTCGAATGGTTTGGTGCCGTGAGCACGGATCCAGTCGATCGTCGAGAGAAGGCCATCGCGCAGCGAAACTTTCGTTCGATACGCAAGCAGCTTTCTCGCTTTGTCGGCGGAGCACGTGGCGTGCCTGACTTCGTGCGGCCTGTCCGCGACGTAGATGGGTTTTAGATCGAATGAAAGCAGATCCGCGAGAATCCGCGCGAGCTCATTGATCGTTGCCGCTTCTTCGTCGGGACCGATGTTGATGATCTCGCCGGACAATCCGATCTGCGTTCCCATCTTGAGTAATGGATCGACGCAGTCCTGGATGAAAGAGAAGCAGCGCTCCTGCTCCCCGTCGCCGTAAATGATCGGCTGCTTTCCCTGAAGCATGCGGTTGATCATGATGCTGGCAACATTGCGGTACGGATCGTCGTACTTCTGCCGAGGCCCGATGATGTTGTGCGGAACGGCGATGACGTACTCCATGCCGTGCGTCTCCGAAATGTTCTGAACCAACAGCTCACCCGCGTACTTGGCGATGCCATAGGGATCGACAGGCGCGGCTGGCTGCTCTTCGTGGAACGGCGCCTTCCCTCTCCCGTAGCGTGCCATGCTCGAGCAGTAGACGAACCGCTTCACCTTCTTGCTCGCTGCGGCGGCGAGCAATCCCGCGGTGTTTTCGTAAACGTGCTTGGCGATTATTGCGGGCGAGAATACACTCAGACCTTCGGTGGCGACGGCTCCGCAATGGTAGACGAGATCGACATCCTCGAGAAGCGGTTTCATCGTCTCGACATCGCCGCAGTCGGCTTCCTTGAACTCGATTCCCTCCGGGAGATTCTGAAGATCGCCGCCGATCATGTTGTCGCAGCCAACGACCTGATCGCCGCTTCGTGTATATGCGTCGGCGAGGTGGCTGCCGAGGAAGCCCGCCACGCCGGAGATGAATACTTTCATGTTGTTTAGAAGGCTCCAGTACGCCGCAGGACCGCTGGAACTGTTCTGAATAGAATACTGATGTCGAGCCAGAAGGACCACTGCTCGATGTACTGTCGGTCGAGGAAGATAACATCCTCGAAGTCCACCAGCTCACTTCGTCCGCTCACCTGCCAGAGTCCCGTGATCCCCGGCTTGGCGTCCAGTCGGCGGAAGTGGTGGTCTTCGTAGGCCTCAAAATCGGACTCGAAGAATGGACGCGGTCCGATGAGGGACATCTCACCGATGAGCACGTTAAGTAGCTGAGGCAGCTCGTCGAGGCTCCACCGCCGGAGCATGCGGCCGAGCTGAGTCGTGCGCGGGTCGTCCCTGATCTTGAACAAACGCGTGTCGCCGGTCTGATTGAGGTGGGCTAGGTCCTGCTTCTCCGCATCGGCGCCCTCACGCATCGTGCGGAACTTGAACATTCGGAAGCGCCTGCCGCCCAGGCCCGCCCGCTCCTGGAAAAAGAACGGGGAGCCGGGGGAATCAAGCCGGATCGCGATTGCGATGGCCACCAGGAGGGGCGACAACAAGAGCAGCAGGATTCCGCTTACAACGACATCGACGATTCTTTTCGAGATGAGAGCGCGCGCCTTGAGCACCGGGCTTCCGAGCTCAAAGAAAGGCTGATCGTGATGCCAGACTAACGTCGGCCTAAGTCCGTAGACTCGTACGGCCCGCGCAGGAAACAGAACCTGACATCCGGAGTGCAGACATTCCTCGATCAGATCGTTGATGCGGCTTGCGGGAAGATCCGCGCACACCACCACCGCCTCGACGTCGTGCGAGTCGATGACCCCGGGCAGGTTGTCGATCGTCCCAAGAAATTCACCGCCGCCCTCCGCCTGAGTCGCGACGTACCCCGCGACGCGGTAGTCACCGCCCGGCGCAGCCACAGCGTGCTCGTACCGTCCAGCGTGCTTCGGAGCCCCGACGAGTATCGCGACTCCCGCTCCCCTTTGCCCGGGCCATACATCCCGCAGGATCCATTCGGAAACCTGTCGAACGATAAGTAGTGACAGCCAGACAGTCCCCGCGGTCGCGACCATTGGCAGGACGAGGTCGGGCAAGAGTCCGCGTGCGAGTCCACCCGCCCACATGATGAGCACGGCACCGGCGACGCCAATGAAGAGGCGCATCGGTTGATTGAGGGCACGGTGACGGCTGTGGCCACCGGTGGCAAAAACGGCGACGATTGCGATGAGACCAAGAAAGATGAATCTGGCCCCGCCGGTTACCAGCGGGGTATCGCTGAACGCCAGCGAACCGTTGACGGTTTCCGCCGCAAGCCAGAGGGCGATCGTGCGGGCGATGAAAATCGCGATCAGGTCCCCGGTCACGAGGACCGCAAAGCGGGTCGCGACGCGCCCGGTATGCCGGCGCACAGCCTCTGGACGCCGCTCGCGAAGCGCGGAACGGCGCTGAAGGGCAGGATGCGCCAATACGGCGTTCTCCATAGGACGTGATCTCGCCGAAGGAAAGATCATCGAGTAAGAGTGGTCATCGGCGGCCATTGGCTAGCAAGATTCTAGCCCGTTGACCCGACACATCCGCCGACTCATCGTGTTCCAGATACCATTCATAGGTCTTTGTCAAACCTTGCGACAACCCCGTACTCGCTCGCCATCCCAAAGCGTTGATTCTGCCGACATCCAGAAGTTTTCGTGGCGCTCCATCGGGCTTGCTGGAATCGAAGCGGATCTCGCGGTCGAACCCGACCACCCCGCCAATGACACGGGCTAGCTCGGAAATGGAGATGTCTTCCCCCACTCCCACGTTGATCGGTGCGGCGTTCTCGTATTGCTGCATGAGAAAGACGCAAGCACCCGCAAGATCATCGACGTAGAGAAACTCGCGCTTTGGCTTCCCGGTTCCCCATACCACCACTGATTCTGCACCGGATTGCTTCGCTTCGTGACATTTCCGAATCAATGCTGGAATGACGTGACTCGACTCGAGATCAAAATTGTCGCCTGGACCGTAAAGGTTCGTGGGCATCGCTGAGATGAAACGAGCGCCGAATTGCTTCGCGTAGGACTGACAAAGCGCGATTCCCGCGATTTTCGCGATCGCATAAGGAGCGTTGGTCGGCTCGAGGGGTCCAGTCAGGAGACACTCTTCTCGAATCGGCTGAGGGCTTCCCCTCGGGTAGATGCACGAGCTACCGAGCATGAGGAGCTTGGTCACTCCGACGCTCCATGCGGCATCAATGACGTTGAGCTCAATGGCGAGATTGTCTCGAATGAAATCAGCGGGGTAGGTGCTATTCGCCAAGATGCCGCCGACTCTCGCGGCCGCCATGAAAACGTATTCCGGTTTGGCTTCGGCGAGGTACCGGTCAACGGCGAGGCGATCTGTAAGATCGACCTCTGCGCGGGTCGGCTGAAGTATTTGTCGGTAGCCCTCGGTCGCTAGTCTTCGGACGATTGCGCTGCCGACGAGACCGCGAGCGCCGCAAACGAGAATGCGGCTGTCTTGTCTCACCGCGCGGCGAGACCGCGAAGGGCGATTGTATGGCCCGCCGCGATGAGGGTCTGCTCCCTTAGCGCAGAGTCTGAATCAGAGTCGACCATCATCCGAACCAGCGAGTCAAAGTCGACCTTTGCAGTCCAGCCGAGAACCTGTCGAGCCTTAGATGCGTCCCCCTCGAGGTGGTCGGCTTCGGTCGGCCTGAAATAGCGTGGATCGGTCTCGACGTGTTTTCTCCAGTCGAGCCCGGCATATCCGAAAGCGCGCTCGACGAATTCGAGGACTGTATGTGATTCTCCGGTGGCGATGACAAAGTCGTCTGGCTCGGGCTGCTGCAGCATTAGCCACATCGCCTCGGCGTAGTCGCCCGCGAATCCCCAATCCCGTTTTGCCTCGAGGTTTCCGAGGTAAAGCTTGTTCTGGAGACCATACCGAATCCGCCCCACCGCGCGAGTGATCTTTCGAGTCACGAACGTCTCACCGCGTCGAGGTGATTCGTGATTGAAGAGAATCCCGTTACTGATGAAGAGCCCGTACGCCTCGCGGTAGTTGATGGAGTACCAGTGCGCGGCGACCTTGCTCGCAGCGTACGGACTCCGGGGGTAGAACGGCGTCGTCTCGTTCTGCGGAGCCGGAGCTGCCCCAAACATTTCTGACGAGCCCGCCTGGTACAACCGCACGGGCAGGTTGTTGTGCTCTACGTAATCGCGGAGGCATTCGAGGAGACGAAGGGTCCCGAGTCCGACGACGTCTGCTGTGTATTCCGGCTCATCAAAGGAAACGCGGACGTGAGACTGTGCTGCGAGATTGTAGACCTCGTCGGGACGCGTCTTTTCGAAGACTCGGCGGAGTGCCGTCCCATCGGTGAGATCGCCGTGATGCAGAAAGAACCGCGCACCCAGCTCGTGCGGGTCTTCGTAGAGATGATCGATCCTGTCCGTGTTGAACGTCGAAGCACGGCGAATAACCCCGTGAACTTCGTAGCCTTTGGCCAGAAGCAGTTCGGCGAGATAGGAACCGTCCTGGCCGGTAACGCCGGTTACAAGAGCTCGTCTCATGATTTGGGCCGATACGATGGTATTTGCTGGTTGTCCTTCGGTCTTCTGTGACCGACGCAATGGTGAGGAAGGTTGCGCAGCGCGGCGCGGAGTCACGTGACAAGCTACCCGGAGCATCGGAAGGTGTCTAGCGCACGCCTTGGCACTCCCGCGAGTCCTGGCTCAGTCCAAAAACGGTTCAGAGGCTTTCACCTTCGCGCAATCCTGCGGATTGCGAGCTGCCTTTGGCCGGAGCAGCCACACTGTCGTCGCCTCGCCTTCTCCGCCGACCCGGCTCGTCACCAGCCTGACGCTGAACGACTTCACGACGTTCAGGGTGTTTTCCCTGATTGCGTTGCGAAGCGCCGCGTCGAGCTTTCTTCCGCCAATCTGCCCGCTCCAGTCGCGTGCCTCGTAGATCACATAGTCAAACCCGGCGCATTGAACAACGGCGGCGAAAGCGGCACCGTCGTCAACGGTTTCCCAGTCTACGTATCCGCTAAGGAACGGATCGGCCTTCCTGTACGACCGATCGAGATAATAGCTGTGCCCGGATCCAACGATGACGAGGAAGCGCGAATTCGAGGGCGTCGAATCATTGACCCATTTGTAAACGGGGTAGAACCAGGTCGCTTGGTGGAACTTGTCCGCATCTGCGGTAAGCACGTATCGGGCGCTGTCCCGCGAGTAAACGATGTCGAAGAGAAAGAAGCTGGCAGCGCCGACGATGAATCCCACGCAAACCAGCCGATTCAGAACCCTCCTCTGTACCAGCTTGCGCATACTGAGGCCGAGGCCGATCGTCACCGGTGCAACCAGCAAAATGCTGAATCGCGAATAGAGCGAGGGCTGGGCCATTGCCCAGACGACGAGGAACGCACCGTTGAAGAGCGCCATCAGTCGCACCGTTCTATCACGCGACCAAAGCGGAGCCGCGAGCAAGGCGAGCGCGAGCACCGGGATGGGAAACGCCAGCTTGTCCACCAGGAGCAGACGGGTGCTTTGCAGTAAGTAGCGCGGAGTGAACGGGCCCGTGAGACTTTGATTCACATTCTCGGCCACCCGGTTCGTGTAGAGTTGAAGGTCGTTCAGCTTCGGGATAAGAAGCGGCCAGAAAGGATTGTGAAATGCCAGGTAGTTGACGATGTAGAAAGGCGAGGCTAGAAGTAGCCCTGCTGTAGCGCCCAAAGCCGCGGCTCCAAAAAGACGAAAGGTGATTCTTCGTCTGAGCAAATAAACGACGCCTACGACGAGCACCGACACGCTCACGCCAAGAAGCTGGTATCGACTCTGTGCTCCAACTGTCGAAACGAAGCCGAGGAGCATCATGTGGCGCCTGTCCGCGCCCGGCAGGCCGTCGAGGAGAACCACAATCGCAAGAACGACGAACACCGCGTACAAGTCTGCGAACGCGGTGGTTGCCGATTTGAGCACTAGAGGCTGGAGCGCGACGAAGACAAGTAGCAGAAAAGCGGCGGGAGGAGAGCCCCGCAGGCGAAATATCGCCGCGATCACGGCGATGGTGAGGAGCCAAAGTCCGAGATTTACGAGATGCGCCGTCTCCGGCAGGTGCATTCGCTCGAACGGCAGATAGTTGAGCGTCCAGCCGAATGGTAGCGCATACGTGTAATCTGGTAGCGCCGCCCAGCGCCCATCGCGAATTATCTGGCGGATATGCGCAAGGTGATAACGCATGACGTCGCCATCACGCGGGGGCACTATGGAGTCAAGCCAGTACAGTCCGACTATAAGAGTTGTCGCTGCTGCGACCCATCTGCGGTGAAATGCCGGCGCGAAAGCGCGCCACACCTCCGTGAGCGAGTCCACTACCCAGCGCCATCTCAAAGCAAGAGCGCACACGCCGGCACCCGCTACCAGCCAGATAGCGGCGTCGACACAACCTGCGAATGACAGGAGCGCGTACACGAAGGCGGTCGCGGCGCTGCCGATGAGGAGGGCAACCGGAATGGCCACTGCGCTGACCATTCGGCGAGAAACAGCGAAGGAACCGAGCGCGATCCAGGCGGAAAGTTGCAACGCTGCGATCACCGTCGCTCCGATTCCCACAAGCAGCGGGGACGCGTTCATGCCGTCAACCTAACTTCGATCAAGCCGCTTCGCCCCTAGCAACCCCTTACAAGCGCATTTATCTTCTCGTAGCGATCTCACGCTGCCCGTCACTGCAGCTCATTCCTCAAATGGTTGATGGACAGACCCGCAGATTCCGCCGGCGCGGAAACGTTGGATATTATGCGCGCCGCTCCTCAGTACAACCAGTGGCAGTATCGCGTTATTGCGCCATATCTCGGGCAACGCGTACTGGAGGTGGGGTCCGGAATCGGCACCATCTCCGCTCACATCATGGGAGACGCGCGCGAACTGGTGATCCTGACTGACACCGATCCGTGGTATTGTGACCGGCTGCGCTCTCAGTTCGGGAACTGTGCCCGCGTCGAGCTGCTCACACTCCCGGATCCCGGCGCCGCGAGCAGGTTTGCAACAGACAAACTCGACACCGTCGTGGCACTGAATGTCGTCGAGCATATCGCGGACGATGTGGGGACGCTCGCGACGATGAGAGAAATGGTAGTGCCGGACGGGAGGGTGATCATTCTTGTTCCTGCGCTCGAGGCGCTGTACGGTTCACTCGACCGGGAGCTTGGTCATTATCGCAGATACACACGCGCGTCCCTCTCCTCCGCGCTTACAGGCGCGGGACTCGCGGTCGAGCGTCTCGAGTGGTTCAATCGCGTCGGCGCTCTGGGTTGGTGGTTCAACTCTCGCGTACGAAAATCATCGCGAATTCCGATTGAGCAGCTGCGACTGTTCGATGCCGTAGTTCCGCTAATGCAGCTCGAGCAAGCATTGCCGATACCGTTCGGGCAGTCATTGATCGCCGTTGGGAAAAGAAAATGAGCGTAGCACAACTTTCCGTCGTGATTCCGGTCTACAACGAGGCGGCAACGATCGCGGAGCTCGTTGAGCGAGTCCGGGCAATTCCACTTTCTGTGGAGATCATCGCAGTCAACGACTGCTCGACCGATGGAACGGGATCGGTTCTCGATTCACTCCACGCGATGGGCAGAGTCGACGTCGTCCTGCACCACGAGGTGAATCAGGGAAAGGGTGCGGCACTTCGGCACGGTTTCGCACACGCGAACGGTGCCGTTATTGTGGTCCAGGACGCGGACCTGGAATACGATCCGGCGGAGCTGCCGCGACTTTATCGCTTCATCGAATCCGGAAAGGCGGACGTCGTGTTTGGCTCGCGTTTCCTCGGCGGCGACGGCCACAGGGTTCTCTATTATTGGCACTCCGTGGGGAACAAGATGCTCACGTGGTTCTCGAACATGCTGACCAATCTGAACCTGACGGACATGGAGACAGGCTACAAAATGGTCCGTGGCCCGATCATGAAATCATTGCACCTCTCGAGTAACCGGTTCGGGTTCGAGCCAGAGATAACGGCGCGCCTTGCGCAGCTCGATGCGCGCATCTACGAGGTACCGATCACGTACAACGGACGTACCTATGCCGAGGGCAAGAAGATCGGCTGGCGCGACGGCATGGCCGCGATCTGGCATATCTTCTACTTCAACCTCATCCATCGCGCCAAGGCTGCCCAGAGAGGTAGCCACGCTCCAATAATTCCCGACACAGATGGTGCCCGATGAATCCCGTTGCCTCTGTGACCGCGATGGTCCGCCCTTCACCGAACATTACGGTTTTCGGGAGATAGCCGCCTCGTGAAGAAGCGCGGAATACTTCTCAGTGATGGCGGCCCGATCGGCTCTGTCCATCACGTAGCGACGGCTGCTTGCGCCAGCGAAGGAAGACGGCGCGTCAGCTGCTGAGATAATGGTCCTGGCCAACGCTTTCGCGTCGCCGGGTTCTACCACCTGCCCTGCCTTTGATTCCATAACCACAGCCGCAAGATCGGAGTTCTTGTCGGCAATCGCCAGAACGCGCCGCTCAGCAGCCATTATTCGATAAACCTTGGATGGTACAGCTTCCGCGATCAGGCTCGCGGCCAGTGGTACGACACAGAGATCAGAGGCGCCATAAATATCAGGGACACGATCATATGGCTGCTGCGAGATGAACATCACGTTGGAGAGTCTTCGCGATCTAGTCAACCGCTCGAGCGAATCGCGCGACGTCCCGTCACCAACAAACACGTAGACGATTCTCTCGTCATCACGCGTCAGCTCCGCGGCGTCGAGAACGGTCTCGAGATCTTGCGCGGGACCCATGTTGCCAGCGTACACGACCGTAAATCGACCCGTAAGGCCGAACTCCCGCGAGAATGGATTGTCCCTCGCGCGCGGGGCCATCGAGCTTGTGTCGACGAAGTTCGGAATCAGGCGCACTTTGCGTGCATCCTTTGTCCTTCCAGCGATGGCTCGGCCCATGCCGGGCGCGATTGTGGTCACCGCGAACGCCCGGTCGTATACAAACTTCTCCATGCTCCGCAGCAGATCGAGCAATGCTCCTTCGCTAAGAACGCCGAGGCTGACCGCCGTGTCGGGATAGAGCTCTTGAACGTTGTAGATGAACGGAGCGCGCTTGAGGAGACCTATGAGCCAGGCCGCGACTCCGATAGACAACGGGGGTGACGGAGAGAGAATTACGTCAACCTTCCCGACTTTCAAAAGTGCCGCGGCAACGCTCAGAACATGGAACCCGAGCCAGCTGACGATGCGCAAACCGACACTGCTTCCCTTTCGTGGCATCGCCGTGTGCAGGACGGTGGCCCCCCGAAAGCTGCTTCGGGCCAGGAGGCCACCCCAGAGGGGGGTGAGCGGCTGCGCGGCGAGATTTCGGTCGCTGGGGTTGTAGTGCGGCTTTGTGGTGATTACAACGACGTTCCAGCCCCGCTCCACCAGATCTTCAACGACTTCTCCGAACAACTGGGCCGTCGACACCGCGTCGGGCGGAAACACCAAGGAGAGGAGCAATAGGCACTTTCCGTCGCGCGTCAGGCTTCCACCTCGTGCCATACTCGGCGGCGAACGTAACTCGTGTAGCTCAGGATGATGCGCACGATTTTCTCCGACACATTGTCCGCCGCATAATCGGACACGAGGCGAAACTCCCGATCTTCTCCGCGGCGCTGCTTCACGACTACCTCCAGCGCCTGCAGCACGAGCGACGAGTCCAGACCGGTCATGATCACCGCTCCTTCTTCCATCCCCTCCGGACGCTCGTGGGCCTCCCGGATATTGAGCGCCGGAATATTCAGAATCGACGCCTCCTCTGTCACCGTGCCGCTGTCGGTCAGAACCGCCGCTGCATCCAGCTGTAATCGCATGTAGTCGGTAAATCCGAGCGGCTTGATGAACTCGACGCGCGCGTCGGTCTTCAGCGAAGCCTCGTCGAGTCTCTTTCGCGTGCGCGGGTGCGTCGAGACGATCACCCGGTGCTTGTGGGTCTGAGCGACGGAGTTCAGGACATCAACCAGGCGCCGCAACTGCCGGCCGTCGTCCACGTTCTCTTCGCGGTGGGCGCTCACGAGAAAATACTCGCGCGGCGTCAGCTTCAGGGTCTTCAGTACCGAGGACCGCTGCACCTTCGGCATGTAGTGCGCGAGCACTTCCCCCATGGGGCTTCCCGTCTTGATGACGCGGTCCGGAGGCAGGCCCTCTCTCAACAGGTACTCGCGGGAGATAGAACTGTACGGAAGGTTGATGTCGCTAACGTGATCGACAATCCGCCGGTTGATCTCCTCCGGCACTCGCTCGTCGAAGCATCTATTGCCGGCTTCCATGTGGAAGACCGGAATGCGAAGGCGCTTGGCGGCGATCGCGGAAAGGCAGCTGTTCGTGTCACCGAGGACGAGCAGCGCATCGGGACGCGTCTGCCGCATCACGGCGTCGGCGCGCGCAATCACCTGGCCGATCGTCTCGGCCGCGGTTGCGGCGGCTGCTTCGAGGAAGTGATCCGGCTTTCTTATCTCGAGATCGTCGAAGAACACGCCGTTCAGTTCGTAATCGTAGTTCTGACCGGTGTGGACGATGATGTGGTCGAAGGCTCGGTCGAGCGCTGCCATCACACGCGAGAGTCGGATGATCTCGGGTCGCGTACCGACGATGGTCATGACGCGCAGTTTCTTCATTTAGACCTTGAGCGGGAACGTGTCCGGAGCATCCGGGTTGAAAATCTCGCTTGCCCAGAACAGTACTACCAGTTCCCCCGATCCGACGTTCTCGATCGAATGAGTGTAATCCGGTGGGATGTCCACCACCCGAAAATCCGATCCACTCACGGGGTACTCCAGGATCTCACCCGTTCCGTCGACGCGACGGAATTTGATGATTCCATCGCCCTCGACGACGAAAAACTTTTCCGTCTTGGTATGGTGGTAATGGTTTCCACGAACCGCGCCAGGTCGGGTGCGCGAGATGAACAGCTGCCCCACGCTCGGACTCTTGAGGAACTCGGCGAGCGAGCCGCGGTCGTCGCTTCTCGTCGAGAGGGCGTAGCCAAAGTCGTCGGGCGCCAGGTACGAAAGGTAGGTGGCGTAGAGCTTCCGTCCAAGATCTCCCGACACCGTCGGAGCGGTAGAATTCGCCCGGGACTTCCGGAACCCATCCATCGCGTCGGCGAGCTCCTGGAGCGTGATGCGTGCTACCGGCAAGACTTCCCCATACTCCAGTGCGCCTGGAGGATGGGGCTTCTTCATTACATCGGCCATTGCGCGCGCGACATCGTGCACGTAAACAAGCGTTAGTTCTCTCGACGAATCGTGGACCTCAAGAGGGATCCCACTTGCGGCATTGTGAGCGAATGTCGCCACCACCGAATTGTAGTCTGGCCGACATCCGGGTCCGAACACGTTGGGCAGGCGGAAGATTACCGCTCGGCCTCCCCGCCCAGCGAACAGCTCGACCGCTATCTCCGCGTGCCGCTTGCTGACCCCGTAGGGATTCTCGAGCAAGGCCTGGGTCGATGACGCCAGAACTATGAGGGAGTTCGTGCTTGCGCGTTCCACCAGCCGGCACAGCTCCTCCGTGAGCTTCGCATTGACGCGTTCGAAATCTGCTGGGTCGGAGGGTCGGTTGACGCCAGCCAGGTGAAAAACGAAATCAGCTTTCGAGACGTGGTCGCGGAGCAATTCCGCGGACTGCTTGGCATTGAACGTCAGTATCTCGTGCCCTTCCGTTGTCAGAAGATCAGCGACGCGCCGGCCGATGAAGCCAGCAGCGCCGGTGACCAACGCGCGGCTCACGCTGCGCGGGCTCGCAGGGCTTCGCGGACTTCTTCGAGGGTTCCGAGCAGTTTGGTCAATTGTTCGACTTCGAGCCTAGTCGCGTTGTGGGAGTGATAGTCCTCAGCCTGCGACAGTTGCCGCTCGCCCTCGGTATAGAACGATTGATAGTTCAGATCGCGCGTGTCAGCCGGGACTCGGATGTAGTCGCCCTTGTCGGAGGCGTGGGCCATTTCCTCGCGGGTGAGAAGCGTCTCATAGAGTTTCTCCCCATGGCGCGTCCCGATAACGCTCGTGCCGACCCGCCGGTCGAACACGCGCTGGATCGATTCGGCAAGCGTCTCTATGGTCGCGGCCGGTGCCTTTCGAACGAAGAGGTCACCGGGCTCCGAGTTCTCGAAGGCATACAGCACCAGGTTGACGGCGTCATCGATCGACATCATGAACCGCGTCATACAAGGGTCAGTGACTGTGAGCGGCTTTCCTGCACGCACCTGGTCGATGAAGAGCGGAATCACAGACCCCCGCGACGCCATGACGTTTCCGTAACGCGTGCAACAAAGCACGGTCCCGCGCTCCGCCGCGAGGCGTGACTTCGCCGACACGATCCTTTCGGCCAGAGCCTTGGACATTCCCATCGCGTTGATGGGGTAAGCAGCCTTATCGGTGCTCAGCAGCACGACCCGCTTCACTCCATTCGCGGTCGCCGCGTTGCAGACATTCTCGGTACCGAGGACGTTGGTTCGCACCGCCTCCATCGGGTAAAACTCGCACGACGGAACCTGCTTGAGAGCGGCGGCGTGGAAAACGATGTCGACCCCGGACATCGCATCGGACAAAGCCCGCAAATCGCGCACGTCTCCAATGGTCCACTTGATCTTCGGGCTCGCGTAGGCGTGACGCATCTCGTCCTGCTTTTTCTCGTCGCGGCTGAATACGATGATCTCGCCGAGACCGAGAACGAGCGAATGCTTCAGCACGGCGTTGCCGAACGTGCCGGTACCACCAGTTATAAGGAGATGCTTACCTTGAAGCGAAGCGTATTTGTCGTCCATGTGTCGGCGAGGAAGGGTGATTGCTCTAGATCCGGAGGAGCGGTCTAATCTAACGGCCAGGCGCGACTTCGCTCAACCTCGCCAACCCGGCAAAACGGCCTGTGGAAAGATACTTTTAACAGACTGAGAACGCATTACCCTTGATACCAACCCAACAACTGATGACAAGAATACTCCTTACGGGAGCTGCAGGATTCATAGGATCGCACGTCAGCCACCGCCTCCTCGACCGGGGTGATGAAGTCGTCGGTCTCGACAACCTCAACGCCTACTACGACCCCCGTCTAAAGCA
This sequence comes from Gemmatimonadota bacterium, assembly GCA_030774785.1. GTDB lineage: Bacteria > Gemmatimonadota > Gemmatimonadetes > Gemmatimonadales > Gemmatimonadaceae > UBA4720. The sequence continues at coordinate 13,792 of JALYKM010000054.1, forward strand.
GGCGCGTCTGGACCGACTCGTCAACCGTGACAATTTCAGCTTCCGGAAGATCGATCTCAGGGACAAGGATGCGATCGCGGCGCTCTTCCGGGAAGAACGGTTCGACCGTGTGCTGCATCTCGCCGCGCAGGCAGGAGTCCGTTACTCGCTCACGAATCCGGGAGCGTACATCGACAGCAACATCGTCGGATTCCTCAACATCCTTGAGGGGTGCCGGCGCTCCACCGTGCCGCATCTCGTTTATGCCTCCTCATCTTCCGTGTACGGTGCGAATACGAAGATGCCATTCTCGACGCACGACAATGTCGATCATCCGGTAAGCCTCTACGCCGCCACCAAGAAGGCGAATGAGCTGATGGCTCATTGTTACAGCCATCTCTACCGGATGCCAACTACGGGCCTCCGCTTCTTCACGGTGTACGGTCCGTGGGGCCGCCCCGACATGGCACTGTTCATCTTCACCCGGGCGATTCTCGCCGGCGAGCCGATCAAGGTCTTCAACCACGGCCGGATGCGCCGCGATTTCACCTACATCGACGACATCGTTGAAGGCGTGGTACGTGTGCTGGACAAAATCCCGTCGGGCAATCCGGATTGGACGGGTGACCATCCGGATCCTTCGTCGAGCCGCGCTCCCTACAGGCTATATAACATTGGGAACAATAGTCCGGTGGAGCTGACGCGCTTGATCGAGGTGCTCGAGGAGGCGCTGGGCCGCAAGGCAATCAGGGAACTCGTCGATCTACAGCCAGGAGACGTTCCCGCTACCTACGCGGATGTCGACGACCTGGTGCGTGATGTGGGGTTCAAGCCAGACACGCCCATCGAGGAAGGAGTCCGGCGGTTCGTCGAGTGGTACCAGGAGTTTTACGACTCATCCCCCGCCGGAGTGGGTCTCCATTCCGATCGAGCCTAGGAACGCCAACGTCCGTTCGGCGCAGCGTACCCACGTCCGGTCGCGAACACGCTCACTGGCGACGATTGCGAGCTGTCGACGACGCTCAGGATTCGCGAGTAGATCTCTGAGAGCACTGGCCATCGACTCGGGCGATTCAGGATCGAAGTAGAGTCCAGCGTCACCCAGCACCTCTGGCATCACGCTGCGGTTCGACGATGCGATCGGAAGACCGGCCGACATCGCCTCGAGAAGAATGTTCGGCAGGTTCTCGCAGCTCGAGGCGAACACGAATGCATCGGCGCGATGATACAGGGCCGGAAGATCGGCGTACGGCACATTTCCGTGGTAGGTGACGGCGACCCCTTCGCGATCTTCCGCGTGCAGCTGTCGCTCGATCTGCTGTCTCGCACCTCCGCCTCCGCTCCCGACCAGGTCCAGCACCACCGGGTAGCCTTCTTCGCGGAGCTTGAGGACGGTCGAGATCACCGTCGGCTGATGCTTGTAGGGCTCCAGCCTGGACACATAGAGCAAGCGGAACGGGCGCGACTCTGAATATCGGGAGAGCGGCTCCTGCGGTTGCACCTCACGAAGGAAGCGGTCGGAAATGCCGTGGGGAATCACCTCTGTTCGCCCGACCAGCGGACCGGTGACGGATGTGACAACCGATTGCGCCGTGGATGTCAGGAAGATTACGCCCGACGCCGAGCGAAAGGTTCTTGATTGAACGCGTCGGAGGAGAGCAAACTTGAGTCGCATCCACGAGATTCCGTACAATCGGGACGCCTTCGCGTCGAACGGCACCAGATTGCGGGCCATCGAGACGAACGGCCGGAACGAGCCCGAGTAGCTTCCGCCCGGCACGAAGAGCAGGTCGCAGCGCGCCTCACGGGCGAGCCGGTCCAGGCTGGTAACCTGCCACTTCGTCCGCGCGAGGAGGTTTCCATCGAGAGAGGGCTCGGGAACCAGGCGGAGCCATGGGCGGTGCGAGAGCTGATCGAGCGTCTTCGACCTTCCCCAGACGACCACTTCGGAAAAGCCGAAGCTTGACGGCTCCGCTGCCCGGAGAAGCTCCTCGAGATGCGTCACTCCCCCGCCATCCAGCAGATTGGAGGCATCGATGCCTAGCCTCATGTCTCCTTACTTGAGACCGCGGCCGATCAGGTGGCCGGCTCGGAAGACTTCGATCTCCTTGAAACCTGAGGTCTGGAACCAACTACGGAGCGTTGTCGCCGTTTGCGGCTGATCGTACGTCGGCGCGAGCATGTCGTAGGTGTCGAGAATGGCCCATTCACGCAGCTGCGTTGAGCTGAGCGGAAATATTCCCTCGTAGTTGCTCACCGGTACGACGCGACGAAGCTTACGGCCGAAGAGCGGTATACGGCCGATGAGTTTGCTGACTGGAAGGAGAACCGGAATCAGTGTGTTCTCGACCAGGTGAAAGAGTCGCATCCTGTCCACGCGTCTCGTGACAGGCCGAATCCAATCCTTTCCGCTAACGATGTTCTGCCATAGCCGCGGGTAGACGTCTACCGCCAGCTTGCCTCCTTGTTTCGGCTGCGACGTAAGACCACGAAACGCGCCCTCCACATCGGGCGTGTGTTGCAAGACGCCGAGGCAATAGACGTAGTCGAAGGATCCCGGGACGAATGGCAGGTGATAGATGTCGCCCTGAAGGCAGTGAAGTACGCCCTTTCCGCGATTGTTCTCCCAGCACGCGTCGACCGCAGCGGAGTAGTCCAGCGCCACGACTTCGGCGCCGCTGAGGAGGGCGATCTCGGTAAAGCGTCCGGCGCCACATCCGATGTCCAGCACTCGCTTCCCTTTCATTTCCTTTGCATCCCACCCGGTGGACGCGAAAAAGCGGTCGCGTGATATTTGCGTGCCGGAGTGGCTGTCGAGCTGTGTGAGCCTGAACTTGTTCCACTGGAAACCGAAGTTGCTTGCGTAGTTTTTCGCTGGGACGAAGCGCGGAATTGAGTCGACGATAGGATAGCGATGACGCTCTGGACCTGCGCATTCGAGCTCACCACGCTCGATGGGATCGTTGCCGGTCGCCGGCGGTGTGAGCGCGAGACTCGCTCCGCAGCGCGGGCAGCGCAGAATCCCGAGAATCTCCCGATTCATGAATGTCCGTCGACTTGTACGTCGTACTCGCGCCGCCACAACTCCAGGATCGCGAGATTGAAGAGCCTTTGCGCGTTGGCGAAGCCCCGCGCCTGCCCCGCGAGAAGATTCTTGAGGACGACCCGGTCGTAGAGAGCGGGGGGTGCCGACTTGAGGACCTCGGCCAGATACACTCCCCACTCTCCCTTAAACCATGTATCGAGGGGAAGAGAGAAACCCTGCTTCCGCTGGAGATCCAGAGCGGGAGGAAGAATCCGAGCCGCCAACATCTTGAGGAGGATCTTTCTCTCCGTGCGCGTGGCCCGGAGACGATCGGGGACTTTCCCGAACGCGAGCTCGATGATGCGGTAGTCCAGAAATGGCGCACGCACCTCGAGCGATGCCAGCATGCTCGCACGATCGACTTTGACGAGGATGTCTTCTGGCAGATAGGTGAAGAAATCCGCCGCGGTCATTTTCTGGAGCGTAGTGCGGCCAATGCTTCCGGCGGCGAGACGGTAGGCCTCCGGCGGTGCACCTTGCAGTCCGCGCGTCGCTGGAGCGAGGCGCCGGCGCGTTGGAGCATCGAAGTGCAACGTCGAGCCGACCCACGCCTGCGCATCGGGCAGCGCCAGCGATCTCAGGTATGTCCGGCCGCGAAAGCCGGTCGGAAGCAGACGCGCGGTGTTACCAATAGCGGTCTTCATGGGCCGGGGCATCAACGAGCGCCAGTGTTGCTGCTCCTGCACGCGACTGTAGTGCATGTAGCCGCCAAACAGCTCGTCTCCCGCATCTCCGCCGAGCGCAACCGTGCAGCTCTCTCGCACGAGTCGTGACACGAGATAAGTCGGAACCATCGAGGAGTCTCCCACGGGCTCGTCGTATTGCCGCGCGAGCTCTGGTAGCAGCTCCACTGTCGCAGGCTCCGCTACCAGCTCGGTGTGGCGCGTGCCGAAGTGCTCGCCAACCAATCTCGCGTACGGGGCTTCGTCGTACGATCCGTGACCGGGAAAGGAAATCGTGAACGTGCGGACGGGGCTGCTCGACACGCGGGCGGCCATCGCAGTGATAAGGCTCGAGTCAACGCCGCCACTGAGGAGGACTCCGACAGGAACATCAGCGACTAGCTGATGGCGGACCGAATCCGCGAGCAGTGTATCGAGCTCCTCAATTAGTTGTTCGGCATCTTCGCTCCCACCGACAACGGGCGCGGGCAGCGACCAATAGCGCCAGACTCGCAGGTCGTTTGAGTCGATATCGTAAACGAGCGCGTGCGCCGGCGGAAGTTTCTTTACACCCGACAGAAGGCAAAGCTCGCCCGGCACGTAACCGTAGGCGAGGAAATGATCGAGCGCCAAAGGGTCGATCGTGCGCGACAGGCCGCGATCTACCATCAGCGCCTTGAGCTCGGAGGCAAAGGAAAGCCGCCCATCAGCGTGGTGATAGAACAACGGCTTTTCGCCAGCTCGATCGCGCGCAAGAAATACCCTTCGTGCTGGAGCATCGTAGATCGCGAACGCGAACATTCCGTTCATTCGCTGCAGGCAGTCGGTGCCCCACTCGCGATATGCCTCGAGCAATACCTCGGTGTCGCTGGCGGAGCGGAAACGGTGACCGAGCGACTCCAGCTTTTGCTTCAGCTCGCGATAGTTATAGATCTCGCCGTTGAGGACGATCTTCAGCGCGCCACCGACGTCGGCCATTGGCTGGCTGCCGGCTTCGGACAGATCTATGATCGAGAGTCTACGATGTCCCAGCGCCACGTGGTGGTCCGGAGACCGCCACTCGCCCGAAGCATCCGGCCCGCGATGCCGCAGGGTGCCGCATTGAATCGCGAGGATGTCGGCACGACCATCCCGGTTCGCGCCGGCTTTACCGACTATTCCACACATCGCTAACGTCCCCGGGAAATCTGGCGATAAATCGTGTCGTACTTAGCAGCTGCCCTGGCAGGAGAAAGATCCTCCACCAACAGCCTTGCCGCGACAGCACGGCTTGCCGCGGAACCGTTCTGATCGAGAGCCTCTTTCACCGCGTCAACAAAAGAATCAACTGTCAGAGGAACAATCGCGGCTGTGTGAGCATCAAGGAATTCACGGTGGGCCGGAATGTCGGAGACTACGAGGGGACACCCGCAGGCCATCGCCTCGAGCACAGCATTCGGGTGGCCTTCGAACGAGCTGGTGCTCACGAAGACTTTGGATGCTTTCAATAGGTGCCATACATCATTTCTGAAGCCGAGAAGTTTTATTCGGTCATTAAATCCGGAGGCGTTGATCTTTCGGTGAGCATCCACGCGCAAAGGACCATCTCCACAGATGAAGAAAACGGCGTCGGAGACAGCGCAGATCCGGGTGGCAGCGGCCAGGAGCAAATCGACGTTCTTCTCGGGCGCGAGCCGGCCCACGAAGATAACCACTCGCTGTCTGGGGTGCACACCGATTCGCGAAAGCGAAGCAGGCTCCGCCGCATCGATCTCGGGAAGGGGAAGCGCGTTTCGTACGACCACGGCGGGACCTTTGTGCCGGAGGCGCCCCAACCACATCTGGCAGCCGGCTTCGGAGTTGGCGATGACGGCGTCCGCCCATCGTCCGAGCCGCGCTCTTACAACTCTGTCCTTGAACCGGCTGGTGTACGCCAGCAGAGACGACCGCTCCGCCATCACCCACGGGGTGCGGAGCGAGCGAGCCGCGACTCCCGCGACTACGTCCATCTGCGGGAGCCAGGTGTGGACGACGTCCGGTTTTGTACGACGCATGATATCCCTGAGACGAACCAGTAGCCGAGGATCGTGATTGCCGGATGCCCGCAGCTGATGGCATTGCACGCCGGCATCCTTCAACCCTTCGAGGCGCGGACCCCCTTGGAGAAATGCTACGTGAACGTCGGAGCCGCGGCGCACCTGCGCGATTGCAAGCATCGATAGCTGGTGCTCTGCTCCGCCGCCGGCGAAGCTTGAAATGCAGTGAAGGATCCTCACCGTAAGCGAAACGTCGGCGCTGCGCTAGTCGCGCGCGCGTGAGCGTCGGGGCTGAAAAGGCGCGAGCTTTTCGATGCGAAGATAGAGAAGCGCCAGAAGGCAGGCGGCGGACGCCACCATCAGCAGCAGGAGTTCCGGCTCGATCACGGCCACAACCGCGAGACACGACAGCACGAAATTCAACACGCACACTCCTGCCGCGATTCGACCGTGCGTCCAGCCGGTTTGTGCGAGGCGCTGGTATGCATGCGTCCGGTGCGCCGCGTACCACCTCTCACCCCTCGATACTCTCCTCACGAGGGTGACGGTCGCGTCCATTACGAAGACACCAAGCAGGATGACCCAGGCGAGCAGCGGGAGCTCCTGCTGTCGATCCGCAGCGATCGCGAGCGCGGCGAAGAGGAATCCGAGGAGGCCGGAGCCGACGTCACCCATGAAGATCCGGGCGGGCGACCAGTTGTGAATCAGAAATCCGATCGCGGCCCCTGCAATGGCGAGCGAGATGAGCGCAAGTCCATTCTGGCGACTCCAGAAAAGTATGCCGGCACCAACGAGAGCCACACACACCGCCTCGGCACCCGCGAGGCCGTCGGAACCGTCCATAAAGTTGTAGAGGTTAATCAGCCAGACTATCGCGATGGCTGCGATCAGGGATCCGCTCAGGCCGAGGTTCACGGTTCTCCCTCCGAGATCGAGCGACGGGAAGCCGCCGAGCCAGTAGAGAGCCCAGCCAGCCGCCATGAAATGAACGAGTATTCGGGCCGCAGCAGGGATTTCGTGCCGATCATCCCACCAGCCGATGAGCGCGACGGCCCCCCCGCCGCCCAGGAACGCCGCCACGACCCGTGAAGTAATTAGACCGGCTGCCCACGCACCGCCAATCGACACGAATACAACCAGCGCGATCGCGACTCCACCACCACGCGGCGTCGGCTGTGAATGCAGACTGCGTTCGTTCGGGACATCGACGATCGCTTTTCGGACCGCGTAACGGCGCGCGATGTCGGTAAGAATCATGCTGGCACCGCTGGCGAGCAAGAAAATCGCGCCACCGACGACGGCCGGACTCACGCTCGCTGACTCACGGGAGCGGGCATAGCATAAGCCCACCCGAGCAGAACGAAGAGTGGCTGTCCCTGATCGACCTGGTGGAAAAGGCCCAGCAGGAGAAGGCCGAACATCGTCAGCTTGCAGGTCGAGACAAACCCGATCTCATGCGGCGACCCAAGAGACGCTTCACTGCCGATTCGGCGATAGAAGCGCACGATCATCCAGATAAATATTGCAGTGCCGACCAAGCCGGTCTCGCCTAACAAAGTGCTGGGCAATCCGTGCGCAGAGACTTCCCACCCGAACTGGTTGCTGATTATCGCGTACGTGCTCTGGTAGCCTCCACCAAGCAGCGGATGACTAAGGAACGATCGAAGCGCAATGAAGAGCTGTAGCCTTCGTGCGATATCAACCTGGCCTTCAGCTGGCCGCGCCATTTCGTCGAGAATCGAAGACGAAATTGAGAACTGGCTACTGGTCGAAGAGAAGCGTCCCAGCGAATGAAGAAATGCATCGCGGAGAGCCGGGATCGAGACTACGGCTAACACGAGAGTACCCAGCAGAACGAAAACAGCCGCCGTCGAGCGACTGAAGGAAAGGCGCGACTGCCCAACGAAGAAGAGGGCGCCGAACAGAAGCACCGGCATGACGACAAGGCCGGAACGCGAATCACTCGTAAGGATCAATGCGAAAGCGGCGAGTAAAACAACGACACTCTTGATTCCTGGCCGCTTTCTCGCCCGCCAGATGAGGAATGGGAGCGCAATCAGACAACTTGCCGCGAATCCCGTTCGGACGGCCCCGAGTTTGTCGTCGTACATATGGCCAATCGTGAACAAATACCAGAAGACGATTGGCAGGATTAGCACGGCCTGCAGCTCGAAGAAGCTCGAGAATGACCATTCGGAGGTGCTGCGGGCCCAGGCGTAGCTGACGAGAAAAGCTACCGGATTTACCAGTGCTGCACCGACGTAGAAAAGCGTGGTTCCCGGAGATGGGGACCAGAGGGCAGATGCGGCGAGGTAACCGTACCACACTAGCACAGGCAACATGTCGAGCAGCACGCGACGCGCACGCAGGTGGTTGGCCAGTAGCATTGCGATTGCAATGACGAGACAAAGGCCCCATGCGATGAAATACGCCTTCAGCTTCCAGAGCCCCCAATACAGGTAGTAGCCGGAGGCGATCGTCACGAGACAGAGAACGTAGAACAAGGTGCCGCGTCGCACCCTGAGTGTCTCGAACCAGTATGTGTTGGACGTGTTGAGCGCGGATGTGGCCACTATGCGCTCCCTGAAGAAACTGCCATGATCCCGGAGCTAGGCGTCTCGCGCCGAAAGCGGTGGGCTGGCGTCACGCGTTGGCCGCCAGAGGCGCAACTCACCGCGAAGCTGGCGGAACTCCTCCCTCTCCTCCTCGATGGACCGCTGATGTCCGCCGAGGAGCACGCGCATCACGAGAGGCAGAATGCCGAGAAGCAGTCCGAATATCAGGGCCAGAAAGACTCTTCGCACTGTCCCGCGAGGGGCTGGCCGCGCCGGATAACTGGGAGACTCGATTATCGTTAGCGCGGGGCTATCCCGCACTTCGTCGATGCGCGCCTGTTCGTAGTTCTGGGAGAGCGACGTGTATACCTGTTGGCGAATCGACACCTCTCTTTGAAGTCGGTCCCGCTCGAGTGAGAGCTCCGGAATAATTCCGACGCCGCCGCGATTGCGCTGCAGAAAATTCTGAAGGCGATCCTCAGCTGCTCGCAGCTCGACGCTGATCTCAACCATTCGCTGCTCGATGAACCTTCGCTCGTTTGCCGCCTGAGACTGGCGCGTCTTCAGGTTGAACTCGTTGAGGAGCGCCAACAATCTGGCATCCACCTGCTGCGCGAGCTCGGGTGCGGTCGCCGCGACCGTCACCCGGACGATTCCGGTCTCCTTCGATTTCTCCGCCGAGATGTCCGAGCGAAGCCGGCGAACCGCTTCATCGTACTTGAGAACCGAGTCACGGGTCTCGATCCCATAAATGACAGGTAGCGCCGCAGTGACGATCTTGCCTTCGGCCCGGTACGAGTAAGGCGAGGCAGCCGCGCGCGTAAGGATTTCGCGTGAGCTGAGAAGCTCCACGTAATACGCGGGCGACTGCGACCCATCGGCAGTGGGGATGGCGAGCCCCATCTGCGCCGCTATCCCCGAGACGCGCCGCGAATCGGAATTCTGAAGAGAGAAGGAGGAAGACGAGATGTATTCGCGGTGCCGGAGGAGGCTGTAAGCCGCGGCAGCGACGCAGAGAATCAGAACGAGCGCCCCAATGCGGAATCGATTTCGCAGAATCGCATTGACGAGAGCCAGCATCGGAATCGGCTCAGCCATCGACGATCCCGAGTTTCTCCCGGATTCATCGTCGATGTCGATCCTTCGTACCGGGGTTTGAGCCATGCCTTCCTTCCGAAGCGTGGAGAGTGCCGACGATCGGCCCGGAGCAAGCTGCCGTCAGCTCCTAATCTATGGACTTGTCTAAGACGCGCCAAGTCGATTGTAGCCAACAAGTTGCATGCGCGGGGTCACACCGCGCGTCATTTGATCTCGAAACCACCGTCCCGGAACTGCGCTCCCGCAAGGTCCCCCCTATCCAGCCGCCTCAGACATTCGGCAAACTGGGTCACGCGGACCTCGAGAGAGTGCAGCTTCCGTATCATCTCCTGGCCAGCCCTCGCGATTTTGTTGGCAGCGGCCCGATTCGAACGGAGCCAGCGAGCATCCTTGCCGGCCTCCTCGGGAATCGTCGACACCACGTTTTCTCCGTGACTGAACCCATAGTCTTCGAAACCAACGCATGGGTAGGCGAGCATGGGAGCGAGGAGACCGGGGACCTCGAAGAATTTCCTGGTCGCGAATGCAACGCCGCTGCCGCATACGAAGCTCGCGGCGCATGATCGAACAACCGTCCGCTGAAGGCGCTGCCGCAGCGCGATTGCTGCCAGACTGGCCGTCTCGTTCGGGAGCACCACCCCGAACACCCGTGAGACCCCGAGACCTAACAGGCTGACTGTCCTCACAGGGCCGCAGCTCAGACCCGCCCTGCGAATCGATTCGGTGGCCAGTCGTCGCGTTGCGTACGGCGCCCCGGGAACGCACGCATCCCAGGCTTCCTTTGGCGACTCCCCGGAAAACTCTTCGGGCGCGAGAGAAAAAGGCAGCTCGATCCGAACGGGTGCTACCGCACGGACCAGGTTCCAGGTCACGAGAGGATTGTGCTCCGGCGTGAGCCATGGATCACGATATTGCGCTGGGATTTCGGTCCACGTCAGTGGACGCTTCTCAAACATCCACGATATCGCGTCGACCTTCCCCGTGATTTTCTCCAGCAGCGGTGGAATGCGGACGTCGTGCAGATCAAAGTTGCTCATGAAGAGACGGCGCGCGCCCGCAGTCCAGAGTCGCTCCGAGATCTCAGCAAAAAACGAGGCGGGGTGATTTCCGCGAATGCGGTAAATGGAAAAGTCATTAGCCGGCACCCAGGTCCCGGCGTTCTCTATCGACTGGTCGATGGCGATCGTCGACGACTCCGCTGCAAAGAGACTTACTTCCTCAAGCGTATGATCCGAGACGTTGACGGCTCGCAGACCTTCGGGCGGAGCGGTTTGTAGCGCGTTCAGGAAATGCGGGACACCCGGATTCACGTACGCGAACCGCGCGTAGAATACGGTTATCAATCAGGAACCTACCGCCAGTCGCTCCATTTCAGCGAACTCCTCACTCTGTCGCACTAAATCGTCGTATCCTCCCTCCGCCTCTATGCGCCCGTTCTTGATCAGAATGAGACGGTCACAGTTGCGAACCGTGCTCAGCCTGTGCGCGACGATAATGATGGTGAGGCCCCCGGCAGACTCCAGCAATTCGTCGTTGATATCGCGCTCCGTTACAGAGTCGAGCGCGCTCGTTGCTTCATCCAGAATCAGAACACTCGGGGATGTATAGAGTGCTCGAGCGATCGCAACACGCTGCCGTTCGCCTCCCGACAGGCGAGCGCCATTCTCGCCCACATCGGTATCGAGACCCTTAGGGAGCCGCCCCACCAATGTCGAGAGGCAGGCGCGCTGGACCGCGCTTTGAGCCGCCCGGTCATCGATCAGGTCGGTAGGAACTCCAAACGCGATATTCCGTCGCAGAGTTGCATCCGCCAGAAAGACCTGCTGGGGAACGTAGCCGATCGTGCGCTGCCACTGCGGCCTGAGCTCCGGCGTGAGCCGCTGGCCGTCGATCTCGATAGTGCCACTCGTTGGCGCAAGCAAGCCGAGGACGAGATCCATGACGGTTGTCTTCCCCGCCCCGGAGCTCCCGACGAACGCAACGTGCGTCCCGGCCTTTATCGAAAGTGATATGTCCTCTATCGCAGACCGGTTCGCTCCCGGATACTGATAGCTCACCTCATTGAGCCTGATCTCGGTCTGGAGCGGCAGAGCGCGAGCCGGGCGAGCCGACGGCGCGGAGATCGGAGTCGGAGTCGCACTCCAATCGCGCAGCGCATCAACGATGACGTTGAGCGATTGCATGTTGTAGCGGATCGTGACGACGTGGGCGAATATGAGGCGAGCCGCGGGCAGAATCCGGTATGCCGCCACGCCGAACAGGGTGACCAGCGGAAGAAGTGTTCTGACGTCCCGACCGTGTTGAGAGTAGTAGAGCATTACCGCTATACCGCCACCGAACAGCACGAGCTCGATGATGAGCGGAGGAGTGACAGCGGCAGTCTGATAGAGCGTGTTCGATCGCGCGTACACGAGCCCGTGCCGCGCGAACTCGTCTAGAAAAAGCCCTTCCGATCCCGTCGTCTTGACGGCCTTAACGCCGGCCAACGCCTGGTGCGTGGTTCGATTGAGCTCGGAGAGCTTGGCCTCACGCACGATTCCCCACGCATTGAGTCGCCGGTGCAAAAGGATGTAAAGCAGCCCGATCATTCCACCGATGATGCCAACCGTAAGCGCAGCGGTCGCAGCGGACGCCCACGCCAGCAGCGCGACGATTGTTATGAGTATCATCGCCTGCGTCACAAGTTGAAGCGTCGGAATGAGAACGCCCCCCGCGAACAGCAGAACTTCGGTGGTGACGTTTTTCAACAGAATGGCGGTGTTCTGCTGGAGGAAGAAAGCGTAGTCATGCGCGAGAAGCCGCTCCAGCATCCGCTTCCCCAGCGCCATCTGCACGTGGTAGCTGAACTTGAACTGACGATAGCTGGTCGCGGCGCTGAGGATTGCCTTGAGCACAAACAGCAGCAGCAAGGCGAGACCGAATATCCATATGAACGCTCCCGTATCGCTGGCGCCACTCAACGCGTAGAGAGTGCGCATGCCCGGACGATTTACGGCGCCCTCGGGACGCGTCAGCAGCGACACCAGAGGCGGAATTCCGCCGATCGTAAGCAGCTCCAGCAGCGCCACCGCAGTCATTTGGGCGATCAGCCACGGCACGTGTCGCGCGTCGTCACCGACGGCGAACAGCAGCCGGCGCACGAACTTCATCAATCCACTCTTCCCTTCATCCGGGCGACCACAGTGATGCCCGCTTGCTGGACATCCATATGCTCGATCTCCATGCGCGCTTCCTCACACCACCGTGAAACTTCCTCGGGAGTCTGGCGATGACAATTCAGCGGCCGGAACCAGTCGAAGTTGATGTGGTTCATCTCGTCGAGCGTGAACTCCGGACGATAGTAAACCTTGCAGACGTTCCAGTAGAAGAATCTCTGGAGGTCGAGCCGCCCGGCCTTGATTCCAAGATATGGAATGTCCGCGGGAACCATGAGCTCGGCGCCTAGCTCGCCGAGCGCGATGCCGAGTTTCGTGAGCGGCTCCAGCGCCTTCCACGCGTCTTCGTCGCTCAGCGACCGGAGCGAATCACGAATCGCGTCGTCCGTGAATTCGCGGACAACGGCCTTCTTGGCGTATACGTAGAAGAGAAAGCGCCCCCCTTCTCGAAGCTTGGGCGCAAGAGCCTTGATTGCGCCTTCCGTGCTGTCGGTGTGATGAAGCACCCCTTCGCTGAAGATCATATCCAGCGAGTCATCCCCGATCGGGAGATCCAGCAGGTCGCGCTTGATGAACGTTCCCGGATATCCCGCTTCCCTAAATCGCTCGCGGGCCACGTTCGCCGCATCCGATATGTCAGCACCGATGTAGTCGTGATTTCGCAGATGATCGGCGAAGAAAAGCATCGCACTGAATCCGGCGCCGCAGCCCGCGTCCAGAATTTTCTTGCGGCCGCCTGAAAGCCACTCGGCGAGGACGGCGGGATCACCGCCGCAATAGCGCTCGAACAGCCATTCGCGGGCGGTGTTCCGCATCGCCTCCGATTCGTAGGTCTCGCGCTTCGCCCACTTGAAGCCGAACGTGGATTCCGTCTGCCGTTGTGCTTCCGAGCTCACTTACGGGTCCTCATTGTACAGAAGCTGCACACTCTTGCCGCTCACCCGCACCTTCCCCACGACGCGGCAGGTGGTGCCGTAGGCGATGGAGAAATCGCGCAGATCCTTGTTCACGACTGAATTTGCCCCAACGAGGCAGTGTTCTCCGATGCGCACACCCTTCCCCACAATCGTCATCGGACCGATATATGTGTTGCTGCCGATGCTCACCGGAGCACGCTCGTATTCCGCGACTCCGCCAGACAGAGCCCACTTGACGGAATCGTGCGAGTAGATGTGCACTCCCGCCGAGATCGAGCAGTAGCTGCCGATCGTAAGTCCTCCAGAGCCGTCCAAGACAGTCGCGGGTCCGATCCACGTATTCTCCCCTACCTTCACATCGCCGATTATCACCGCGCTGTCGTAAATGCTCGCTCCCTCTCCGAAGCCGAGAAACTTCGCGCGCTCCCAGCGATCCACTATGCCGTCGCCAAAGGGCAGCGATCGATTCCATTTCTCGAGCAATTCACGCTGGCGCTCCCAGTGGAATCGTTCCAACTCGCTTCGGAGCTCGGCGAAGCTCCTGTCGGTCACGGAACCGGGTGCTGTGCGATCAGCGACGATGGCTGTGTGTAACGCCGCTCGAATTCGTTGGCGAGCCCGCTGACCACCTGCTCCGATTCGCCTTCGGTCATGCCGGCGAACAGAGGCAGGGTGAGGGAGAGACGCTCCGCCATGTACGCGTTCGGGTAGTCAGGGGGTGTGATACCGTACTTCTCCGCGTAGTAGTGCAGGTGCGGCGGCGCGTGTGTGCCCTGCCTGGTGATAATTCCCTTCGTCTCGAGCGAGGCCATGATCGCGTTCCGGCAGTCGAACAGTCGCTCGCACTCGGCGAGGTCAGGCTCTTCCGGACGAAACAGACAGACGTACGACTGGTAGCCGTGTACGTAATCCTGGTGACGGTAAGGCAACCCGAGCCAATCAAACTCTCTCAGGAGCTCGTCGTAGCGCGCCGCTCCCGCGCGCCGTGAAGCCATGATCTGCGCAGACTTCCGCATTTGCGAGACGCCGAGCGCTCCTTGAATGTCTGTCATCCTGAAGTTGTAGCCGAGGTTGTGATACTCCGCCAGCAGAAACGAGTACTTCTGGTCATGACGCTCGAGATCGGAACGGCTGGCGCCGTGGTCCCGAAGCGTGCGCGACAAAGAGGCGAGCTCGTCGCGCTGCGTGGTGATCATTCCGCCCTCTCCCGTGGTAATCGCCTTTCGCGGGTGGAAGGAGAAGGCTCCAATGTCTCCGAACGTCCCAGTGTGCTGCCCACGATACCAGCTGTCGAACGAGCACGCCGCATCTTCGATCACGCGGAGATCGTGTCTTCGCGCGAGCTCCATGATCGGAGCCATGTCGGCTGAGAGGCCGAACAGGTGCACGGGGATAATCGCGCGAGTCCGCGGGGTGATATACCGCTCGATCTGGTCGACATCGATATTGAACGTGCGAAGATCGACGTCAACGAAAACCGGCCGCGCACCCATGTACTCGACGCAGTTGGGTGTGGCGATCCAGGTGAACGCGGGCACCAGCACCTCATCGCCTGGCTTGATTCCCAGCGCTGCCGCAGCGATGTGAAGCGCCGTGGTGCAGGAAGAGGTCGCAATGGCGTGTCGGGATTTCGCCATTGCCGCGAAACGGTCCTCGAACTCCTTGACGAACTTGCCCTGAACCACCCAGCCGGATTTCAAAGGCTCCTGGATGATCTCCAGGTCGGACTCGTCAAAAACGGCCTTCGTTATCGGTATCATCAGTCGGACCTTTTATGCGGACTGTGCGGGAGTCTGTCCATCCAGGAAGATCTTGCACCACCACTCGAAGCAGAGTAGCGACCAGATCAGGAGCCGGCGGTTCTGCGCACCCGAGAAGTGCTCCTGCAGCAGGCTTTTTGCCGTCTCGGGCTGGATGTAGTCGTAGATGCGTGCGCGCTTGTCGAACAGAACGTCTTTAATATAGTCGATGCTCTCACCCTTGAACCAACTCGCGTCGGGTGCTGAAAACCCCTGCTTTGCACCGTTGGCATAGTCCTCCGGAACGTATCGGCGCAGGACTTTCCGCAGAAGCAGCTTGCCGTCGCCCGTCTCGTTGTAATAGCGCACCGTCTTGGGTCCGGGCTCGTTCTCATTTAGTCTCACGACTTCGTTCAGGTTCTTCAGCTTGTATTTCACTGGAAGCCTGACCGCGAAATCAACGAGGTCGTTGTCGAGAAATGGGACGCGAGTCTCGAGACTGTGTGCCATGCTAAGCTTGTCCTCAACGACGAGCAGTCCGTGCAAAAACGTCTTGACCTCGAAGTAAAGGGAGCGGTTCACGTAATCAGCTGGAGAGCTCGCGACCTGATAGTGACCGTTCATGACCCCGCGGAAGATATCCTTTGTGTCGCGTGACAGGACCTGCTCGTGAAGCTTTCCCTGAAAGAAGCACGGCTTCAGGTTGTCCGGGATCAGTCGTTGCCAATAGTTGTAGTACTTGTCCAGGTGATGTTCCGGCGTGTCACTGACGACTGCACGGTAGTATCTCCATGGATAACCGGCGAAGAGCTCATCACCGCCCGCCCCCGACAGCACGACCTTGACGAAGCGCGACGCAAGGCGCGATACGTAATAATTCGGGTAGCTCTGGCCGACGCGAAGATCTTCGAGGTGCCAAATGAGCTTGGGCATGACGCGCTCCATGTCCCCCGCCTTGAGAACCACCTCGTAGTGCTCGGTCTTGAACTGGTTCGACAGAAACTCCGCTTTGCCGCGCTCGTCGAACCCGGCCTCCAGCCCGGATGCCGAAGAAACATCGAATCCTCCCGTAAAAGTCTTGAGGTTGCGGAAGTTTTTGCCAGCGACGCACGTCACCGCTCCGGAATCCATCCCGCCGCTCAGATACGAGCCGATCTCGACATCGCTCACCAGCTGCCTGTTCACGGCCTGGTCGAAGAGTCGGTGCAGTTCCTCCAGATATTCCTCTTCCGAGCCGGCGTCCGATTCAGAGAACTCAAAATCCCAGTAGCGCTTAACCGCGAGCGAATCTGCATCGCCGAGCGAAAGCGAAAGGGTGTGCGCGGCGGGCAGCAGCTTGACGCCATCGAACAACGTCCGGTCGGTGAAGATGTTTTGGAACGAGAAGTACTCGTTCAGCGCCGGAAGGTCGACGCGCGCCGTCAGCGCAGGATGGCAAAGCAGGGATTTAATTTCCGAGCCGAACAACAGCGTACCGCCTGAGAAGTGGTAGTAGAGCGGCTTTATGCCGTAACGGTCGCGGGCGATGAATAGGCGATGCCGGCGGTGGTCCCAAATCGCAAACGCGAACATCCCGTTAAAGCGGTTGACACAGTCATCTCCCCACGCGTGGTAGGCGTTAAGCAGAACCTCGGTGTCCCCCGTCGATCGGAACTGGTAACCCTTCGCCTCCAGCTCGACGCGGATGTTCTGGAAGTTGTAGATCTCGCCGTTGTAGATCAGGATCATCGACCCGTCGGTGGACTGCATGGGCTGGTGATTGAGCGGCGAAAGATCGAGAAT
This sequence comes from Gemmatimonadota bacterium, assembly GCA_030774785.1. Taxonomy (GTDB): domain Bacteria; phylum Gemmatimonadota; class Gemmatimonadetes; order Gemmatimonadales; family Gemmatimonadaceae; genus UBA4720. The sequence continues at coordinate 30,779 of JALYKM010000054.1, forward strand.
CGCCAGTCGGCGGTGGCCAAATCCGACGAACGACGATGTCCAGACGCCTTCCCCGTCTGGTCCGCGATGTCGCACCGCGTCCGTCATGCGCTTCAGCACACTGACGGAGACGGGCGCTCCGTTGACGTTGAAAATTCCAGTGATTCCGCACATGGGACCGTCCGGTCGGGCGTCCCTCGCTACGCGAAAAGTGCGCGCTCGGCAACGACCTGCTTGTGCGAGTCGCGCCACTCCATGAGCCGCTCCAGACCGTCACGCAACTCGATCGTCGTCCGGAAGCCGATTTCCTTCTCGGCCTTCTTGGTGCTTCCGATTCTGTTGGTAACGAATGTCTTGCCCGCCGGCTCGTAGTGTATGGGAAGCGAGGATCCCGTCACCTCCAGAATCAGCTCGCACAACTCCTTCAGGGATGTCTTCGTGCCGCTGCCCACGTTGTAGAAGGAGTCGGTCGCGTTGCTCTTGAGCGCGCAAACGTTCGCGCGCGCGCAATCACTGACATAGATGAAGTCGTAGGCTTGCGATCCGTCGCCGTAGAGAATCGGAGGGAGTCCCTGGTCCAGGCGATCGAGGAGCTTCATGATCACCGCGATGTACGTGCCCTTGTAATCCTGCCGCGCGCCGTAGACGTTCATGTAGCGAAGCCCGGCGTAGGAGAGGCCGTATCTCTCGGCGAAGGCGCGGCACATCGCCTCTCCGGCGATCTTGGTCGCGCCGTAGAAAGTTCGATTGTTGAACGGGTGATCCTCTGTCATCGGGATCTCCACCGCATCACCGTATACCGACGCCGAGGAGGAGTAGACGAGTCGCTCGATTCCCTTCTGTTGGCAAGCCTCGAGAACGTTGAACGTGCCGCGGATGTTGACGTCGAACGCGACGCGTGGGTAGTCGTAGCACTGGAGAAGCCAGAGGGCGGCGAGGTGGATCACCTGGTCCGACTCACTTACAGCGGAAGCAAGAACGTCGGTGTGAAGAATGTCGCCGCCAACTTCGAATATCCGGACGCGGGAGTCGGTGAGCGCCTCGTCGAGATTCCCGCGAGCACCGCGGGCGAAGTTGTCGTATACGATTACCTGCTTCACATCCTCCTTGAGAAGCTCATCGACGACGTGTGATCCGATGAATCCAGCCCCACCGATGACGAGAATGTTCTTGCCGCGAATATCAGCCATTGTATCCGTCCCGCGGACGGCAGAAATGTGAGTTTTCCCTTAATAAAACGAGCCGCGCGTCGGCCCTCGTGGAACCCGTGAACTTATGGCTGTGCAATACGAGAGTCAACGCGCGCGGCAGCGCGAATCATGCCGCTCCAATCATCCGAACGATCTCGCCCGCGATTGCCAGCGATGCGGTCGCAGCGGGACTCGGGGCGTTGACGACATGGAGTGCGCGCGGACGCTGCACGAACGCAAAGTCCTGAACGAGATTCCCATCGCGGGTCATCGCCTGCGCGCGGACCCCTGCCCCACCCGCCTCCAGATCGTCATCACGCAGTTCCGGCACCAAGCGCCTCAAGGAGTCTCCGAAAGAGTGCACCGAAAACGAGCGGCGAATCTCTCCGGCGCACATCCGGTAATGAGTCTTCAGGAACCGCCACAGGCCACGGTAGGCGAGCGAATCCCAAATGTCGCGGGGGTTCATGTCTCGTTTGCGATATCCTTCCCGCGCCAGCGCCAAAACTGCATTCGGGCCGGCTTCGATCCCGCCCGAAATGAGTCTCGTGAAATGCACGCCCAGGAAGGGAAAGACCGGGTCAGGTACTGGATAAATGAGGTTTCGCACCAGCCGTTGCGCTTGTGGGCGCAGCTTGAAGTATTCGCCCCGGAAAGGGACGATCCTTACTTCTGTTGCCGTTCCGGAGAGTGATGCCACCCGATCGCTATGAAGCCCGGCGCACCCTATGATAAAATCAGCCGTCGTCTCCCCTTCTCGGCTGCGAAGAACCCACTCGCCTCGCCCGTCGAAAATCGATGTCACCTTGAACTTCGTTTTAATGCGTCCGCCTCGTGACTCGACATCGGCCGCCAGCGATCGGCACACGGCTGGGTAGTCGATGATACCCTCTTCCGGAACGTGGAGCGCCGCGATGCCAGCGCAGTGCGGCTCGACTTGACGGATCTCGGAACCCTCCAGCCAACGAATCCCCTTTAGACCGTTCTGCTTTCCGCGCTCCTCCAGATTGCGGAGTCGCGGGATCTCCATCTCGTTCGTCGCAACAACCAATTTCCCACAGATCTCATGTGAAATGCCGTGATCTCGCGCGTAGGCGGTCATCTGTCTGATGCCGCTTACCGCCAGACGAGCCTTTTGAGATCCGGGTGTGTAGTAGAGACCAGCGTGCAGCACGCCACTGTTGTGGCCCGACTGGTGCTGGCCAACCTCAAGCTCCTTCTCCAGGACGCATACGCTCCAGCTCGGCTTCGAGAGCAGGAGTTTGTGTGCGGTCGCAAGCCCGACGATCCCGCCACCCACGATCGCTACCCGCATGTGACGAGAACTCTCGCGAACGGAGTCAACATGTTGTAACGATACCGGGGAAAAGAGTTGGGCAGCGAGGTTGAGACTGATCTGAACGTACCATAAGAGACACTGCGGCAGAGAAATTGTCATCCAAAGACGCAGACTAGTCCCTACCCCAGCACCACGCTACTTTTGTTTGCCGGTCGGATACCTCCTGCTGTTGAACGCCGATAAATTTACCGAATCCTCTTACACCACCCGCAAGCCAGCAAGTGACACCACTAAGAACGTTCCTCCCCAAGCGGATGAGAAACCGGCATCTCTTCATGCTCGACGCCGCAGCGCTCGTCGTAGCGCCGCTCATCGCGTTCATTGTTCGCTTCGAAGATTTCAGCTGGCTCGGACAGAACCTGCGCATTGTTCTGCCGTACATTTTTCTCGCCGGTCCCCTTCGCCTCGCCATCTTCTACAACCTCGGGATGTATCGGCGCCTTTGGCGCCACGCGAGCATAGGCGAACTAAGGCAGGTCCTCGTGGCGGGTGGCGTCGCCGCGATCGTCGCAGCTATTATCGGCTTTTGGATCATGCCGGCTACTCAGGTCAGCGCCGGCCGTGTGCCGTTTTCGGTCGTGTTTATCGACGCATTCCTCACGACCGCAGCGATCGCGCTTCCGCGACTCCTTGCGCGAACTCTTCGCCTTAAGAATCCGCGGCGCAGGCGTACCGATCCAGGGCGGCCTGCGCTGATCGTCGGCGCTGGCGAGACGGCCAAACTCGTTGCCAAGGAGCTGATTGCGAATCCCCGCCTCGGATTCGAGCCGATCGGCTTCGTGGACGATGATCCGACAAAGCAGAACCACACGCTCCTCGAACTTCCCGTTATGGGCACCCTCAGCGCCATCAAGGGACTCGTCGAGCAGCACGGCGTATCCGAGCTCATTATCGCAATGCCGTCAGCCCACGGCGATGTCGTCCGTAAGGTGGTTCGAGCCGGCCTTGATTGCGGGATCCCCACTCTCACCGTGCCGAGTCTTCCCGAGCTGATCTCGGCGAAGACGAACGGAACGAGCCTCCGCGAGGTCGAGATTCAGGACCTTCTGCGACGGACTCCGGTAGAGACCGACCTTGCCGCGGTAGCCGAGCTGGCCACCGGTGAAACCGTACTAATTACGGGTGCTGGTGGGTCGATCGGTAGCGAGCTGTGTCGCCAAATCGCGCGATTGGCTCCGTCATGTGTAGTGCTGCTGGGCCATGGCGAGAACTCGATCTTCGACATCCTGCACGAGCTTAAAGGTGATTTCCCCGACGTCGGCTTCATGCCTGTGATCGCAGATGTTCGCGATCGCAAGCGGGTCGCTGCGACCTTCAGAGCGTTCAAACCCCATGCTGTCTTCCACGCCGCGGCGCACAAGCACGTGCCCCTGATGGAAGAAAACGTGATCGAAGCTATCACGAACAACGTGTTCGGTACACTCAACATGGTGGACGCTGCCCTCGAAGCAGGGTGCGAGCTCTTCGTCCTCATCTCGACCGACAAGGCTGTCCGTCCCACCAGCGTTATGGGTGCGACGAAGAGAATCGCCGAGCTCATCGTCCAACGCGCCGCGTCGAAGCACGAGCGCAACTTCGTCTCCGTACGCTTTGGAAATGTGCTGGGAAGCAGAGGCAGCGTGGTCCCCACATTCTTGAGACAGATTCGCGCTGGCGGGCCAGTCACCGTCACGCACCCCGAAATGCAGCGCTACTTCATGACCATTCCTGAAGCGGTGCAGCTGGTGCTCCAGGCCGGCGCTCTCGGACGCGGTGGTGAAGTCTTTCTGCTCGACATGGGTGAGCCGATCCGGATCGTCGACATCGCCACCGATTTGATCAGACTCTCAGGTCTGATCGTCGGCAGCGACATCGAGATCAAGTTCACCGGCATGCGACCCGGCGAAAAGCTTTACGAGGAGATGTTTTTCAGCGCCGAGAACGTTTTGACGACGGATCACCCCAAGGTCTTGCGCGCACGAAATGGCCTTCTGCCCGAAGGTGTCATGCGCCGGATCGAGGCCCTCGTGAACGCGGCGGAAGCCGAGCATCCCGACGACGAGCTCAGACAATTGCTGCGAAGCCTCGTCCCCGACTTCCATCCGCATCCGACGCCGCCGATTCTCACGGCGGATGTCGCTGGCAAGGAGATTTCGGTCAAGGAGATTTCGGTCAAGGACACTCCAGCCAAGGAACCCCCGGCGCTCCGCGCGTAAGCCGATGGTGTGCTGGCTAAAGACATTTCCACTTCGATAGACTAGGCTGGCGCTGCGCTCAATCTCAGCGGCAATACTCTCGATACCACTCCGAGAAGCTCTATCCCCCGTGTTAGTTCTACGGGATGGTTATTTCCGATGTTATAGAGCCGGTAGGGGGCTGCGCTCGTAGCGGGGTCGGGTTCGGCTCCGCTCCAGTTTGAGTCGGGGAATGCATCCGCCGTCCTAATGAAGATGTGGAGCCTTCCTCGCGGCTGTCGAGGAAGAGAGGCTTCAAAGGATCAAGCCCTTGTCCAGGGGTTTGACGCCGTGCAGTCGCAGCCTTATGCTCCAGCCTTGAACGAACCTCAGCTCAGCGTTCGTTGGTACGCCGTGGCGGCCGCCCGAGCGGCTGCGCGGGGAACGGCTGCTGGGCGAAAGCAGCTTGAGGTTTCTCGTACAGCCGACGTTGTCGGAGCGCGATCGATTTGACGTCCAAAGTGGTCGGCGAGGTGATGGCAAAGAAGCTGAGCACTGAGTCGTCGCGATGACTCGTGCTCGCAAGCTGTGGGTTGTCTGCGAAGTGCATGATCCGGAACCGTCCACCGGTTTCTACGTCGCCCGGATCGCCGAGGATCTCGCTCGCGATCGCGACGTGCGTGTGATTACGCGCCGCGGTACTGGACAAATCGGTGTGACCGAAGCCGAGCCAAAACTCATCCTGCTAGGACCGCCACAGCGCAAGAGCACTTCGCCCCTTCTTCGGATTGCTGATGGATTGCGTTTTTCGGCGGCTGCCTGCGCATACCTCCTTCGCCACATTCGTTCCTGCGATACGGTACTGGCCGTGACCAATCCTCCCGTTTTGCCGCACTTGGTTGGTGCCGCAGTAAGGCTCAGGGGAGCGTCGCTGGTCGTGCTGCTGCACGACGTTTATCCAGAGCTGCTGGCAGAGCTCGGGTTAATCCGGCGGCAAAGCTATGTCATGCGAATTTTCACCCACGCGGCGCTGCGATTGCAACAACGCGCCGCGGTGAACGTCGTGCTTGGGCGGGATATGCGCCGCAAGCTCGAAGATCGAGCTGACGCCGCTACCCGCGGTAACATACGCGTCATTACTAACTGGGCCGATGTCGAGGGCGTGTATCCGGACCAGATGGCCGGTTTTGATGCTCGGCGAAAGTGGGGCCTTAGTGACGAGTTTGTCGTGCTTTTCGCCGGCAACATGGGGCGAACACATGACCTCGAGCTCCTATTGGCCGCAGCGGAGCGGCTGAAGAATGACGACGGTATCCGGTTCGTGCTCGTCGGGCGCGGAGCTCGCTTCGACCAGGTCGCCAACGCGATCCATAAGCGAAATCTCTCCAACGTGCTGCTGCTGCCGCCGTGCGGGTATGCCGATCTTTCTGCATACTTGAATGCGGCGGACGTATATCTCATTCCAATGCGACCACGAACCAGGGGGTTGTCGGTCCCGAGTCGTTTGTACAACGCAATGGCAGCGGGGCGTCCGATCATTGCGGTTGCTGATCCGGATTCCGAGCTAGCCATGGTTGTCTCGGAAGAGGGCGCGGGTCGCGTCGTAGCACCCGGGGACATAGATGCGCTGGTCGACACGGTTTTGCATTTGCGCGATGCTCCACCGGAGAGGGAATGCATGGGACGCGCCGCGCGCCGCGCGGCAGAATCACGCTACACACGTGAGCATGCGAAGCGCGCATGGCGCGAGCTCCTGGATGGTCTTGAGCACCGGGAACCCCTAACTGGCGGCAGGCGATGAGTCCCCGGGCCGCCGTCACAGCGCGGCGGGTTTATTGGGAGTCACATCGCTGCCGCGTGAAGCGCAGACGGGACCGCCGTGCCCGGCATTGTGCGAAACGCGGGACACCGGCTGCCGCGCTACGTTGACGCGGTCGAGGCAGCTTCTTCTCCAGAATTTGATGCTCAGCTCAACTCCCGATACAGCCCCTCGTGTGCCTCAGCGGAGGCCGCCCACGTAAATCGAGCTGCGTTCTGCACCGCCAGCCGCGAAAGCTGACGACGATTCGCCGGTTCAACCACTCGGTCGATCGCATCCGCCATCGATTGCGGATCCAGATCCGATAGCAGGACGCCCGCGTGTCCGGCAGTCTCCGGAATTGCCGATCGATTCGATGCAATGACCGGGCAGCCCTGTGACATGGCCTCTACGATCGGAAAGCCAAAACCCTCATAACCTGAAGGATAGAGGAGCACCTCCGCGTGCCTGTATAGATCGACGAGTTTCGCCGTCGACACACGCGGCTGAACCTGAACTCGGTGCTCCAACTTCAGCCTGCGAATGTACTTCATTTCAAGCTCGGTAAGCGGGGTCCCGGAGCAGACGAGCGTTGCTTCGCGGCCGAACTTCGACAGCGCAAATGCTTCCAAAGCAAGGAAACAATTCTTATAGCCACCTCTGCCGCCAACAAAGAGCGCGAACGGCTGCTCTCGGCGGGCCACCGGTTCCTGCGCGCCGACTGCGCGGTCAGGTATACAGCCGCAGCCGTGATGGATTACGCGAATGCACGCATGCGTTTGGATGAACGGATAACACCGAAGAAGTTCCTCCTTCGTGTTATGGGACACGCACACTATCGCATCCGCCCGGCGGATTGCCCGGGAGCGAAGTCCTTTGCTAAATATGCTTGTCGGCTTTTGGATCACTCCGAGTTCGAAGGCGAGATCGTGAACTGTTACAACGCATCTTGTGCGAGAAGACAGCGGAACCCTGAAATACGATGAATGAAACACTGGAGCCTTGCTCAACACGGGAAAGAGCTGTGTCATTCTGGAGCCCGCATTCCTAACGACGCCAACGTTGCCACGCGCTTGCAGGGCGTGGGCAAGCTGGATCCAATAAGTGGATATTCCCCCGAACTCCTGCAGCGAAAAGATTATGTCGTCGAACTGAACGATGGTATGCACGCGCTCCGCTTGTGGTGCTTCAGCTCCCGTACGTTTGCGGGACGCCATTGAATTTCGTTGCAAGCAAGGGTGATTCTTACCGCCACAAATAGAACGTCACTCCCACACTGCCATTGTGGTTGGTATGTCGGATCAGCGCGCTGACAAATCCTCTCGCCTGAAAGAGTGCGAACAGGCGGTTCAGCGGGTAGGGGTTCATTTCCATCGGTGGGTCGAAGAACGGCCGTCCGCGTACGACGTTTATGGCGCCATGCACGAAGGGAAGCCGCCGAACGCCTCGGCCGATCATGCGCATCACGACATTCGCGTCAGTGGCGTATACATAATGCAGCACGGCAATACCTTCTTTTGAGAGAACGTCGAAGAGCCGGCCGGTTAGAGCCAAGCCGCGCTTCACGGGAATGTGCTGGAACACTATGTAGGAATGAACGAGATCGTAGGGGCCATCATCGATTGTATCAGTGAACCGAACATTGGTGATCCCATGAGCGGCTGCGTTTCTCTCGGCCTCGCGGAGCATCGCCGGAGATACGTCTACGCCCGTCACGTGGCAATGAGCTGCCATTGGAATAACGATGCGCCCAGTTCCACATCCGAAATCGAGCGCCGACGCGGGCGAGAAACCCGGCCGGATGTGTTTCTCAATCGTTCCCCACATCTCGGCGACATGGAGTTCGCCACCATGAAAGAACTCCGCCAATGCTTCCGCAGACAAGCGATTCTTGCGAAAGATGTCGTGAGTGACGACGGCGTAATAGGGGTCCAATTCTCCCCACCTCGCCCAGTGTTTGTCCGTGGACATTTACCTATCGT
>JALYKM010000055.1 GCA_030774785.1 Gemmatimonadota bacterium
GACTTGTCCAGAAGTGGGCTGTCCACTGGCCAGCGGCTGGAGACCTCAATCGGTGGAATACGCACGTAGACGCTGTGGTCGATCTTGTCTCGGACCGGGGTTCGAATCCCCGCGCCTCCACTTTCAGGAAGTCCAACACGATCTAGCGAGGTCCAAACGGGCCTCGCTTTTCGCGTCTCAGGGGAAGAATCAGTCCGAAGTAGTGCCGAGAAATTCTAGGGGTGGGGATTGGAAACTAATTACCACCGATTAGTTTCCAATACATGGCGAGGCCACAAACCCACCCCGAGATCCAACGGCGCCTGCTTCATCTAATCTTTGCCGGAGAGCAAGATATAGCCGGAACAGCCGCGGCGGATTTCGGGCTATCACGGCAGGCGGTCAACAAGCACCTCCGCGAACTGGTGCGATCGGGAACGGCGATCGCGAAGGGCACGACGCGCTCTCGGAAATACGAGCTCGTACAGGTTGAAGATAACCGGACTTTTTCGCTGGAAGGCCTCGCTGAACACGATGTGTGGGAAGAATTCGTGCGGCCTTACGTTGCCACGCTTCCCGACAATGTGAGAGCAATCTGCCAGTACGGGGTCACCGAGATGGTGAACAACGCTATCGACCATTCGGGCGGCACAGAGGTGCGGCTGATCCTCTTGATGAACTCCGTTCGCGTACAGATCAACGTCTACGATAATGGCATTGGAATTTTCAAGAAAGTTAAAGAGGCATTCCAGCTCGAACGCGAGAGCGATGTCATGCTGGAACTCTCCAAAGGCAAATTGACAACCGACCCGTCGAGGCACAGTGGGGAGGGAATATTCTTTACAAGTCGCGTCTTTGATCAGTACTCGCTTTATGCGGGCAACCTCATGTTCTTTCATTTTCCCGACAACGACGACTGGCTGCTCGAACGCGGTGAGACTATCAGCGGCACCTGGGTGAATATGGAAATCGACCCAGCATCACCTCGAACGACAGGTGAGGTTTTCGAAAGATTCGCAGCCCCCGATCAATATCACTTTGATGTGACGCACGTCCCAGTTAAGCTCGCTCAGCTCGGCGAAGACAGCCTTGTGTCGCGTTCTCAAGCGAAACGGCTTGTTACGAGGTTCGAAAGGTTTTCGCGGGTGGTATTGAACTTCGCGGGGGTCGCGACGATCGGCCAAGCGTTCGGGGACGAAGTCTTTCGGGTATTTCGCAACGCCCATCCTGAAGTCGAGATAAAGTGGGTAAATGCGAGCGAGGAAGTCGAGCGAATGATAAGTCGCGCACTGTCAGGTGTTCCTGGCAACGGGACCCTATGAGGCAGCCAATTTCAGATTAAGCAACTCCTTGGGGGTATCAGTGGGGGTATCGCCGGCAAGGGAAGCGGTATGGCCGATTGTTAACTCCGTGGCCCGCTAGCCGATGCGACCCGCTATTTCGTGGGGCGGAACTGGAACCCGAGCTGCACAACATCCTTGATGGCTTTGGAATCCGGCCCGCCGGAACGCGCCGGCTCGAACCGCAGGCCCGGGATCACCTTGAGCACCGAAGCTGTGAAAAACATGTTGGGCGAAGTCAGCACCGAGAGGCTCGACATGACAGGCCGGCCCGATGCGTCGACCTCGAAGCGAATCCGGACATCCGCCTGCACATCCAGCAGCTGCTCGGGATAGCGTGGGGCGGGCAGTGTGCCGATCAAGCGTGCGCGCTGAGGTGCGATGACCTGATCGTCACGTTCGAAGATCAGGCGCTGCGGGGCACTGCTTACGGGCGGCAACGCAACCGCGACCGGTTCGCTTACTCCTCGCGGCGGCGCGGTTCGCGCCCGGACCACGGAATCAAACCCTGCCATCAAAGCCGACGATACGTGAGGAATCGAGATTGCCGCCGGCTCTGATCTTCTGTCCGTCGCTTTTTTCGTCGGGCTTCGCTGCTCCACGACGCGCGCTCTCGACGAAGGCCCGACCGGAGTAGCGGCTGCAGACGCACTCGCTGGCTGCTTCGCCGCAGCATTCAGCAAAGCGACAGAACGGCTGGAAACTTCCGCTGCCGAGGGCACGGCGGTTGGCCGGCTTCCGGGGATAAGGGATATTTCCTCTGCAGTTGCCGCCGGCGTCGATTCGCTCCAGGCGCGAGAGACACCCGCCAATACTATCAGAAGAGCCATAGCGCTCACGGTGATCACAGCCGCTTTCTGTCGTTGCCTCAAAGCCGCGACGACCGGTCCAATGACCTCCGCCGCGCGATGACGCAGGGTCTCGGCGTCGTAGTCGTCTTCCAGCTCCTGCCGTATGCTCAGGATGATGTCGCGGTAGTTGCCCGGCCCAGGTTGCGGGGGTCGGACATCACCCGGGTCGATCTCGGCGACCGGGAGTTGAGACGGCGGTCCGATATACTCCGTCGTGGATGCCTCTCGCTCTATGTCCGGTGCCGTGACTCTCAATTGGGTTACCGCGCTCCTGGTCCGCACTTGCCGGGGGGCGCTGACTCTGCTGTGGTCGGCCGAGAGAAGGCGATACTTCTCCCGCGCAGGAGCGCGTGCTTCAAGAGTCGACTCGAGAGATTCCTCGGAGGCCTGAAGCTGGAGATCCGCGATGCGGTCGCGGGAAACACGAAGGCTGGAGTCACCGGCGCCAAGAGTCAGCTCGCGGATGGTGAGCGCGCGCTGGAACAGCTGAAGGGCCTCTCCGAGCTTGCCCCGCGCAGAACACGAATCCGCGAGGTGCTCGAGAGCGGTGGCGAGCGCGAAATGGTTGGGCGCAAGAGTTCGCTCGCGAATGTCGAGTACTCGCCTCCATAGCTGCTCCGCCGATTCATGGCGTCCCAATGCCTGGCGCACACTCGCGAGACTCGCGAGCACGGTTGCAACTTCCGGATGATCGTCTCCCTTGGTCCGCTTCATCGCCAGCAGGCGCAGCAGCAGCGGTTCGGCGACTCCATGCGCCGATTGCTTGAGACACAAGCGGGCCAGGTCGTTCAGGAGGATGACGAGATCCGAATCCTGTTCCCCCAGACGATTCTCGCTGATAGACAAGGCGCGAGCCACGAGCGGCTCGGCCGTTTCAGACTTGCCGCACATAATGCGGGCTGCTGCCAGACTTGTCAGGGCTGCGACGAGCGCGGGATGGTCCGGGCCTAACGCCCGCTCTCCGATCTCGAGCGCTCTTCGGAACAGTTCCTCTGCTTCTGAATAATCGCCCGCTTCCTGTTTCAGCGCGCCCATCTTGAGCAGTGCCGACGTGTGCTCCGGGCCAGGGCATTCGAGTCCATCGGAACTCTGGATGGTCGAGCGCAGCGCACGCTCGGCGCTAGCCCGATCTCCGTTTACAAGTGAGAAGCTCGGTGCGTCAATGCCACGCTCATAAGCTCCTGTAGAGTCGACCATGAACTACATCCTCCGCGGGGATCGTATTTCGGACGAGAGCCGGCGCGAGGCAGGACTAACTGCCCGAGCTGGCATCGGCGCGAGGGACCAGGGCGACGCGCAATGCGGTGCGGGGCAAACGTGGGACCATATGTATCGGGCTCTCGAGCGGGCGTACGTCCCCGAGCGGCGTGTTACGTCCGCACTGTTGGAGAGGACTGTTGCGGCGGCGCAACACCCGTTGCAGCGCGGAGCAGGCTTTTATCGCGGTCCGGGTCCCTCGGCTTCGTGGTCCGGGGTTTTCGGCCGGGCATGGGGGACGTCCCGCTCCTGACCCGGATCCCAGCTTGGCCCGCACTTGACCACCCGGCTCGCGATCCGGCACCACTCCGCCACGTTGCCGTCGTTAGCGGTCATCCAGTTCACAGGAACGGGGGCAAGCCGCCTTTTTTGCCCGACGCTGGCGAAACAAAGCCATCCTGAACTGTACTCCGACTCTATGGCACCCAGAGTGTCGGCAGTGGCGCGGCGGTCACCTAATACTCTCTCCTCGATCAGGTGCACGGCATTCTCGACCGGAGAGCGTCGTTCCATTTTCCGTCGCTCCATCGAGGACGGATGGACCATCCAGACGTCCCAGACCCGTCCTCGAGCGTCGAGGAAAGTGCGATACCAGCGGTTCTTTGCGGTTTGGCCTTCCACTGGAATCCCTGGGAGGAGTTGGCTCCGAGGAAGCAAGACCTAAACCACAGTTCGGCGCTTCAGCGACCAGGACCTTTCGACCTTTCTTCGGCGTCGTTGTCATCGGGCATCTCGACGTCGACCAGGCTTGTTTCTCCCGGTTTTTTGGACGTCCAGGCGACGGTCAGAGTTCCATCGTTCTCGATCACGACTGCGTCCACATCTTCAACGCGGGTGATTCCCTTCGCGCGAATTGCCGCCCTGACCTCCTCCTCGGTGATTCTCTCCTTTTTCAAAGCCCGGGGAATGAACTTGCCGTGCGAAAGAAGCAGTGCCGGCTCGCCATTGATGATCCGCTCGGCGGTTGGAGAGCGGGCAGCGAGCTCGGCCAGAATGACCTGGATCCCGATGAGCGTTGCGAGGGCGGCCATGCCTTCGACCAGAGTTACATCTTTCGAGATGATCGTCGCGGCGAATACGGATCCGACGGCCACGACAAACACGAAGTCGAAGACATTCAGCTTGGACAGCGTTCGTTTCCCCGAAACACGGAGCAGAATGATCAGCGCGGCGAAGCCGATCACGCTGAGGGTCACCGTGCGGCCGACGATGTACCAGCTCTCGAAGAAGAACGACGGATGTTGGATCAAGAACGTGTGGGCGAGGAGACGAACACGGACGCTGCCGACGGGTACGCTATAGCAGGGATCGCGCCGACTGCCGTGTATATTTGAAGCCGAATGAACAATCTCGCATACCTCTTCATGCTTCCGCTCGCGGTGGCCAGCAACACGTCGGCTACGCGATCCGCCCCCGCCAGGTCGGAGCTATCGCTGCGACCCGTGAAGTGGAGCGTTGTCGGGGGAAGCTCGCCTCGGAGAATTGTTTCCGGGAGGACTGTGGTCCTCACGCTGCAAGCCGACATCGCGAAGGGCTGGCATATCTACTCTCTCACACAGAAACCGGGTGGGCCCATTCCACTCCGGTTAGAGCTGCTTGGCGCCGCCGAGGTGCTGGTTCGCGGCGTAATAGGAGCCCCGAAGCCTGACCGCGCCTTTGACAGCAACTTTGGAATTGAGACCGAGCTCTACTCGGGCACCCCGCGCTTCACGATACCTGTCGGCGTCCCGGGCCGCTCACTGACCGGTCTGCGCAAGTTTCAGGTTGCCGCGCGCTATCAGGTCTGCAGCGCGACGCTCTGTCTGCCGCCACGCACCGACAAGCTGGACGTGGCGCTCCGCATCACGGCCAGAAGGTGAGCGCAGGATTTTTCTGGCTCGCGGCGAGCACCGGCCTGCTCTCGCTGCTTACTCCCTGCGTATTCCCGATGGTGCCGGTAACGATTGCGTATTTCTCGACGCCGGACCAGCACGATTCGCGTGGGCTGCGCCGCGCGCTTCTCTTTGCTCTGGGAATCGTCGCCACCTTCACGATTCTGGGACTCGCACTGGCCGCAATCTTCGGCGCGGCAGGGCTGAATCGTTTCGCGGCCGACCCATGGGTCAACCTCGTGCTCGCCGCGCTCTTCCTTTTGTTCGCCGCCAATCTCTTTGGCTGGCTCGAGATCGGGATTCCGTGGCGCGTTTCGAACGCGGCTGATCGCGTAGCGCGCGATGCGCCTCCGGGCAGCTCGTTCGGAGCGCTCGTCATGGGAGCAACGTTCACGCTTACCTCTGTGACGTGCACCGCGCCGTTCGTCGGAACGTTACTGGTGTTGGCGTCGCAGGGGTCGTGGGCGACGCCGATCGCCGGGATGCTAGTCTATTCCGGTGCGTTTGCGCTGCCGTTCTTCCTGCTGGCCGCCGCTCCGGGGCTCGTGTCACACCTCCCGCGCGCGGGCGACTGGATGCGGACGCTCCGGGTGCTGATCGGGTTGCTCGAAGTCGGAGCCGCGATCAAATTCGTATCGAACGCGGATCTCGTGCTCCGCTGGGGCATCTTCACTCGCAACGTCGTCCTGATCGGATGGTCCGCGCTCGCTCTTGCGGGCGCCGCGTATCTCGGACGCAACGTCGCACAAAAGATACGGCGGCGCGAGCTTCATCCAATGGAGCTCGCGCGAATTGCCGTAGCGCTGCTAGTGGCTGCCTGGCTCGCGTCTGGTCTCGGCGGCCGGCCGCTTCCGCAAGTCGAGGCGTTCCTCCCTCCGGCCGTGCCTACCGCGCTCGCTTCTCCCAGCGGCGAAGCTCCGGTCTGGGTACTCAACGATTACTCTGCGGCTCAAGCTGTCGCGCGTTCTTCCGGCAGACTCGTGTTCGTCGACTTCACCGGCTACACCTGCACGAATTGCCGCTGGATGGAAGCCAACATCTTCACTCGTCCGGACGTGAGCGCCGAGTTGGGCCAGTTCGTGCTGTCGCGTCTTTACACCGACGGCGACGGGGAGGTCTACGAGCGGCAGCAGGCGTTTCAGGAGAAGACATTCGGGACGGTCGCGCTGCCGCTCTACGCCGTTGTCGACGCTGATGGCAAAGTCCGCGCAACTTTCAGCGGCCTTACGAGGAGCCCCGCGGACTTCATCGCTTTTCTCCGGCGCGCGCGCGCGTAGAGGGCGCCCCGACAATCCTCCAAGCCAGGCCGCCTGCCCGCCTGCCCGCCTGGCGACGCTACTTTTTTTTGGGGAGCGGGGCGAGGCCTGCCTTGCCCGCCCGCTGCAGAACTTCCTCCGCGGTAGACAGCGGACCGTGATGAGTCAGGCGCTCCTGCTCGATCTTCTTCGCCACCGCTTCCGTTTCGCTGTCCTTCCTGCCACGCCTGAAGATGAATTCCGGCGCCAGCGCAATACCAAGCAGCGTCAGCGGTAGAATCTGGAGTGTTTGAATCAGCAGAGATACGGCGATTGCATCGTTTCGGGGAACGCCGAACTGCTCTGCCATCAGGGCATAGACGAACTGAAAAAACCCGACATTGCCTGGCGTCGCACGCACGACCAGACCGACGTTGATTCCAAGCAGACACGCCAGACTTCCGGCCAGCGGGATCGGTACGTGTGCCGCCGACGCCGCTAGATCAAACGTCCAGAGCTGACATCCCCAAGAGAGGAGCGAGAGCACCATCGCGGCGAGGAAGCGCGGACCAGTGGCGAGGCGCCCGGCTGTCTGGGCAAAACTCTTGAGGTAGGCCCGAACTTTTCCGCCCCACGTTCGCGGCTTTGCCCGGCGCTCGGGAACGTGCTCGGGCTTGATGTGCCTGGTCGCGTAAACGAAGAAGATGAGCAGTAGAACTATGACGCCGAGCGTGATCTCGGCCGGCAGTTTCCACGCCTCGAATTGGGGCGGAAGCTCGAACGCGAGCACGCCGAACACGAGAAGCATCACAAAGCCGATCGGATCGAACAGCTTTTCGAGCGCCATCGATGCGAGGACGGTCGAGCTGGGAACACCGCTCACCCGCGAAATGAAAACGACTCGGGCGGCATCTCCGCCGTTCGCCACGAGGACATTGTTGAGTCCAGCACCGGCGACCGTCGCGCGTATGGCAAGCGGCAGGGACTTGACGCCGATCGGCCGCAGGAACAGCCACCACCGGACGCCTTTGATCAGAACGGACAGGATGTTGACGCCGATCGCCGCCGCGAGAAGCGGGAGCGACGCGTGCCGCATCGAATTCCACGCAGCGTGCCAGTCAATTGTGCGTGCGAAAAGAATGAGGAAGATGAGAATCGCGGCAGAAAGTGCCCAGCGAATCCCTTTCTTCACCTTAGGGCTCATTCAGTCGGCAGAGTCTCGAACTCGTAGCCCTGATCTTTCAGTCGGTCGATGATGTGGGGGAGCGCGGCGGCCGTCTGCATCCGGTCACCATCCGGATTGTATCCGTCTCCGTCGTGCAGCAGAACTATTGAGCCGGGGGAGACTCCCTCGAGCGTGCGGCGGACGATTTCATCCACACCCGGACGATCACTGTCCCAGACGCCGAGCGACCATCCAACTGTGCGCTCGCCATAGGAGCTCGCGATCGGCGTCGTCCACGGACTTCGGAACCCGTGCGGCGCCCGGAAATACCGGGGGGCTGGTGCGCCGGCGCGCTTGATCGCGCGGATCCCGAGCCGGATGTCGCGACTCACATAGAACGGGCTCTTGAACTGAAGCTTCCGATGAAAGTAGCCGTGATTGCCGAGCTGGTGGCCTTCGTGGGAAATCCTCCTCACTAGCTCCGGCCACCGCTCAGCGTGACTGCCCAGCACGAAGAAGGTGGCGCGGACGCTCTTTTCCGCGAGGGTGTCGAGAATGAGCGGAGTCGCGTCGGGATTCGGCCCGTCGTCGAAGGTAAGCGCAACGACCTTCCGGTCGCTCTCGATTCTTCCCAGTGAGGGACCAAAGAACGGGCTGTTCCGGTAAAACGCGCCGTGTACCGCTCCACCTATGACTGATACTCCGAGTGCAGCATAAGCGATCATCGGTGTGTCCCCCTGCCCAGCACCGCTGTGTAAATGTCCAGCACGGCCTCGGTCACCCGCGGCCAGGAGTATTGCTCCGCCTCCTGCCGCCCGCGCTTTCCGAGCCGCGCGCGAAGAGTCTCATCGTCGAGCAGCCTCACCAGAGCGTCAGCAAGAGCATCCCGGTCACCGCAATGCACCATCAGCGCCTCTCGCTCGTGCCTGACCACGTCGCGGAACCCGTAGATGTCCGAGCAGACCACCGGAGTCTCGCACGCCATCGACTCAAGCAAGGTGATGCCGAATGAAGCCTTGGTGGTCGGGCAAGCGTACATCGAGCTGTGCGCGTAGTAGCCTGGCCGCGCGCCGAGGACCGAGCCGACGAATGTGATGTCGGGATCACCGCCGGCGGCGCGATAATAATGCTTCCTGAGAGGTCCATCGCCGACTACCACGAGCTGGGCGTAGCGGTTTCTGCCGCGGACCTTCTGGAACGATTCAATGAGAGTGGTGAGGCCGTTACGCGGGTCGAATCTTCCGAGGAAGAGAATGACGGGAACATCGGTGCGAAGAGCGGCGGGGCGGGGAGCGTGGGGGTTGAAAACGTCGGTGTCGATACCATTGGGAACGATCGTCCAGTTCGCCTCGAAGTATCGGTTGAGAGCTATCGTCGTCGAGTGCGACACCGCGATTGCCGCGTGCAGCTGATCGAGTCGCTTCTGGAAGTATCGCTTACCGAGGGCGTAACCGACCGAGCGGTCGAAATACGTATGGAAGGTGCCGACCACCGGACAGTCTGCTTCTTCGATCGCCATCACCGGCAGCACTGGACTGAGCGGCGAGTGCACGTGGATGATGTCGTACTGGCCGAGGCTGAAGACCAGGCGCAGCTCCTTTCGCAGCTCGAACCCCCACGTGAAGCGCGCCTGCGATCCATTGGCGTAAACCGGCTGGCTCTTCCCGATGCGGATGACGTGGGGCTCCTGTCCCGCGCCTGGAATGTTCGACGTGATGATGTCGACGTGGTGACCATACCGTCGCGCCTCGCGAGCGAAGAAGTGAACGTGCTCGCAGATTCCACCCAGGTGCGGATAGTAATACTCGGTCACCAGCGCAATTCTGAGCGGCCGGGCGTGCTGTATGCGCGCCATCGGGAGTGACCCTGTGGGCATCAGCTCCATGCGGCGAGCGTGGCCGAGCTTACGCTTCAAGAGCGGCATGAGCGGCGGCTAGCCGTGCGATTGGAACTCTGAACGGTGAGCAGGACACATAATCGAGCCCGAGCGAGTGGCAGAAAGAAATGGAGCGCGGCTCGCCGCCGTGCTCCCCGCAGATTCCCAACTTGATCTTAGGACGAACTCGTCTTCCGTCCTCTACAGCCATCCTTACGAGTCTACCTACCCCTTCGGTGTCAAGAACCTGGAAGGGGTCGTCTGCTAAGATACCCCGATCAATGTAAGAGGGAAGGAACCTGCCCGCATCATCGCGGCTGAGTCCAAGGGTGGTCTGCGTCAGGTCATTTGTTCCGAAAGAGAAGAATTCCGCTGACTGCGCGATCTGTCCCGCGGTGAGCGCGGCGCGAGGCAGCTCGATCATCGTTCCTATAAGATACGAGATTTTCTCGCCCATTCCGCCGAGGACGCGCTCCGCGACGTCCTCGATGATCGCGCGCTGGTTGTCGAACTCCTTCACCGTAGAGACCAGCGGGATCATGATCTCGGGCTTCACCGTAATGCCGCGGCGCATCGCCCTGACCGCGGCCTCGAGAATGGCGCGCCCCTGCATCTCGGTTATCTCCGGATAGGTTATGCCCAGACGGCAGCCGCGATGACCCAGCATCGGATTGGTCTCGCGCAGAGATTCAATGATTCGATTGAGATCCGCGCGCGGAATGTCGAGTGTGCGCGCGAGAAGCTTGGTTTCTTCTCCACCGTGCGGGAGGAACTCGTGGAGCGGGGGATCGAGCAGCCTGATCGTCACTGGCAATCCATCCATCGCCTCGAAGATCCCCTCGAAGTCCGTGCGCTGCATCGGCAGCAGCTTGTTGAGCGCCCGCCTGCGGCCGCCTTCTTCGCGAGCGACGATCATCTCGCGCATCGCGGTAATCCGGTCACCCTCGAAGAACATGTGCTCCGTTCTGCAGAGGCCAATACCCTCGGCGCCGAAGCTTCGCGCTATACGCGCATCGCGCGGAGTGTCGGCGTTCGCGCGAACGCGAAGGGTGCGAATCTCGTCGGCCCAGCCGAGCAGCTCGGCGTACGACTGATACAGCGGCGCCTGCGACGGAGCGAGCGCCCCGCTCGTGACGCGCACGACCTCGCTGGGAATTGTCGAGAGATCGCCGGCGAAAACTCTGCCGGTGGCGCCGTCCAGAGTCAGCCAGTCGCCTTCGGCGATCTCGGTCCCATCGACGCTGAAGCATCTGCGCTCCAGATCGACGTGGATGTCCTTGCATCCGACGATTGCGCACTTGCCCATGCCACGCGCTACGACAGCCGCGTGGCTCGTCATCCCGCCCCGCGCGGTGAGGACGGCCCGCGCGGCTACGATCCCGTGAAAATCCTCCGGAGTAGTCTCATCCCGGACGAGAATCACGTTCTCCCCGGCGAGCGACCTTTGTTGCGCGGTATCCGGGTCGAACACCGCGACTCCGCTCGCCGCGCCGGGACTGGCCGGAAGGCCGAGGCAGAGCGGCGTCGCTCGAATCGACGGATCGATGATCGGATGCAAGAGCTGGTCGAGGTGCGCAGCCGGCACCCTCAGCACGGCTTGGACGCGGTCGATGAGACCCTCGCTCACCATGTCGCGAGCTATCCGGACTGCGGCCGCAGCGGTGCGCTTGCCGGTCCGCGTCTGCAGCAGATAGAGCTTTCCACGCTCGACGGTGAATTCGAGATCCTGCATGTCGCAGTAATGCCGCTCGAGACGATCCTGGGTGTCGATCAGCTCCTTGTACGCATTCGGAAGCTTCTGCGCCATCTCGTCGATATCGAGGGGTGTGCGGATACCCGCCACGACATCTTCGCCCTGCGCATTCAGAAGAAACTCGCCGTAGAAGCGCTTCTCCCCAGTGGACGGATTGCGCGTGAATGCGACGCCGGTCCCCGAATCGTCTCCCAGGTTTCCGAAGACCATCGCGACCACGCTCACGGCCGTGCCCAGATCCTCGGAGATGCCGTGGACCCGGCGGTAGTCCTTCGCCTTCTTGAGCGTCCACGATTTCCAGACAGCTTCGATCGCCCCCCAAAGCTGAACGATCGGATCGCGCGGAAAATCGGCGCTCGTACGGTTTCTGACGAGCGCCTTGTATTCCTCCACCAGATTTCGCAGATCGTTTTCTCCAAGATCCGCGTCCGTTGCCGCGCCGGCGGTCATTCGCTTCGCCTTCAGCAAGTGCTCGAAGTCGTAAATCGAGACTCCGAGGACGACATGCGAGTACATCTGGATGAAGCGCCGATACGAATCGTAGGCGAAGCGGGCGTTTCTGCTCTGCTCGGCGAGAGCGACCACGGCGCGATCGTTGAGTCCGAGATTGAGGATCGTCTCCATCATTCCGGGCATCGAGATCGCAGCGCCTGATCTTACTGATACGAGGAGCGGATTTTGTGGATCGCCGAGCTTCTTCCCGGCCGCTTTCTCCAGACGAGCGACATTCCCTTCGACCTCCGCCCGCAGTCTGTCTGAATATTTTCCGCTACGCAGGTACTCGATGCACTCGCTGCACGCGATAGTGAACCCGGCAGGAACAGGAACGCCGAGATTGGTCATCTCGGCGAGGTTGGCGCCCTTGCCGCCCAGGGCGGTAGTCATGTCTCGCGTCCCCTCGGCGGTTCCGTTGCCGAAGAAAAAAACCGATTGCGCCATTGGCGTTAGCAGCCACAGCCGAAGCGGAGCTTCTCCGGGTCGGCGGGAGGTGGAGTGGGGTAGTCGCCGGAGAAGCAGGCGTGGCAGAAGCCAGATGGCCCGCCCGGGACTGACTCGAGCATTCCATCCAGCGTCAGGTAGCCGAGCGAATCCGCGCCGACCGCGTGGGTGATCTCGTCGATGGTCATGTTGGCGGCGATGAGCTCCTCACGAGTCGGGGTGTCGATGCCGTAATAGCACGGGCCGGTAACCGGCGATGAGCTGACGCGCAGATGCACCTCCCGCGCCCCGGCCGCGCGGACCATGTTCACGAGTCCACGGGTCGTGGTGCCGCGAACGATGGAATCATCGACCATCACTACGCTCTTGCCCCGAAGCACTTCGCGCACGGCGTTGTACTTCACCTTTACCTTCGCGTCTCGTCCAGCCTGGGTGGGCTGAAGGAAGGTGCGCCCGACATAGTGATTGCGAATCAGCGCGAGCTCGAGGGGCAGCCCCGATTCCTCAGCGAATCCGAGCGCCGCAGAGTTCGACGAATCGGGAACGCTGAACACGAGGTCGGCGGTGCTGGCGGGGAAGTCGCGGGCAAGCCGACGTCCGAGCTCGCGGCGGGCACGATCCACGGAGCCCCCGAAAACCTGGCTGTCGGGTCGCGAGAAATAGACGTACTCGAATACGCACTTCCGGGATTCGCGCTTCTCCAACGGAAAGATCGAGCGCATTCCGTCGGCGTCGACGGCGATGATCTCGCCACGCTCCACCTCGCGCACGATAGTCGCTCCGAGGAGATCGAGCGCACAGCTCTCCGACGCGAAGATCGTTGCGTCGCCGAGCTTCCCGATCACGAGGGGACGCCATCCTCTGGGGTCCCGCGCCGCAAGGAGGGTGTTTCCTACGACGACGACGAGACAGTACGCGCCTTCCACTCCTTCCAGCGCATCAGCCAGCCGCTGCTCCGGCTTTTCAGCGAACGACTTCGCCATGCGGTGTACAAGCACTTCCGAATCCATCGTCGAGGTGAAGATCGAGCCGGAGTCCTCGAGCGCGCGCCGCAGCTCGCTGGCGTTGGTCAGATTGCCATTGTGCGCGAGGCCGATATGTCCGTCGCGGAATCGTGCCAGCACCGGCTGCGCGTTCTCGATGCTGGAAGATCCGGCGGTGCTGTAGCGGGTGTGCCCTATCGCGATGTTCCCGGGCAAACTTTCGACGGCGGGCGTCGACAGCGCCTCGGAGACCAGGCCCATGCTCTTGATCGCCTTGGCCCCGAGCTCGCGGTCGACAGCAACAATACCGGAAGATTCCTGGCCCCTGTGCTGGAGCGAGTAGAGACCGAGGTGCGCCATCGCTGCGGCGTGCTCATGCCCGTGGATGCCGAAGATTCCGCACATCCTAGTGGGCCGCCACCGGCGCGAGCTCGTCGAATGTCGCATGCTCCGGCGTCCGCGTCATGATGGTGGGAATGGTATCGTGATACGCGCGACGAAGACTAGCGACCGCGCTTTGCATAGCTCTCTTCGGAAGCGTGACGTCGAGCGTATCCGCGTGGCGTCGGACTCGGCCGATCTGAGCGCACGGAATGCCGGCAGCCTCCGCAATCGCCAGAATCCGCTCGGGGGACGGGCTCGAAAGCACGACTCTTCCCTGACTCTCGCCGAAGAGAATCGCCCGGTCGGGCAGGCCCGCCCAGCCAGAGAGGTCTATCTCGGCCCCGCTCTGACACTCGAGGTTGGCGACACAGCACTCGGCGAGCGCGACGGCAAGCCCACCGTCGCTGCAATCGTGCGCCGAGCTCACGGCGCCCGAGCGGATCGCCTCGAGCAGAACGTCGATGACGAGCTTCTCGTGCTTCACATCGCAGCGGGGTGGAGGGCCGAGCACGGCTCCATGAATCGTGGCCAAATATTCGCTCCCACCGAGCTCTCCTCCCATCTCGCCGAGGAGCAGGATCGCATCGCCGTCGTGTTGAAAGGTTGCGCGCGTGATGTGCGAGATATCTTCGATCAGACCGACCATCCCGATTACGGGCGTCGGATACACTGCGCCAGAGGGGTTCTCGTTGTAGAGTGAGACGTTGCCGCCCGTGACCGGTGTGCCGAGCGCACGACACGCTTCAGCCATCCCCGCGACTGCTTCCTTGAATTGATGGAAGACCTCTGGCCGCGTGGGATTCCCGAAGTTGAGGCAGTTCGTGATCGCCATGGGGCGCGCGCCAGTACAGGCGACATTGCGCGCTGCTTCCGCTACCGCTATACGCCCGCCTACCCGCGGATCGAGAAAGACGTACCGGCCATTGCAGTCGGTTTTTACCGCCAGCGCCTTGTTGGTGCCACGAACCCGGATTACCGCGGCATCTCCGCCGGGTCCCACGACCGTGTTCGTACGTACCGTCGAATCGTACTGGCGGTATGCCCAGGCCTTACTCGCAATCGTGGGAGCGGATAGAAGCCGCTCGAGGGTCCAGGCGGGATCTTTCTCTTCAGGGCGCTCCGGTATGGCGAGAGGATCCGCGCCGCGCAGCTCTCTGATCGCGCTCGACTCGCGTGCATGGGGTGAATAGCTCGGACAATCGGTTACGAGCCTCGATCCCGGAAACTCGGCCACCACTTTCTGGCCTTCCGTGACGCGGTACACCGGCTCCGCGATGACTTCTCCGATCACCGCCGCGGTGAGATCCCACTTGGCCAGTATCCCGGCCACTGCGTCCTCGTGTCCACGCTTCGCGACGACAAGCATTCGCTCCTGGGACTCGCTCAGCAGGATCTCGTACGGGGTCATTCCGCTCTCGCGCGTCGGGACTTTGCTGACATCGATCGTGACGCCCACATCACCGCGCTCCGCCATCTCGGCCGAGGACGATGTGAGACCGGCTGCTCCCATGTCCTGGATGGCCACGATGTGGCCGCTCTTGATCAGCTCGAGGCTCGCTTCGAGAAGCAGCTTCTCCGTGAACGGATCGCCAACCTGTATGCGGGGCCGCTTGGCGTCGCTTGCTTCGGACAGATCTTCCGAGGCGAAGGACGCGCCATGAATTCCATCGCGGCCTGTGCGCGCACCCACGGCGATGATCGGATTCCCAACGCCCTCCGCTTTGGCGCGAATGAGATCCCGCTCGTGCATCAAGCCTACGCACATCGCGTTGACCAACGGGTTGTTCTCGTATGCGGGGTCGAACACGATCTCGCCCGCGACGGTCGGAATGCCGACGCAGTTTCCGTAGTCCCCGATTCCCTTGACGACTCCCGCAAAGAGATAGCGGACTCGCGAGTTCTCGAGAGAGCCGAAGCGCAGCGAGTTGAGCATCGCGATCGGACGCGCACCCATGGTGAACACGTCGCGCAGAATTCCGCCGACCCCGGTGGCCGCACCCTGATATGGTTCTACCGCGGATGGATGGTTGTGCGACTCGATCTTGAAGGCGACGGCGAGACCGTCACCAATCGAGATGACTCCGGCGTTTTCGCCCGGGCCCTGAAGCACGTATGGCGCTTCGGTCGGCAGCGTTTTCAAAACCGGGCGCGAGTGCTTGTAGGAGCAATGCTCGCTCCAGAGTGCGCTGATGATGCCGAGCTCCGTGAACGTTGGAGTACGCCCCAGCATCCCGACCAGTCGCTGGTATTCCTGCTGGGTGAGTCCGTGCTCCGCGACCAGGGCCGGTGTGATGGCGGGATCCCCGGGACGGGGTGTCACCGCGGACATTTCACGCCGCCACTCTTGAGAGGATCGATTCGAGCAGTCTCACGCCATCGTTGGAGCCGAGCAGGGGGCTGCAGGCTCGCTCTGGATGGGGCATCATGCCGAGCACGTTGCCGCCCTCGCTGATGATCCCGGCGATGTTGCGCTCGGAGCCGTTGGGGTTGGCGTCCGCGCTGGTATTGCCGCTGGCGTCCGCATATCTGAAGATAACCCGTTCCTCGGCCTCCAGCTCCTCGAGAACGCCGGCGGGCGCGACATACCTGCCGTCGCCGTGGGCGACTGGAATCCTCAGGATCTCGCCACGCTCATAGAGGTTGGTGAACATCGTGTCCGCGTTCTCGACGCGGATGCGCACCTCCGCGGAAACGAATTGCAGGTGCGAATTGCGCATGAGGGCACCCGGAAGGAGTCCCGCTTCGCACGCGATCTGAAATCCGTTGCAGATGCCGAGAACCGGTCCGCCGGTCCTGGCGTGGCTCACGACCTCCTGCATGATCGGGCTGAAGCGCGCGATGGCCCCAGCGCGCAAATAATCACCGTAGCTGAACCCGCCCGGCAGGATGACGACATCCGAGCCCTGAAGATCGTGATCCTTGTGCCACAGATACGTCGCTTCCTCGCCGAGCACATCCGTCACGGCGTGAAAGGCGTCGTAATCGCAGTTGGAGCCGGGGAAGGTGACGATTCCGAATTTCATGCCTGCACCGCCGATTCTATCTCGAAGTCTTCAGTCACCGGATTCGCCAGGAGCTTGCGACACATGTCCGTGACGGCTTCCTCCGCGACAATCGCGTCGTAGGCGTCGGTCTCGATCACGACATGTCGCCCGATGTGGACGTCCTTCACCGCCTTGAAGCCAAGAGTGTGCAGCGCATCCCTCACGGCGTTTCCTTGCGGATCCAGAAGACCCTTTCGCGGCGTGATGTGAACAGCGATGCGGAACTTCGCCATCAGGGTGGTCCTCCGCCGGGCCCCGAGGAAGGCGGCGGCGTGCTCGGCGGTCCGCCGCGCGGAGGCTCGCCATGGCCGGGAGGACGGCGCCTTCGTCTCCGGCGAGGAGGCCGCTGCCGCAGCGCCTTACTTCCGCCATCGACCACTCCGGCTGCGGTCAGCAGTAACGGCTCGTCGTCGTCCGAGATCACTGGAGAATCACCAACCGGACGTCTGTCGAGCAAGCCAAAGATTACTGTCTTGGCCAAGCCATACAGCACGTATAGCACCAGGGCCGGGAAATAGAATTCAGTGCGCAGAAAGAGCACACCGACTAGAGTCGCGAGCACAACCAGCGTCCCTAATATTTCGCTGGGCTTTCGAAATCCGACTGTTGGAACGGCAGGGTAGGAGACGTTGCTGATCATCAGGAACGCCAGCACCAGCATGAGCCCTCGTAATCCCGCGGGCCAATTGAGGTCACCAATGAGTGTCTGATTGTAGAGCGTGGTCTGGCTGAACCAGAAATAGGTGGCGAGCGTCATCCCCGCCGCCGGACTCGGCAACCCGTGAAAGTATTTCTTAGCGCGGCCGGCCTGCTCCACGTTGAATCGGGCTAGCCGAATCACCGCACAAGCGCAGAAGAGGAAAGAGAATATCCAGTCCCAGCCGTTTCTATTCAGAACCGCGAAGTACATGATGAGCGCGGGCGCCAATCCGAACGCGATCGCATCAACGAGAGAATCAAGCTCGGAGCCGAATCGGGAACCGGTTCCCGTTGCGCGCGCGATTCGGCCATCCAGTGCATCGCATATCCCGGCGGCGACGACGCATCGGGCGGCTGTGTCGAACTCGTTGCGCGATGCCGCCACGATCGCGAACACTCCGAAGAAGAGACTCGCGAGGGTGGCGCCGTTCGGAAGAATTACGACGCCACGACGCCGGGCACGATCAGGATCCGTCCTCGCATGGTGCCTTCGCATGTGATCTGGCGCGAGCATTACTTCGGGAGCTCAGCGAGGATGGTAACGCCGGCGACTGTGATGTCGCCGACCTTGGCGCGGAGCGTGGAGCTGACGGGAAGAAAGATATCGACGCGCGAGCCGAACCTGATTATCCCCATCCGGTCGCCCTGCTTGACGGTCTCACCAAGCTTGCCGTAGGTCACGATACGGCGAGCGATCAGGCCGGCGATCTGCCGCACCAGAACGAGGTGGCGGCCGGTCACGACCCCGACCGACATCTGCTCGTTCTCGAGACTCGATTTCTCGGCGGCGGCGTTGAAGAACTTTCCCTTGTTGTAGTGGATGTACTTGATGACGCCATCAACCGGATACCGGTTCACGTGCACGTTGAAGACGTTCATGAAAATCGAGAGCCGGATGGCGCGTCCCTTGATGAAGCTCGGCTCATCCACTTCGGTGATCATGATGAGCTTGCCGTCGGCGGGCGACACCACGAGCGATGGTCCGCGCTCGCCGCTGCGCTCCGGATCGCGGAAGAAGTAGGCGACCCACAGCGCCAGCAGCAGCAACACGAACGCCGCCAGCCAGAGTCCCCAGGACCGCCGCGTGATCGCGAAGCCGAAACCGCCGGCGGCGACGACAGCGGCGATCGCAATGAAGAGCAGGCCTTCGCGCGCGAAGTTCAATGTGATCCGTCAGGCTCGAGAGAATAGCCGGTCAAACGGCGATAGATGTCGAGGTACCGCTGGCTCGTGGCATCGATCACCTCTCGAGGGAGGTGCGGTGGGGGATAATTTCCGTCCCAGCGGCCGGCGCGCTTCTCCGCGTCGAGATAATCGCGGAGCGGCTGCTTATCGAAGCTGGGCTGGGCACGACCCGGCTCGTAATTGTCGGCCGGCCAGAAACGCGAGCTGTCGGGTGTGAGCACCTCATCCACCAATATAACCTTCTCGCCCCCATCGCTGCCCTTCGCGCGACCGAATTCAAACTTCGTGTCGGCGATGATGATGCCGCGCTTCGCGGCGATCGCCCGACCCGCCTCGTAGATCTCGCGCGACAGTTTTTCCAGCTCGGTCGTCCATCGGTCGCCCACGACCGATCGCATCCTGGCCACCGTGATGTTCTCGTCGTGGCCTTCGTCGGCCTTGCTGGCCGGACTGAACAGCGGCGGATCGAGGCGATCGGATTCTCGTAGCCCTTTCTGCAGAATCTCACCCGCGAGAGTGCCATGCTCGCGGTACTCCTTCCACGCCGAACCGGAGAGATAGCCGCGCACAACGCACTCGACCGGAAAAACTGTCGAGCGGCGGCAGAGCATGGCACGGGCCGCGATCTCGCGCTCATGATCGCGCAGCTGTGGAACCTCGCGCACTATCTCCGACGCGTCGGCCGATAACATGTGGTGCTCGACGCCTGACTCGAGCTGTCTGAGCCACCAGGCAGTGATCTGTGTGAGCACGGCACCCTTATGCGGAATCGTCTCCGCCATCACGACGTCGAAGGCGCTGACGCGATCGGTCGCGACGAGCAAGATCCTCTCTTCATCGACGACATAGACGTCCCGCACTTTGCCGCGCCGGAACGGGGTGAGCGGAAGCGCGCTCGCTTCCATCAACATCAGACTCGTAGCTCCTCGGCGCGCTCTGGCTTCGCGGCGTCCCCGGCAAAAAGCGGAGTGATAGTGTCGCGCAGGAATTCGTCGACCTGTTCCGGAGCGCGGCCGATGAACCGCCTCGGGTCGATAGCACCCTCGAGATCCTTTAGCTTCACGCCGAACGACTTGTCGCGAGCGAGTCGCTCCAGAAGATCGTTGGCGTCGGCACCTTGCTTCAGGGCGCGCGCGGCGTCGAGGCTGTGCTTCCTGATCGTCTCGTGCACGACCTGCCTGTCACCGCCGGCTCGAACCGCCCGGACGATCAGCTGTTCCGTTGCCATAAATGGAAGCTCCGCGGCGACGCGCCGCTCGATGACGGCCGGATGCACTTCGAGCCCGCTCGAGATGTTGGACATCAGGACGAGGATCGCATCGGTTGCCAGAAACATCTCCGGGATGACGAGCCTTCGGTTGGCGCTGTCGTCGAGCGTTCGCTCGAAGTACTGGACAGCGTGAGTCTGGTTGGCGTTGCCTTCCAGCGAATTGACGAAACGGGCGAGCGACGCAATGCGCTCAGACCGCATCGGGTTCCGCTTGTAGGCCATCGCGGAAGAGCCAACCTGCTCGCTCTCGAATGGCTCTTCCATCTCACCGAAGGACTGTAGCATGCGGATGTCGCCGCTGAACTTGGCGGCGCTCGCGGCTATTCCCGCAACGACGGAAAGCACGAAGGCATCGAGCTTCCGGGTGTAGGTCTGTCCGGTCACCGGAAGCGAGGCGGGGAAGGACATCTTCTCCGTCACCATGTGGTCGAGCCGCCGGACTTTTTCGTGCTCACCCTCGAACAGCTCGAGAAAGCTCGCCTGCGTTCCGGTGGTTCCCTTCACTCCGCGAAAGGGCAGGGTTCTGCGGCGGTAGTCGATCTCTTCTATATCGAGGACGAGATCCTGCATCCACAACGTAGCTCTCTTGCCTACCGTGGTGAGCTGCGCTGGCTGCAGGTGCGTGTAGCCCAGCGTCGCTTGATCGCGCCATTGCTCAGCGAACGCGGCCAGCGAGCGAAGGACATCGAGCAGTCGGCCGCGCAGGAGATCGAGCCCGCGCCGCATCAGGATCAGGTCGGCGTTGTCAGTGACGTACGCGCTCGTCGCACCCAGATGAATGAATGGCTTCGCCGCCGGCGCGACATCTCCGAAGGCATGCACGTGCGCCATCACGTCGTGACGGAATCGTTTCTCGTATGCGGCAACCGCCTTGAAGTCGATCTTGTCGAGATTGGCGCGCATCTGTCCAATCGCCTCGTCCGGGATCGGAATCCCCAGCTCACGCTCCGCTTCGGCGAGCGCCAGCCAGAGACGACGCCACAGCCCGTATCTGGTATCCGCCGACCAAAGCTCCAGCATCGCCCGGGATGCGTACCTCTCGGCGAGGGGAGAGCTATAGGTGTCGGTCACTGCAGGCTGAATTCGGTCGCATAGATCTGTCCGCCGCGCTCGAAGTACATCCTCAGGCCCCCGCGCCCGTAGGTCGTGAGAATGCGGTTCACCGATTCCGCGTTGGTGATCGGAGTCCGATTGATCTGCACTATCACGTCGCCGGACTGGATGCCGAGCTGCTGCTGCACTCGATCGCTGACGCGATTGACCAGCGCGCCCTGCCTGCTCTGGATCTGGTACTGCGAGCGGATCGGAGTCGTGACGGTGATGAGCTCGATCTCCCGCAGAACGGTTACGCGTGGCGCGTTCACATCGGGCAGATCCACCACCTGGACAGTGACGGGCATCTCTCTTCCTCCGCGCTTCACCACGATCGAATCATTCTCGCCGACCCGCAACTCCAGGAGCTCCGCGTACCAGTCGTATGGGTTGCGGAGCACTCTGTTTCGCGAGCGGGTGATGACGTCGCCAGGACGAATGCCGGCGCGCGCGGCGGGGGAGCCCGGGACTACCGAGGCGACCACAACGCCGGCGTTGGAACCCTGAACTCCGGGAGCCCGTACCAACCGCGGCTGGAGACCAACCCATGGATGTCGCACTACGCCGTGGGCGAGGAGATCCTCCGTCACTCGCCGTGCCCGGTTGATGGGGATCGCGAACCCAATTCCAACCGAGCCTCCGCTTGGCGAAAAGATCGAGCTGTTGACCCCGATGACTTCACCGGCCGCGTTAACGAGCGGACCGCCGGAGTTTCCCGGGTTGATCGACGCGTCAGTCTGAATCATATCCACGTATACGCCAGCGCCTTCGGACTGCGTCGCAAGATTTCGCCCGATGCCGCTCACGACACCGGCCGTGACGCTCGGCTCGGAGTTGGCGAGGATGAATCCGAAAGGGTTTCCAATCGCGATCGCCCATTCGCCGATGAGCAGATCGCTCGAAGACCCAAGCGGCGCGACCGGAAGATTGCGCGCATCGATCTTGAGGACCGCAAGGTCGTTGGCCTCATCGATCCCAACAAGGCGCGCGGGGTAAGTGGTCCCATCCTTGAGCGCGACCGAGATGCGCGTGGCGCCGGCGACCACGTGCGCGTTGGTGACGATTGCCCCGTCGGCGCGGACTATGAAACCCGAGCCGAGCCCCGCAGCCGAACGCTGTCCGGACCTCCCTCCAAAAAACTGCTCGAACACATCGGCGGGAACTCTCTCCACTACTTCGGTCTGGACCGTGACCACCGCCGGCCCCACCCGGGCTACGGCATCGGTGATTGCGGTCCGCCGCGAGGCATTTATCGCCGATGGTGTTGTCTGGACCTGCGATGACTGGGCTGAAGAGGGCGTGCTCGATGCACCTTGACACGCGGCAAAAACGACAGCGCTGAGTGAGCGCGCAAAGCGAATCCTCATGCAGAGGTGCGGGGCTTGGGCCGCTTGGCGAGATCGCTCAGAAACTTGTCCACGCCCTTATCGCTGAGCGGGTGGACGACGAGTCTCCGCAGAGCCTCGGGCGTCAAGGTAATGATGTCGGCGCCTGCCAAAGCACATTCGGTGAATTGAATCGCGGACCGCGGCGACGCTGCCATCACGTCGCACTCCCGCTCGCCCACATCCAGAACGTTCTTGATCTCGGCGAGAGTCTGCGCCCCCGATTGGCCGTACGTCTCGAGGTCGTCGAGCGTGACGCGGACAGTCGTTGCCCCGGCTTTTGCGGCGATCATCGCTTGTGCAGCGTTGAACACAAACGTCGCGCATACCACCACGCCTTCAGCGCTCAGCCGCGCGATCGGAACGAGCGAATCCTCCACGAGTGGAATCTGAACGACGATGTGGTCCGATACTTTCGCCAGCTCGCGCGCCTCTGCGTAGATGTCACCCGACGTTACAGCGCCGACCGGCACGCACACAGGAAAGGCAAACTCGCGCGAGATCTCCTCGAGCCGTTCTCTGGCGTTGGCGTCAGGGGCGTCCGCGCTGAAGGCGACGGGCGAGAACGCAACCCCGTCCGCGAGGCAAGCCAAGGCAGCGGTCCTGATCTCATCGAGGCTCACGCTCTCGAGATAGATGTTCATTCAGTTCCCGTGTAGAGGTCCTTCGGATATTCCACCCTCTCGAGGAAGAGACCATGGGGTGGCGCGGGTTGAGAGACGTTGCTGTTGTCGTCCTGCGCAAGAAGCTCCGACATTACCTCCGGCTCCCGCTTGCCTTCGCCGATCTCGAGCATTGTGCCGACAAGAAAGCGCACCATGTGGTGGAGAAATCTGTCGGCCTGAATGTCGAACACCAGACCGCCCTCCCGCTCCCGCCAGGCGGAATGGAAGACCGTACAGCGGTGGTCGTCACGGTCCGGCGCGGTTCCTTTCACTGCAAACGCACGAAAGCAGTGTTCGCCGCGGATTGCCTCGGCAGCAGTAGCCATTCGCGCGAGGTCGCAAGGCTTTTTCCAGACCAGCTCCCTGCTCCGGCGAAACGGGGAAGATGCGAGATCGTCTGTGCCTACGAAGTAGCTGTAGCTGCGCGACACCGCGCTATAGCGCGGGTGAAAATCATCACGCATTTCGAAGGCTGCCGCAATCCATACATCGTCCGGAAGAATGGCGTTCATCGATCGTCGGAGAGCGAGCGCGCTCCACTTCTCAGGCACGCGCACTCCCGCAGCCTGGCCGCGCGCGTGAACCCCCGCATCTGTCCGCCCGGCGCCCACTACCGCGATTGGTGCTCCACACAATTTGGACACCGCCGCTTCGAGGTCGCCCTGAACCGTCCGTTCACGAGGCTGCCGCTGCCAGCCGGAAAAGCGCGCGCCATCGTAGTGCAACACGAGTTGCACGGAACGCGACAGCATCGCGTGAAATTATCCCTGAAAGCCTCACTGTCAAGGAACGTAACCCATTGAAGATGATTGACTTTCGCCTGTTGGCTCGTCAATGTGGAACGGCCCACGAACCGCGCGCTCTCTCCAGCTGAATGGCACGATGGCACCACGAACTCTCGCCGGACTTTCTACTGTACTCGCCTCAGCCGGAAACGTCGCCGAGGCGTTGAACGCGCTCAGTCAAGACATCGCCGAGCACGATCGCAACGGCAACGTCGCGCTGTTCATTTACGACGCGCGTCGCGATCTCCTCGCCGAGCGTCTCATGCCCGCGCACGAAGGTATGAGAACCGCACAGCTGGAGATCGCGCTGGATCATCTTCCCACCGCCGTACGGAAAACGATTTCCGCGGGACGGCAGTTCGCCGATCTCGGCGGCGAATCCGGAGACTACCAGAAGCTGCTCGGTGTCGGCGCCTCGCCCGAAGCCGGCGTCCTGCTAGCGCGCGGGCTCCTGGTGGACGGCGAGCTGGCAGCCGTGCTGGCTCTCTCGGAGCCGAAGACCCGCTTCGGGCACCGTCTTTCGGAAAAAGTTGCTCCGGCGGTCGATCTCTTCGCCCTCGCATTCGCGCGACTCGCCGAGCGCCGCGCCCGCGAGGAAGCCGTCCGCATGCTCGAGGAGCTGAGCCGCTCCCTTAACGAGGAGCACGCCCGCGCAGTCGGGGAGCTCCAGCGCAAGCTTTCCGAGGCGCAGGCAGCTCTCAAAGGAAAAGGAACGGGAGACTCAATTCGCGTGACCCAGCTGAAGCGCGCCATCGAGGTCTCCGCTGTGGACGCGAGAGCCACTGCGCAGCGATTGTCGGCGGTGGAAGAGCAGGTGCGTGTCGCGGTGACCAAGCTCGAGAAGGCGCATCTGCAGCTGCACGCCCAGGGCGAAGCGCTCCAGACCCAAAGCAACATCATCTACCGGGTCGAGCAGGCTCTTCGCGACGCCGCGTCTGGCCAGGACTCGCGCAAGGTGATCGAAGAGGTCCTCCAGATCGTCACGTCGAAAGAGCAAGCCTCCTCGTTGTAACTCCACGACAATGAGCGCCACGCCAGTGAACGCGCTTCAGGGCGCGATTCAGAAGCTCGCCTTCCGTGAGCCGCTAACCGCCGACGATGCACAGGCTGCGTTCGACATCGTAATGCAGGGTCAGGCGACCGCGGTCCAGGTGGCGGCGCTGCTGTCCGCATTGCGCGCTACAGGCGAGAGTCCAGAGGTCGTCGCGGGAGTCGTGCGAGCGTTACGGACGGCGATGGTGTCGCTTTCCGCCGATGACCCCGATTCCCTGGTCGACACCTGCGGAACGGGAGGGGGAGCAGTCTCGACCTTCAATATTTCCACGGCGGCAGCAATTGTGGCAGCGGGAGCCGGCGTCCGTATAGCCAAGCACGGCAATCGCTCCTTTACGTCGCGTTGCGGGAGCGCTGATGTGCTGGAGGCGCTTGGCGTTCCGATCGATGTGCCTGTCGCAGTCATGGAAGCAGCGCTCAGAGACGCCGGAATCGTGTTCATGTTCGCGCCTCTCATGCACCCGGCGATGCGGCATGTCGGCCCAGTGCGGCGGGAGCTTGCGATTCCGACCGTGATGAATATCGTCGGTCCGCTGGCGAATCCGGCTCGAGCGGGGCGCCAAGTTGTCGGAGTGGCGGATCGCGAGCGAGCGCCCGTCCTGGCCGGAGCACTGGCCGCGCTTGGAGCGAAGCACGCGCTGGTGGTGCACGGCGAGCCGGGCCTGGACGAAGTTTCGCCCCTCGGACTGACTCACGTGATCGAGGTCATGGATGGGTCGATCAAGCGGTGGACGATTCATCCAGAGGAGCACGGGTTCACGAAGATCCCGCGAGAAGATCTGGCGGGAAGTGAGCCGTCGGAGAACGCGCGGATCATCGGCGAGATACTGAACGGGCGGGGGCCCGCCGGAGCGCGCGCCGCAATCATTCTCAACGCGGCGGCGGCGGTCTATGTCAGCGGGCGCGTCAAGTCCTACGCGGAAGGAGTCGCCGCGGCGACAAAATCCATCGACTCCGGGCAGGCCAAATCAGTTCTGGAGCGCTTGAAGCTGGCGTACGCAAAGCCGCTGAAGGTACGGGTTTAGCGGGTTTACTTCTAGTATAGTGTTGCAAAGTCTCGTTCAGGTTGCCGAGATGCAACTAGAACAGAAAAGCTGCCCGCTGCCGGCTTGAAGCCGCCAGCTCCGAGCTTCACTACGTCGGGACGCCACAGACGCAGATCAGGGCACACGCGACTGTCGTTACCCTTACGCTACAGGGTGCGGTCCCGACGTCTGCGGCTCGCGGCTGGCAGCGTTTAGCTGGTAGCAGGCAGCGCCTCTCTGTTGCAGTTGCAGTCACGGTCTCCTGACGCCACTACACTAAAACCTTCTCAGCACTCCGACGACGATTCCCTGAATCGAGATGTCGTTCTCGTGAACGTAGATCGGGTTCATCGTTTCGTTCGCGGGTTGCAGTCGAATGCGCCCGTCCCGCTCGCGATAGAACTTCTTGACCGTGGCAGATGTCCCATCGATGAGCGCGATCACCATCTCGCCGTTGTCCGCGCTGTGCTTCTCGTTGACGATGACGAAGTCGCCGTCACGGATCTGCTCGTCGATCATGGAGTTTCCCCGAACCCGAAGCACATAGTGGTTCCCGCTACGACGCACCAGGTCTTCAGGGACTCCGATCGACTCCGGCATTCGGACTGCTTCGATCGGCATGCCGGCTGCAACCGTGCCGAGTAGCGGAAGCGACATGGCCCGGGGCAGAACCTCTGACGGCATCACCTCGATTCCACGGCTCTCGTTGTAGGCGCGCTTGATGTAGCCCTTGCGCTCGAGATTGGTGAGATGCTCGTGCACTGTCGCGAGGGAGTTATAGTTAAACTGGGTCGCAATCTCCTCGAAGCTGGGCGCGTAGCCGTGCTCTTCGGAGTAGTTAGCGAGGTAGGTCAGAATCTCCCGCTGGCGTTTTGTGAGCGACATTTCCCTTTCCGCGGCTGGTTTGAGAACGTACCGGTCGGTCTCTTCTACCGAACATTTGCCGAATTCCTACGTTAGCCGAAGATCGACCGAAGCGCAAGCTCTTTCTGCCTGGACCCCACCGACCGGTACACTCGGCGCGTTGACGGACGAAGCACGGACCCGGGCGGCAACCATCGCCTTCCGTGCTGCCGAGCTCGAGCGCGGCGCGGCGCAGCTCGGTCAGGTGCCCAGCTTTGCGAGCGCGCTTCGAGGAGACGACGTCAAAGTTGTGGCTGAGGTGAAGCGGTCATCACCGTCCAGGGGAGTTATCAAGCGGGACCTCGACCTGGAGAAGCAGGTCGCCGCCTACGAGGCGGGAGGAGCTGCAGCGATCTCGGTGCTGACCGAACCTGCAAGATTTGGTGGATCGAACGAAGATCTGGTCCGCGCACGTGTCGCGGTGGCGATTCCGCTCCTGAAAAAGGATTTTCACGTCGAAACGGTCCAGATTCTCGAGGCGAGATCCCTGGGTGCGTCGGCAGCCCTCGTGATCGCCCGTGCAGTGCCTCCGTCCCGCCTCGGGGAGCTCATGTCGGCGGGTAATGACGCCGGCATCGAGATTCTCGTCGAAGTGCGCGACGAGCGGGAGCTCGATCTCGCGCTCACTTTCGGCGCGCGGCTGATCGGCGTCAACAACAGGAACCTGGAGACCCTCGAGATCGATCCTGGGACGTCGCTCAGGCTCCTCCCGCTCATTCCCCGCGACGTCATCGCCATCGCCGAGAGCGGCGTGAGATCCGTAGCGGATATCGAGCGGTTGGCTGGGGCCGGCGCCGATGCCGTGCTCGTCGGCACCGAGCTTACCGCGTCGAGCGATCCGGAAGCGGCAGTCCGATCGCTCACCGGCATCGAGCGGACGCCAGGTGCTCGCAAAAGTTAAGTTCTGCGGCATGACCCGCCCCCAGGACGCCGCCCTTGCTGGCGAGATCGGCGCCAGCTACGTAGGTGTCGTCTTCGCAGACGGTCCGAGGCGTGTAACGCCAACGCAGGGTCGCACCATCCTTGACGCTGCTGGCCGCACGGTGAAGCGAGTCGGCGTGTTCGGTACTAACGTCCCCGACGAGATCGCGAGGGCCTCCGAGGAGGCTCGTCTCGACGTCGTCCAGCTCCACGCTGATCCGACGACCGCCGATGTCCGGGCGATCCGAAAAAAATTCAAGGGGGAGGTGTGGGCCGCAATCAGAATCGCGGGAGCGCACATACCTCCGGATTCGGAAATGCTATTCAATACGGCCGACGCGGTCGTTCTCGACGCGCGAAGCGAGCAGCGCCTCGGGGGGACTGGCCAGGCACTCCCCTGGAATGACGTCGCGGTGGACCTCGCGCGCGACAGGGGCAGCTCGGCGGTCGTGCTCGCCGGCGGGCTCAAGCCCAATAACGTTGCCAGCGCAGTTCGTACCCTCGCGCCCGATGTCGTCGACGTTTCCTCAGGGGTGGAGAGCTCTCCCGGGGTGAAAGATCCCTGGCTGATGCGTGAGTTTTACGCCGCCGCATCGGGCTCACGGGGTCATTAAGGTGGCGACCGAAACCGTTCACCGCTTCGGTGCATTTGGCGGACGATACGTACCCGAGACCCTCATTCCCGCGCTCGATGAGCTCGACTCGGCCTTCGACGAGGCCATGCGCGATCCGGCGTTTCTCGGAGAGCTCGATCGCCTGCTCAAGGAGTACGTCGGGCGTCCATCGCCCCTCGGCACAGCTCCGCGTTTGTCGGAGCTCGTTGGGTGCTCGGTATACCTCAAGCGCGAAGACCTGAACCACACAGGTGCGCACAAGATCAACAGCGCGCTGGGACAGGTGCTCCTCGCGCAGCGAATGGGCAAGCATCGGATCATAGCCGAGACGGGGGCTGGCCAGCACGGCGTCGCGACGGCGACGGTGTGTGCGCGCTTCGGTCTCGATTGCACGGTCTACATGGGCGAAGAGGACATGCGCCGACAGGAGCTGAACGTATACCGGATGCGCCTGATGGGCGCGAAGGTGGTTCCCGTCCTGTCGGGAACACGCACGCTCAAGGATGCGACGAGCGAGGCGATTCGCGACTGGGTCACGAACGTCAACGACAGCTACTATATCATTGGCTCGGTCGTAGGCCCCGCGCCCTACCCGCGCATGGTTCGCGATTTTCAGTCAGTCATCGGGCGCGAAGCAAAGGCGCAGATGCTGGAGCTTGCCGGACGCTCTCCGACCAGCGTGGTGGCTTGTGTCGGCGGCGGGTCGAACGCGATAGGGATTTTTCACCCCTTCGTGGCGGATGCGGCGGTAGAGCTCGTTGGCGTGGAGGCGGCGGGAAGGGGACTGGATAGCGGAGAGCATTCCGCATCCCTCGAGCGTGGTGTCCCCGGCGTCCTTCACGGCGCGTTCAGCTACCTGCTCCAGGACGAGAGCGGACAGGTTCATCCCGCTCATTCGATCTCTGCCGGGCTCGACTATCCTGGTGTGGGTCCGGAGCATTCCTATCTCAAGGAGACCGGCCGTGCCCTGTACGTCTCCGTTACCGATGACGAAGCAGTGGAGGGGCTCGGGATCCTCAGCCGGCTCGAGGGCATTATCCCGGCTCTGGAGACGTCACACGCCGTCGCCTGGGTCGTCAAGCACAAGGACCGGTGGAAAGAGAGCGACGCGGTGCTGGTATGCATCAGCGGCCGGGGCGACAAGGATCTCGCGCAGATAACTGAAATGGGGCTTCTTCCCGCATGACGACGTCGGTACCAGCGAATACCGAGGAGCTCGACGAGCCGTCCTTCCCGGTCAATTACGTTACCGACCTTCTCAAGGCCTTCGTGAAGGCTGTTCGGGCGCATCAGTTATATCTGCCGAACAACCCGATGCACGTGCGCTCCCTGGAGGCTGTGAGGGAAGCCTTCACTGCCCTGTGGCAGAAAACCGACGAGCTGGACCTGCAAGTCGTCGAGACCCAGCTAAGATGGGAAGGCCGCGTCGTTCTGGATGAAGGCGAGAGAACCAGCGACAACATGGCCTGGCTCCTATACAAGGATGGGATTCGGGAGCTGAAGATGTTAAAAGGCTTCGAGGACGAAGAGCTTGGGACCTTCTTCAGCCTGCTGCAGCGCGTCCGGAAGGCAACGGACGAAGACGACGATCTGCTGACCATGATGTGGGAGCGCGAGTTCGTGACGTTGCAGTATCGGTACGTCGATCTCACGACGGAGGGCGGCCCCGGCGTCGAATCCATGGAGCGCGCCGAACAGAAGGAAAAAATCCTTTCCCCGGCGCAGGTCGAGGCAGGACTGGAGTCGACTACTTCCTCGCTCGCAAAGCTCGACGATTTCGACTCGACGCTTTACTTCCTCGACGATCGGGAGGTCGAGTACCTGCAGCAGGAGATCAAGCGGGAGTTCTCGACCGATCTCCGGCCGGCCGTCATCGCAGCCCTGCTCGATACTTTCGAGACACAGAAGGACCCGACTGTGCGCGAGGAGATCTGCGGGCTCCTCGACTACTTTCTTCTGATTCTTCTCTCGACGGCTCAGTACAGGAACGCCGCGTACCTGCTGCGCGAGGCAGGCGTCACGGGAACGCGCGCCACCGACGTGCTGGAGCCCCAGAAGCAGCGTCTCACGCAGCTTGGCGAGCTGATGAGCGATCCCAAGCCCCTCGGCCAGCTGTTGCAGGCCCTTGAAGACTCGCCCCTTCGCGCTCCTCAGATGGAGCTCGACGAGCTGTTCGGGATTCTGCAGGCGCGCGCGCTCGAGACCATCCTCAGCTGGATCGGCCGCAGTAACAACCCTCAGCTGAAAATGCTGCTCGAGGTCGCAGCCACGCGGCTTGCGGGAAACAACAGCGCGGAGCTGATTCGCCTGATTGGTTCCGACGACGAGGCGGTTGTCCACGAGGCCATCCGGCGCGCAGCCGCGCTCAAGTCTCCAGCTGCGGTTCCGGCTCTTGGCAAATTGCTCACGGTTGGAGAAGCGGATCTGCGCGTCGCTGCAGTGACGGCTCTTACCGTAATCGGTTCGCCAGGCGCGATGCAGATGCTGGAGAGGGCCCTGATCGACGAGGATCGAGAAGTACGCGTCGTCGCCGTTCGCGCAATCGGTGCGCGCAACGCCCGCGCGGCGTTGCCGCGCATCGAGGCCGTGGTCAAGGGGAAGGACCTGCGTGAGAGCAACCTTACCGAGAAGATGGCGTTCTTCGAAGCCTATGGACTGCTGAGCGGCGATGCCGGAATCTCTCTTCTCGATGGGATCCTCCACGCAAAGGGTTTCATGGGCAAGCGCGACGATTCCGAGTTCCGAGCCTGCGCGGCAATGGCTCTCGGCAAGATCAATTCGACAAAGGCCATGGAATCCCTGAACCGCGCTGCGGGAGAGAAGGATGTCATTGTGAGAAACGCAGTGAGTCGCGCCATTCGCGGAGGCGGAGCGTGACCGGCGGATCGGCGACTCGGTCCACCCGCACCGAGGGAGAGAAGCAATCCGGAGGGAGCATTCGTCGCGGCGGCCGAAACTTCATGGTCGCTTTCTACGGCGCTCTGCGCGCGATCAAGCTTTATCCCCTCGAGCACAGCGCGGTCCAGAAAAGCCTGGCCGAGCTCTCGCACATGGCCGAGGAGCTCCGCGCAGAAGAGGGTGAGCTCGAGTTCCGGATCGCGGGAGAGTTCATTTTTCTCAACTCCACCCGACTGCGACTCGATCTTAGCAATTACGCTACCTTCGGGCACATCCTTACGCTCTGCAAGGTCGCGGGCATCGGCGCAATTCACGTCGGCCCCGGAGGAACAGCCCGGGACTGGACGCTCTTGCTGTCGCTCCTGGGCGGCGAAACCAAGAGCGCGCCCGCCGAAAGATTCAACGAGATCACGGTACGGCTGAAGGACGCGGGGATCGAGACGTTCCAGATCGACGCGCCGGCGGAGACGCAAACCGACAGGGAATTCAACGAAGAAGCGAAAGCCGCCGCCAACCGCACTTATTCCCATTCCGTTGCGGTCACCAAGGACGTCATCAACTCGGTGAGAATCGGGAAGACGCCGAATATCCGGAAAATCAAGCGAGTGGTGCAGGGCGTCGTCGATCAGGTCCTGAACGAGGAAACATCCCTGATCGGCCTGACCGCAATCCGCGACTACGACGAGTACACATTCACGCACTCCGTGAACGTGTGCATCTTCTCCATCGCGCTCGGCCGCCGACTCGGAATGACGAAGCTGCAGCTCTACGAGCTCGGCCTGGCAGCACTGATGCACGACATCGGCAAATCGCGGGTCCCGCTCGATCTGCTGCAAAAGACGGGTGAGCTCACCGACGAAGAATGGAGGTGGATGGCAGCGCACCCGTGGCTTGGCGTGCTCGTCCTCTTCCAGTTCCGGCGCCAGCAGGATGAGCTTTCCTACCGCGCGATGACTGTTTGCCACGAGCACCACATGAAGATCGACCTCACGGGCTACCCGAAGACGGTGCGTCCAAGACAGGTCAGTCTGTTGAGCAAGATCGTCACGATCGCGGACAGCTACGACGCCGCGACCTCACGGCGTGTGTACAAGACCGAACCTCTCGCGCCGTCCGCCGTGCTCGAGGAGATGCGCGACAATCCGCGTCGCGGTCTGGACCAGGTGCTGGTCAAGGCGTTCATCAACCTCCTCGGGATTTATCCGGTAGGAACGCTCGTCGTCCTCGACACCTTCGAGCTGGGCGTCGTTTCGGGGGCAAACCCAAATCCGGAAGCGCTCTCCCGGCCGATCGTCAAGATCATCAGCGATGCTCAGGGAAACACTATCAATCCCCCGCTTACGGTGGATCTTGCCGTCCCCGAGGCGGGTGGTCAGTACGCGCGATCAATCATCAAGACCGCCGACCCGGATCGCTATGGCATCACCGTCGGCGATTACCTCATCTAACGCCATCGCGCGTCGCTTCGACGCGCTCCGCAAATCGTCTCGACGCGCACTGATCTGCTACGTAACGGCAGGCCATCCGGACCTCGAGCGCTCGCTGGACACTCTTCGCGCGATCGAGGAAGGCGGCGCGGATATCATCGAGCTGGGCGTTCCGTTCTCCGATCCCATAGCGGACGGGCCTATAATCCAGGCGAGCTCCCAACGCGCACTGGAAAACGGGATGACTTACGACGGCGTGCTCGCCCTCGTGGATCGCGCGAAGCTCAAGGTTCCGGTGGTGCTGTTCAGTTACCTGAACCCCGTGTTGGCCGCAGGCCCGGATGCCCTGAGTCGGGCCGCCGAAGCGGGTGCCAGCGGGATTCTCATCACCGACATCCCGGTTGGCGCGGACCCCGAGCGCGAGGAATGGCTTGGCAACAGCCCGCTGGCGTTCATCCGACTGGTGGCGCCGACCACGCCGCGGGCCCGAATGGCGGAGATTGCCCGTCATGGGAGCGGATTCGTTTATCTTATCAGCCGTCTCGGAGTCACCGGAGTGCAGGAGACTACCGCGACATCACTTCCCGAGACGATCGCCAGGCTCCGCTCGACGACGACACTCCCAATTTGCGTGGGATTCGGCATCTCGACTCCCGCCCAGGCGCGGAGCGTTGGGGATCTTGCGGACGGCGTCGTCGTTGGCAGTGCGCTGGTAAGAGCGGCGGAAGATGGAACGGCGTCCGTT
Source organism: Gemmatimonadota bacterium (assembly GCA_030774785.1). GTDB lineage: Bacteria > Gemmatimonadota > Gemmatimonadetes > Gemmatimonadales > Gemmatimonadaceae > UBA4720. Next base: position 33,345 of record JALYKM010000055.1, read on the forward strand.
CTCAGACTTACACGCAGTTTGCGAGAGGCCCTCGATGGCTAGCGACCGCGCGTCGAATAGGAATGTTGGGCCGGGACACTCGACCGAGTCTTCACGTGCCACTGAGACTGATGTAGTCACTCTCAAGGCGATGCGGTTTCACGCGCGCATCGGCGTGCTACCGCACGAGGCGGAGATCGCCCAGTCCATCGAAGTCGATGCCTCGCTCTGGGTCCGGAGGAGCGGGACACAGCTCACGGCACGGGATATCGTCGACTACCGCCGCGTGTACGATCTGGTCGCCGAAGTAGTGACGCACGATCATATCACCTTCCTCGAGGAAGTCGGGGAGCGAATCGCAGATCGCGCGCTCCAGCTCCCGCTGGTCGAGCGCGTGAGGATTGCCGTGCGCAAGCCGAACGTTGCGCTCCCCGGCCCGCTTGCTTACGCAGAGGTGGCGGTCGAGCGAGAGCGTGCGTGAGGGATGTCGCCTACATAGCGCTCGGCTCCAACCTCGGCCAGCGTGAAGTATTTTTGGCGCAGGCGCGACGCGCGATCGCTGCCCTCGCCGGAACGCGGGTGCTGGGTCAAACCGATGCCGAAGAGACCGCTCCGATTGGACCGGTGGCTCAGGCGCCATTTCTCAACCAGATGATCGCGATAGAAACCGAGCTTTCGCCCCAAGACCTGCTCGTCGAGCTGCAACGAATCGAGGCCGACGCCGGGCGTGTCCGCACGGAGCGGTGGGGACCGCGCACGCTCGACCTCGACATTGTGCTGTTCGAGATGCAGAGCGTTCACGAGCCGGGACTCACGGTTCCCCATCCCGAGCTCTCGAACCGTGATTTCTGGCTGAGAGAGCTCACTGCCCTCAGGAGCTCGCGCGTTGACTAAGGCAAAGCCGCAGGCCGAGCGAGCAATTACGGTACGCGATTTCGCCGAGCGCAAGCGCGAGGGCGAGAAGCTGGTGGTGATGACCGCCTACGACGCGCTATTCGGGCGACTCGTCGACGAGTCTGGCGTCGACGCGATCCTGGTCGGCGATTCGGTCGGAACCGCGATGATGGGCTATCCCTCCACGCTCCCGGTCACGCTCGACCATATGATTTACCACGCGTCCGCCGTGCGGCGCGGAGTCAAGCGCGCGCTGATCATCATCGACATGCCGTTTCTCTCGTATCAGGCGAGCATCGAAAGCGCCGTGCTCAATTGCGGACGCGCCATTCAGGAGACAGGTGTCTCCGCGGTGAAAGTCGAGGGCGGCAGTCACGAAATGCTTGACACCGTTCACGCCTTGGTGCGCACAGGCATCCCGGTGATGGCTCACATCGGCTTCACGCCCCAATCGGTCAACACGATCGGCGGTGCGCGCGTTCAGGGGCGCGAAGAGGAAGGAGCGGAGAGATTGATCGGCGAGGCAAAAGGGCTGGAGGAAGCGGGCGCGTTCGCGATAGTGCTCGAGCTCGTGCCCGCCGCGGTCTCCGCCCGCATCACCTCGGCGGTGGGCATTCCGACGATCGGCATTGGAGCGGGGCCCCAGTGTGACGGTCAGGTGCTGGTGCTCCCCGACGTGCTCGGCTTGAACGACACCTTCCAGCCGAAGTTTCTCAAGCGCTACGCCGAGATGGCCGAGGACGTTCGGAAGGCGCTGGGAAGCTGGGCGCGTGATGTCCGAAGCGGCACTTATCCGGATGCCGACCACAGCTTTTGACATGCAGTCGGTCGGAACGATTTCTGAGATGCGCCACGTGATCGCGGACGCGCGAGCGAAAGAGCAGAGCATTGCGTTCGTGCCGACGATGGGCGCGCTTCACGAGGGTCATCTCACACTCGTCGATGAAGCGAAGCGCGTGGCCGACGTGGTCGTGATGAGTGTCTTCGTCAACCCTCTTCAGTTCGGGCCCAGTGAAGACTTTGCGCGCTACCCGCGAACGCTCGACGATGATGCGAGACTGGCATCTGAAAGAGGAGTGGACTTCCTGTTCGCGCCCACGAAGGAAGACATCTACCCGGAGCACTCTCCAGTCGTGATGGTGCATTCCGGAAACATTGGAAAGGAATGGGAGGGTGCGGTCCGCCCGCATCACTTCGAGGGCGTTCTCACCGTGGTCGCCAAGCTCTTTAACATCGTGATGCCGGACGTGGCAGTTTTCGGGCAGAAGGATCTCCAACAGGTCGCGGTCGTGAAGGCCATGGTCCGCGATCTCAATTTCCCTGTGGGAATTCTGGTTGCGCCAATCGTGAGGGAGCCGGATGGACTTGCCATGTCGAGCCGGAACCGGTACCTGTCTCCGAAGGAGCGTGAGCTCGGGCTCATTTTATCCAAAGCCCTGTTCGCGATGCGGGAGGCTTTCGTCAGGGGAGAACGGCGGGCGAGCGCACTCGAGGCGATTGGCTGGCGTATGCTCGAACGAGTGGTTGGACTCACGCCACGTTATCTGGCACTGGTGAACGCCACGACCTTTCAACGGGTCAACATCGTCCGCCACGGCGATGCAGCCGTCGGCGCTGTGCGTGTGGGCGAAACCCGACTGATCGACAACATCATCTTCTGAGATGCTTCAGACACAAGCTTCGGGATTGCCCGTGTGGGCGCAGGTGAGCGAGAGAAGAATGGCGCACATTCAGCGTGTGACTTCTCTGCTGCGCGCGTGGGGCGCGGCGATGCGCCTGAGCCCCGACGAAGCGACTGCATGGATCGACGCGGGAACCTGGCACGATTCGCTTCGCGACGCCCCGATCCCGGAGCTGCGCCAGATCACCGGAGATCGGACCTCACCCGACGGACTACTTCATGGCCCGGCTGTGGCGATCAAACTGGAAGGCGAAGGCGAACAGAGAAAAAGTCTTCTCGACGCCATTCGCTATCACACCGTGGGCAGCGCAAACTGGGACCACACTGGTCGCGCTCTCTACATGGCGGACTATCTCGAGCCTGGCCGGAAATTCCTGGCGGAAGACCGCGGCTTTCTCGCGAGTCAGGTCCCGCACAACTTCGATGGGGTATTTCGCCAGGTCGTGCGGTTCCGGCTCGAATGGTCGGTGCGAGAGGGCAATCATATTTTTCCGGAGACCGTAGAGCTCTGGAATAGCCTCAGGTGACGCGCACCGGGCCTCGCTACGGAAGAATCATCCTGGCGTTGCTGCTCGTGGTCGGATTGGTTTGGACGGGCTGGCGCGTCTGGAGCAGGCGAGGGCTCGATCTCGATAGCCACGCACCCGCGGATGCTAGAGCGCCCGAGGGAAGGCGGATCAAGGTCGAAGTCTTGAACGGGACGAAAACGAAAGGGCTGGCGCGCCGCGCGACGTTGTATCTGCGAGATCGGGGATTCGACGTGGTGGGATCCGGGACGAACAGCGAGCCGCGAGCCACTACGGTAGTCTACGATCGGTCATCTCACCCCGAATGGGCACGCCTGGTCGCACGGGCGCTCAACGCGCCAGTCGTCAGCCGGCCGGACAGCTCACGCTACCTGGATGTGACCGTCATCCTCGGCGCCGACTGGCGTCCGCCTCCGCTGCCGTTCCACCCGTAATTGTCCGCACGCCGCGGCGATGTCCATCCCGCGGCTCTTTCTCACCGCGACTTCGATCCCCGCCGCCCTCAGCCGGCGCGCAAACCAGTGAATCTGCTGCGGTGAACTCGGTGTGAAGTCTCCTGCTCCACCTGGATGAAGAGGGATGAGGTTCACGAAGGCCCGGCATTCCCGCGCGAGGGCTGCGAGCTGCACGGCGTGCTCCGCCCCGTCGTTGATCCCGCCAAGCATCACGTACTCGAATGTCACACGCCGGTCGAACACCTTAGCCGCATCGATGACGCTGGCGAGCGGATATTTGGTGTTGATCGGCATCAGCGACTGGCGCAGATCGTCGTTCGGCGCGTGGATGGAGATTGCGAGCCGGAACTGTTCCGGTCTCTCGCCGAGCGCGACAATTCCGGGAAGGACGCCAACGGTGGACACGGTAATGTGCCGCGCTCCGATTCCAAGGCCCGACGACGAATTCAGAACGGTGAGCGTGGGATCGACCGCCTTCCAATTCATGAGCGGCTCGCCCATGCCCATGAAGACGATGTTGCTCACCTGCTTGGGTGGAGCGAGCAGCTTCATCTCGCGAACCTGTCCGGCGATCTCGAACATCTGGAGATTGCGCGTGAATCCCATCGCGCCCGTCGCGCAGAACGCGCATTGAAGCGCACACCCAGCCTGTGAGGAGATGCAGAGCGTCAGACGCGAGCCCTCGGGGATCGCCACAGTCTCGATGAACTCCCCGTCTTCGAGACGGAAGAGAAATTTCTCGGTTCCATCGCTCGACGTCTGTCGCATCGCCAGGACGAGACGCGGAATCGTAAAGTGCTCGTCGAGGAGATTCCGGAACGGCGCGGGCAGATCGGTCATCGCGCCGAAGCTTTCCGCCGGATTCTGCCAGAGGTGCCTCAACACCTGTGATCCGCGGAACGGCTTCTCACCGAGTTGGACGGCAAAATCCCTGACCACCTGCTCGGCGTCGGAGGGGAGCATGTTCAGGAGGTTCTGCTTCGCGGGCTCGCCCTCCCGATGTGTGATTTTGTGGGCCATGCTCCTTCCACCAAGTCTATGCAACTACTAAATTTAACCCCTCTCAATGCCTTATTCGACCCATTCGGCCCGGCGCTGACCTCCACGCCTTCTCCATCCCGTTTTGCGACGGCCAAGCGCTCTCATTTGGCCGGCGAGCTTAGAGCCTCTCACGTCGGCGCCAAAGTCAGACTCGGCGGCTGGGTACACCGCACGCGAAACCTAGGCGGGATCGTTTTTCTCGACCTGCGCGATCGCGCGGGAATCGTTCAGGTGTCCTTCGATCCGAAGTGGACACCGGTCGACGTCATCGAACGCGCTGGCAAGCTCGGTCTCGAAACAGTCGTGACTATCGAGGGCGATGTCGCGGCGCGTCCGCCCGAGATGCGGAACGCGGAGATGGAAACCGGCGACGTCGAAGTGAGAGCGAGCGATTTCATGATCGTCGGGCCAGCGGAGACGCCAGCAATACCGGTGGCGCGCGGAAGAGGAGAGAAGCTGCCTGCCGAGGAGCTGCGTCTCAAGCACCGGAACCTTGACCTGCGTCGTGGTGAGCTCCAGAAGAATCTGATTCTCCGGCACAGGCTTCAGCAGACGACACGTCGATTCCTCGACGAGCGCGGCTTCCTGGAGATCGAGACTCCTATTCTCACGAAGCCGACGCCCGAGGGGGCGCGCGACTACATCGTGCCGAGTAGGGTGCATCCGGGAGAGTTCTACGCGCTGCCCCAATCGCCCCAGCTGTACAAACAGCTGCTCATGATCTCGGGGTTCGATCGGTACTTCCAGATCGCGCGCTGCTTCCGCGACGAGGACCTACGCGCCGACAGGCAGCCCGAGTTCACGCAGATCGACATCGAAGCTTCGTTCATCGAGCCCCAGGACATTTTTTCGCTCACGGAGGGATTGCTCGCGGCGCTGTGGAAGGAGGCCGGCCACGAGATTCCTCCAAAGTTCGAGCGGCTGCGCTATGCCGACGCGATGGAGCGGTTCGGGTCTGACCGCCCGGACACCCGGTATGCACTGGAGATCTTCGACGCCAGCGACGCCTTTCGGGGATCGGAGTTCGGCGTAACGAATGCTGTCCTCGCAGCCGGTGGCCGCGTTCGCGGCTTGAAGGTTCCGGGCGGCGCAGCGCTCTCTCGGAAGCAAGTGGATGAGATCGAAGGCATCGCGAAATCCGCCGGCGCGGGCGGGCTCATCCGGCTCAAACGCGGCGCCAGTGGGCTCGAGGGACCAGCCGCGAAGTTCCTGAGCGAGAATGGCGGGCAGCGGCTCGCCATTGGAGACGGAGAGTTGTGTCTGCTGGTTGCAGGCGCGGAGCATGTCAGCAATCCGGCACTGGATCGCGTGCGGCAGGATGTCGCTCAACGATTGTCGCTGGTGCCGGAGGACAAACGATCCTTCCTGTGGGTGACCGATTTTCCAATGTTCATTCGCGAGCAGAATGGGACGCTCAGCTCGGTGCATCACCCGTTCACGGCGCCCAACCCGGAAGACCTCGAGCTTCTCGATTCGGCTCCCGAGAAGGTTCGGGCGCTCGCGTATGACGTTGTATTGAACGGATTGGAGCTGGGTGGGGGGAGCATTCGTATCAATGATCCATCACTGCAGCGGAAGGTGCTGTCGTTGCTGGGCGTCGATGCGAAAACCGCGCAGCATCGGTTCGGCTTCCTGCTCGACGCCCTGAGCGCGGGTGCCCCTCCGCATGGCGGCATTGCGTTCGGCTTCGACAGGATTGCGATGGTGCTGGCTGGAGCGTCTTCTCTCCGTGACGTCATTGCTTTTCCGAAAACTACGGCGGCCAGGGCGCTGTTCGAGGACGCGCCATCGGCCGTTCCACCCGAAGACCTGAGGGAACTCCATCTTCAGAACATGACAACCTGACGTGAGCGAAGAGACAACGATTCAGCGCCTCTCGACCGAAGGCGCCGACATGCTGACCCTCGCCGGAGTGAACGACGAGAATCTCGTCGAGCTGGCGCGGCAAACAGGAGCAAAGATCGCCCTCCGCGGCGAGACGCTGGCGATCAGCGGGAACGCGGAATCAATTGCGCGCGCAATTCCAATCGCGCAGCGAATGATCGACACGGCCAAGCAGCAGATGCCTCTGACCGCGGACGATGTACTTCGCATGAGCATCGAAGGACCGCGCGAAGGAAACGGGAATGGCGTCGACAACGAAACCCGCATCGTCCTGCCCGGCGTCCGCAAGATCATCCAGGCCAAGACCGGCGGGCAGGCCGAGTACATGAAGCTGATGGCGGAGAACGACATCGTCGTCGGCATTGGTCCCGCCGGGACGGGAAAGACATATCTGGCGGTTGCGGCCGCTGTCGATGCACTCGCGCGCAAACGCGTACGCCGCATCGTCCTGGCCCGGCCTGCCGTCGAAGCAGGCGAGAGCCTTGGCTTCCTGCCCGGCGACCTGCAGGCCAAGGTCGACCCGTATCTGCGGCCTCTCTATGACGCGCTCGAGGACATGATGCCGCACGAGCGCGTGCAAAAGGCGCTCGAGACACGCACGATAGAGATCGCGCCCCTTGCCTACATGCGCGGCCGAACTCTGGCCGATGCCTTCGTGATTCTCGACGAGGCGCAGAACGCAACCAGTGCGCAGATGAAAATGTTCCTCACCCGCCTGGGAGTTAACTCGAAGGCCGTGATCACCGGCGACAAGACCCAGATCGATCTTCCGAAGCGCGAGGATTCTGGCCTGGTGCAGATCGAGCGCATTCTGCCGGGCATCGATGGCATCGGATTCTACTACCTGACCGATGCTGACGTCGTGCGCCATCGTCTTGTGCGGGAGATCATCAAGGCTTACGCAGAGGATTCGGGCGCCTGAGCGGATCCGCGCCGCTCTGAGCGAATGAACCCTCCACCGCGCGGGCTCGCGATAGACATATCCTCCAGCGTTCGGAGGCTCGTGGTATCGCGCGCACGCGTGAGGGAATCAGCTACCGCCGCACTCAAGGCCGAGCGCGTGGGAGATGCGATGCTGTCGATCACCTTCGTCGGGCGAGCGGCGATGTCGGAGCTCAATCGGCGTTACCTGCGCCACCATGGTCCGACCGACGTGATCTCGTTCGGCCTTGGGCGATACGGGAAACGTGGTGCGGTGATCGGAGACATCTACATTTGTCCGGAAGTCGCTCGCGACAACGCGAAGCGCCAACGCGTGCCGATTGGGGAGGAAGTGCTGAGGCTCGTCGTGCACGGCACGCTGCACGTCCTTGGGCATGACCATCCGACTGGAGCGTCGCGCACCGCATCTCCGATGTGGCGGCGACAGGAGAGAATCCTAGCCCGTGTCCTCTGACCCCCTCACCGAAGACTTCAATGCGGGAAAGCCCGCGGCGCTGGCGCGCGTCGTGAGCATCGTCGAGAATCATCGCGATGGGTTCGAGCAGATACTGGGGTCGCTGCACTCGCGAACCGGGCGAGCGCGGCGAATCGGATTGACCGGCCCGCCGGGCGCCGGCAAGAGCACAATCACATCTCTTGTCGTGAAAAGTTTTCGCGATCAGGGGCTCAAGGTCGGTGTGATCGCGGTCGATCCAACTTCTCCTTTTACGGGTGGAGCGCTGCTCGGCGATCGCGTTCGGATGGAAAACGTCGCGCTCGATCCGGGTGTTTTTATCCGTTCGATGGCAACGCGTGGCTCTCTCGGCGGGTTAGCCGCGGCGACACGCGAAGTCGCGGACGTGCTCGACGCATTTGGCTTTGACATGCTTCTCATCGAAACCGTGGGTGTAGGGCAGTCAGAGCTCGACGTTGCGCGCACCGCAGATTCGACTGTCCTCGTTCTGGTTCCCGAATCGGGCGATTCGATCCAGACTCTCAAGGCTGGCGTGATGGAAGTCGCCGATATATTCGTTGTGAACAAAGCCGATCGGCCGGGCGCGGATCGATTGCGCAACGACGTCGAGCTCATGCTCGGCCTGCGCAAGGGTGTTTCGTTCGGCAACGTGCCGGCGCACCACGGTGTCGATCTCAAGCGCGTCAATCCGGCGCGCGTGGCGCGCGAAGCCGCGGCGGCCGCGAATCCGACCGTATGGACGCCCCCGGTTCTCAGCGCAGTCGCAGCCAGGCAAGAGGGGATCTCCGAGCTTGTGGCGGCGCTCGACCGGCACTTCGCTTATCTTCAGCAAAGCGGAACGTTGCGAACGCGCAGGCGTGAGCGGCTGCGCGAGCGGGTGATGGACGTCGTCGGGCAGAAAGTCAGCGACCGACTGTGGAAGGACCCTCGCACCAATGCCTGGCTCGAGGAGCAACTGCCTTCTGTCGAGGAGGGCACCGCGACTCCATTTGCGGTCGCCGACCAGCTGCTTCGCCAGAGCGCCGAGCTCGTACGTGGAGAACAGAGGACATGACGAAACTCAAAAGCCCCGGCTCCAAGGCCGCGCCCGACAGCGAGCTGATCGCGACCATCGAGGAGCAGAGCGCCGAGCTGAGGCTGCTGCGAAAAGAAGTCGCCGAGTGGAAGAAGAAGTACGAGAAGGGCGAGCTCAGGGACATCGCCTTCACGAACTCGGAGAAGGAAGTCCAGCCGATCTACACGCCGCTCGACGCGGCGGAAACCGACGCCGAAGCGCTGGGCATGCCGGGGTTCTTTCCTTATACGCGAGGAATTCACCCGACTGGATACCGCGGTCGCCTTTGGACCATGCGGCAATTCGCTGGATTCGGTAGCGCCCGGGACACGAATGAGCGGTACAAGTTTCTTCTCGCCCACGGACAAACTGGACTCTCGGTCGCGTTCGATTTCCCAACGCTGATGGGATACGACTCCGACCACCTGCGATCAGAGGGAGAAGTCGGCAAGTGCGGTGTCGCGATCTCGAGTCTCGCCGACATGGAGACGCTCTTCGACGGCATTCCGCTGGACAAAGTCTCGACGTCGATGACGATCAACGGTCCGGCGGTCATTCTTTACTGCTTCTACATCGCGGCAGCCGAGAAGCAGGGCGTCGATTCCACGAAGCTGCGCGGGACGATCCAGAACGACATCCTCAAGGAGTACATGGCGCAACACGCGTGGGTCTATCCCATCGAGCCTGCGCTCAGACTCATCGTTGATTGCTTCGAATGGTCGGCCGAGCACGTGCCCCAGTGGAATACGATCTCGATTTCAGGCTACCATATCCGCGAAGCCGGCGCGACGGCTGCGCAGGAGCTGGCCTTCACTCTCGCTGACGGATTCACCTATGTCGAGCGCGGAATCGCTCGCGGCCTCGACGTCGACACATTCGCGCCACGCCTGTCGTTCTTCTGGGACATCCACAACGATTTCTTCGAGGAGATCGCCAAGCTTCGCGCGGCCCGCCGCATCTGGGCGCGACACCTGAAGGAGCGCTACGGCGCGAAGGACCCGCGTTCACTCGTGATGCGGTTTCACTCGCAGACGGCGGGCGTGACGCTGACCGCTCAGCAGCCGATGAACAACGTCATTCGCGTTGCTTACCAGGCGATGGCGGCGGTCCTCGGCGGAACGCAGTCGCTGCACACTAATTCGATGGACGAGACGCTCGCGCTCCCAACTGAAGAATCGGTGCAGGTTGCGCTACGGACTCAGCAGGTTCTCGCCTTCGAGACCGGAATCCCCAACGTCATCGATCCACTCGGCGGCTCGTATTACGTGGAGACGCTTACCACGGAGCTGGAACGGGAAGCGGAGATGTATTTCCGGCAAATCGAGGAGGTTGGCGGAGTGGTTCGGGGGCTCGAGACCGGGTGGCTGCAGCGGAAGATCAACGAGTCCGCTGCGCGCCAGCAATGGGAGGTGGAACAGCACCGGCGGGTGATCGTCGGCGTCAACGACTTCGTGACCGACGAGCCGGCGCTCAAGATCGAGCTCCTCAAGATCGCCGAGGCGACGGAGCGGGAGCAGAGTCAGCGGATGGCGAGGATGCGGGCGGAGCGCGACAACGATCTGGTCGAGAAGCGCCTCACATCACTGCGCGAGGCGGCGAAAACCTCGCAAAACCTCATGCCGTTCATTCTCGACTGCGCTCGCGCCTATTGCACGTTGTACGAGATACGCGCCGCGATGGAAGCGGTCTTCGGCGCCTACCGCGAGCCCGTTTTCTTCTGAGAAAACCGAGCGAGTGGTGGGAGTCGGCCTTCGACGCCCACTACCTCCTGGAGTATGGTCCCCTTTTTACGCTCGAGCGTGATCGACAGGAAGTGGCTCGCCTCGTCGATCTTCTCGCTCTACCCGATGGCTCGCGGGTTCTGGATGTACCGTGCGGGCAGGGTCGCCACGCGCATCTGCTCGCGGAGTTCGGATACGACGTTGACGGTCTCGATTATTCGAAGCAGCTGCTCGACGTCGCCCGCAAGCTTGGAACGGGCCGGAATCTTCGCTACACGCGTGGCGACATGCGAGAGATGCCCGCTCGGTGGACGGGTCGCTTCGACGCGGTGCTCAATCTGTTCACCTCATTCGGTTTCTTCGCGCATCCGTCGGACGACGCTCGCGTAATCAGGGAATTCTCTCGCGTTCTGAAACCGGGCGGGACACTGATGTGGCACGGTGGAAGCAGGGACGGCGTCATGGCGCGATTTCTCCCTCGGGATTGGTGGACATCTTCGGACGGGACGCTGTTCGCACAGGAGCGCGAGTTCGATCCGCTGTCGGGCGTTCTCACCGTGCATTCGACGTGGAGAAAGGGCGAGAAGAGAGGCACCCGCGAGCACAGGCTCAGGCTCTACACAGCCACGCGCCTCTCGGAGCTCTGCGCCGATGCCGGGCTCGTCGTGGAGCAGGCGTACGACGGATTCAATGATCGACCGATGCGGCGCACTTCTTCGGGAATGCTGCTGGTGGCACGAAAGGAATGACCTACCAAGGTCAACATAGAACTACACAGATGCGAGATGACAGAAGCGTAGATTCGAGATGCGAGAGTAATCAATCAAGATTGAGTCGTTGCCTTTCGCGGAACTCCGCTTTCGTCGTCCGAGTGAGACTCCAGATAACGAAGAAGTCCGTAAAGCATCTTTCTGACTTCAATCACCTGGCTGATGAGCGTCAACGAGTCTGACGCGCGGACGGCTGCGAGGTCGCGAGCCGCGACTAGGTGGTACTCCAGCTCCGTCGTCGAATTGAGAGCGATACGTACAAAGCGGGAGTACTCGCGGGCACTTTGCTGACTGCACCCCTCGACGATATTGGTCGGCACTGACATCGCCGCTCTGATCATCTGGCTTCGAAGCGAAGCGTGCTTCGCTCCTCGGATCTGCCCGGCGACTCGGTGAATATCCATGGCCATGATATGCGCCTTTTGCCAGACTTTCAGCTTCTTGAAATCTGTCACGCTTCATGATTCGCACGACAGCGATCTCACAACTCACCATTTCGTCGCGCCGAGGTCCGAATCCCACACCACCGTCAGAGAGAGTGTGACCCTCGCATCCCGCATCTATGCCTCTGTCATCTCGCATCTGTGTCGTTCTATGTTGACTTTCAGTCACGGAGAGATGTCGCCCGGATTGCCGCTCCCGCTCCGCCTCGAGTAACTTTGATCCCTCTATGAGACCAATCCGAGTTCTCGTTGCCAAGCCTGGGCTGGACGGACATGATCGCGGCGCCAAGGTCGTCGCCGCGGCGCTCCGCGACGCCGGAATGGAGGTCATCTATACGGGCCTGCACCAGACACCCGAGATGATCGCAACCGCTGCGATTCAGGAAGACGTCGATGTGATCGGCTTGTCGATTCTGAGCGGAGCGCACATGACGCTCATTCCGAGAGTTCAGGAGCTCGTTCGTTCCCAGGGCAGGGACGACATCCTGATCACCGGAGGCGGCATCATCCCGAAGGAGGACGTGGACGTCCTGCAGGAAAGGGGAATCGGCCGCCTATTCGGCCCCGGCACTCCCACCAGTGAGCTGATCGCGTACATCAAGGAGTGGTTCGCTACGCGCGAAAAGCAGGAAGCCTAGTGACGAACCGCCTGCGCGAGCTGAGCGACGAGGTACGCTCTCTCGAGAAAAAGCTTCGTGAGGCCGGCGGCGCAAAGAAACTCGAGAAGCTTCACGAACAGGGAAAGCTTTCCGCGCGCGAGCGCGTTGAGCTCCTTCGCGACAATGGCTCGAGCATGCTGGAGATCGGCCTTCTTGTCGCGTACGACCAGTACGAGGGCCAGGCTCCGGCTGCAGGCGTGGTCACCGCGATCATTCGAGTTCACGGACGCGAGACGGTCGTCGTCGCCAACGACGCGACCGTGAAGGCTGGCTCGTGGTGGCCCGAGACGATCAAGAAGATTTTGCGCGCGCAGGAGATTGCGATGCGCTGCCGCATTCCGATTGTCTACCTTGTCGACTCTGCGGGCGTGAATCTGCCTTATCAGGGGGGAGTGTTTCCGGGCCAATACGGCGCCGCGCGAATCTTTTATTACAACTCGATCATGCGTCGCTACCTCCACATCCCTCAGATCGCGGCGGTGATGGGTCAATGCATCGCCGGAGGCGCGTATCTGCCCGCGCTGTCTGACGTGATCCTCATGGTGAAGGGAACTTCGTTCATGGGACTTGGCGGCCCGAATCTGGTGAAGGGCGCCACCGGCCAGGTCGTCGATTCAGAGACCTTGGGCGGGGCGTCGACCCACACCGAGATCAGTGGTGTCGCGCACTATGCGCTCGACAACGACCAGGCCTGCATCGCCAAGATCCGCGATTTGATAGAACGGCTTCCGATTTCCAGCCGGGATGTGGCGCTGTTCCCGAGGGAGATCGGAGAGGAGAGCCAACGGGCGGGCAAAGTGAGGGGCGGCGATGCTTCGGCAAAGTCGAAGCCCAGATCGTCGAGGTCCGACCACAAGGCGGATGCTCTCTATGACCTGCTGCCCGCGGATCATCGGATGTCATACGACATGCACGCGGCGCTGGGCGCAATCCTGGATCACGGAGAGATCGACGAGTTCCAGGAGTCCATCGCGCGGGAGATGATCTGTGGTGATGCGCGAATTGACGGCATTACGGTCGGTGTCATCGCGAATCAACGAGGTCTCATCAAGGCGCGCGAAGGCGAGAAGCCGAGATTCGGCGGAATCGTCTATGCGGAAAGCGCCGAAAAGGTGGCTTACTTCATCGACCGTTGCGATCGGTTGGGGATTCCGCTGCTGTTCGTTCAGGATGTGTCGGGTTTCATGGTGGGGACAGAGGCGGAGCAGGAGGGAATCATTCGCGCCGGCGCGCGATTCGTGGAGGCGATGGCTACTGCACGGGTGCCGAAAATCGTTCTCACGATTAATCACGCCTCCGGCGCGGGGTACTACGCGATGGCCGGCCAGGGCTTCGATCCGGATTTCATCCTGAGCTGGCCCACTGGGCGCATGGCGGTGATGGAGGGCGAGTCGGCGATTCAGGCGGTGCACGGCCCCGCGCTCGATGCAGCGAAGAAGACCGGGACCTCACTGGCTCCCGATGTCGCTTCCGCGGTCGAGGAGATGCGCGCCGACTACGAGCACCAGCTCGACGCGCGCTATGCCGCCGCGCGGGGCTACGTCGACGCCATCGTCTTTCCCGAGAACACGCGCGAGATGCTTAGCCTCGCGTTACGGGCCACGCTCCACAACCCCGGACCACACCTCGGACCGTTCGTGCTCCCGCCGCACCTGGGGGAGAGCAGTTGAAGCAAGTAGTGCGCGTCGCCGCAGGGCAGGGCTTCTGGGGTGACGATCTCGACGCGCCGCGTCGGCAGGTGGAGGGCGGACCCATCGACTACCTGATGCTCGACTACCTCGCCGAAGTCACGATGTCCATCCTGCAGAAGCAGAAGGAGCGCGACCCATCACTTGGCTATGCGCGCGATTTCGTCGGCGCGGTGGAGAGTGTGCTGCCGGCGGTGTTGGACCGCGGCGTCAAGGTCATCGCCAATGCCGGGGGAGTGAACCCGCCGGCGTGTGCAGCCGCGGTGAAAGCCGCGGCCGAGAATAGCGGCGCCAAGGGTAGACTCCGGATCGGAGTCGTGACCGGGGATGATCTGCTCGCCAGACTTGACGACCTGATGGCTCAGGGTCATCCGCTCGCCAACATGGAGACCGGAGAACCTCTGTCGAGCGTCCGCGATCAGGTGCTCTCCGCCAACGCGTACATCGGCTCCGAGCCGATTGTCGAAGCGCTCAAAGGTGGCGCGAACGTCGTCATCACCGGCCGCTCGACGGACACAGCGCTCACGATGGCGCCGCTTCGCTATGAGTTCGACTGGGGCGCGAAGAGCTGGGATCAGCTCGCCGCGGGTATCGTGGCGGGACACATCATCGAGTGCGGCGCGCAGTGCTCGGGTGGCAATTGCCTCTACGACTGGCGATCGATCCCCGATCTCGCCAACGTCGGCTACCCGCTGGTGGAGGCGCGACCCGACGGCCTATTTGTCGTCACCAAACACCGCAACACCGGAGGTCGAGTCTCGGTACAAACCATCACCGAGCAGCTCGTCTACGAAATGGGTGATCCACACTCGTACATCACGCCCGATGTGATCGCGGACTTCACGACGATTCGCCTGGCTCAGGACGGCGAGAATCGCGTCCTCGCATCGGGCATCAAGGGGAAGCCGCCCACCGACAAGCTGAAGGTTTCCGTTGCTTATCGCGCCGGGTTCAAGGCGGTCGGCACTCTCGTATACGCCTGGCCCGATGCTCTGGACAAGGCTCAGCTTGCCGATCGGATCCTTCGTGAGCGTCTCGATCGACTCGGGCTCAGTTTCGAACACATCCTCTCGGAGTTCGTGGGCGCAAACGCCACTCACGGGTCTCTCGCCGGGGATCAGCGCGATGCGCCGGAAGTACAACTGCGATTCGGCGTGAGGGGGAATGACCGCGCCGCCGTGGAACGATTCACGCGGGAGATTGCACCACTCGTTCTGAACGGCCCGCCCAGTGTCACCGGATTTGCGGGCGGTCGGCCGAAGGTCGAAGAGATCGTGGCCTACTGGCCGGCACTGATCGACAGGGCTGTCGTGAAAACCAGGGTAGACATCATTCAATGAGAGTTCGCCTTCTCGACATCGCGCACGCCCGCTCGGGTGACAAGGGTGACACCGCGAATGTGGGCGTGATCGCATTGGAGCCGCGGTGGTACGAAGTGCTCGAGCAGTTCGTCACGCGGAGGAGCGTCGCCGATCATTTTCGCGGGATGATCGAAGGAGATGTAGAGCGCTATGAGCTGCCCAATCTGAACGCGCTCAATTTTCTGTTGCATGGGGCGCTCGACGGCGGAGGAACTCTCTCTCTCAAGACCGACGCACAGGGGAAGGTCTATTCGACCGCTCTCCTTCGCATGGTGATCGACGTTCCGGACTCCGAAGCAACGCGGCTCCGGCTCCCGGCGGCGAAATGAAGAATGTTCGCATGATCGCGGAGGGCTCGATCGGGCGGATCACGCTTGCACGCCCCGAAAAGAGGAACGCTCTTGACCGGGTGATGGCCGAGGAGCTCGCCGAGGCTCTGTTTGCTATGAGCGAGTCACCCGTCAAGGTCGTAGCGATCGACGGCGAAGGCCCTGACTTCTGTGCCGGCGCTGACCTTGCCGCCATCGAGGAAATGCTCGACGCGCCGCGCCAGCAGCACATCGACGATGCGAAAGCTCTCGGCCACGTCTTCCACACAATCCGGAGAATGGACAAGCCAGTCGTTGCGCTGGTGAAGGGGAGAGCGTACGCGGGCGGCGCCGGACTGGCATCGGCGTGCGACATAGTGTTGGCACACGAGGAAGCGCGTTTTGCCTACCCGGAAGTCACAATTGGCTTCGTGCCCGCAATGGTGATGACGATGCTCAGACGGTCCGTGGGGGAGAAGCATGCCTTCGATCTCGTCAGCACCGGCCGGATCCTCAGCGCGGAGGACGCGCAAGCGATCGGTCTGGTTTCCCAGGTCTTTGCCGCGAAGGAATTCGATCAGCTCTCGAAGGCACTTCTGGACAAGCTTGCGGACGCTCCTGCTTCCGCGATGGCTGCGACAAAGACGCTCTTCTACAAGCTCGACGCGCTCGGATTTCTTGATGGCATCTCGGCCGGAATCGTCGCGAACGCGGACGCCCGGGCGACGCCTGCATTCCGCGAAGGCGTAAAACGTTTCACCAGCCGCAAGAGGGAATAGATGAGTCCATTCACTACTGCCAAGCTCGCGCTGATGCTCGTCGCCGCGGTTCTTCTCGGATGGGGCATCCGAACCGACGATAGCGCTCTTCGGTGGGCTGGAATTGCCTTCCTGTTCATCGCGCTGGTCCTGAGATTCTTCAAGCCTCGCAAGCGTCGCGGCACTCGGTGACGCGCCCGCGCCCGACGACCATCGTCGATGCGCCTCGCTTGTCGAGAAAGCTCGGCGTCGATCTCGTGCTGGCGAGCGAGACGCTGCAGTACACGGGAAGCTTCAAATTCCGAGCTGCATACAACGTCGCCTCCAACGTAAAACAGGCGCACATCATTACGGCGTCGTCCGGAAATTTCGGGCAGGCGATCGCCTACGCGTGCTCGCTGTTCAACAAGCGATGCACGGTGGTGATGCCGGCAACGGCGCCGAAAATCAAAGTCGACGCGGTTCGCGAGTACGGAGCTGAGGTCGATCTCGTCGACGTTAAGAAGAAAGGGAGGCTCGAGCGCCTCGGCGAGCTGGCCAAGGAATTTCCCGAAGCGTACGTGGCGAGCCCTTACGATGATCCTCTGGTGATCGAAGGCAACGCGGGTCTCGCGAACGAGTTGTTTGCGCTTGACCTCGACCTGGATTTCATCATCGCGCCGATCGGTGGAGGAGGGCTCACTTCCGGCCTCGTCAAGGCGGTCCAGCGGAGCGAAAAAAACATCGAGGTTCTTGCGGCGGAGCCTACTCTCGCCAACGATGCGGCTGAGTCGTTCCGGGCAGGGCACATCGTGTCACAGCCCGACGAGTCGGCGACGATTGCCGACGGCGCGCGAATGCTCCGCCTCGGAGACCGCAACTGGGAGATTCTGAGTCACGGTCTCGCGGGCGTGATCGAGGTCTCCGAGGAACAGATCAAGGAGGGCGTGCGCCTTCTCTTTGCGCTGGCAAATCTGAAAGCGGAGCCGACGGGTGCGCTCTCCCTCGGCGCAGTTCTGGCTGAGCCGGAGCGATTCAGGGGCAAGCGGGTCTGTTGCGTTATCAGTGGCGGGAACGCCGATCCCGCCCTCTACGCCAAGCTGGTCGAAGGGATCTGACGTCATCTCTCATCGCCGTCGGACCGCGACACAACAATGACGGGCGGGACGGCCCGTCAACACCGGCGCATCAGCCTTCGCTAGCTTTCGTCTGATGGCGAAACCCACGGTTCAGGATGCGCGCGATCTGCTCAAGAGCGCATTCGGCTACGAAAAATTTCGTCCGGGGCAGGAGGCCGCCGTCTCGGCGATCCTGTCGGGCCGCGACACCGTCGTCGTCCTGCCGACGGGCGGCGGGAAGTCTCTGTGCTTTCAGGTACCAGGGCTGCTCATGCCGGGCCTCACCGTCGTCGTCTCGCCGCTGATTTCGCTGATGAAAGACCAGGTCGACTCACTGACGGCGAGAGGATTGCCAGCGGCTTTCATCAACAGCACTCTCTCGTCTGCGCAGGTGTCCGACCGACTGGCGCGCGTGGACCGCGGAGAGATCAAGCTGCTCTACGTCGCCCCCGAGAGATTCGACTTCGGAAGAACCGCTGAGAGGCTTCGCAAAACCGGAGTCTCCTTGCTGGCGATAGACGAAGCGCACTGCATCAGCCAGTGGGGCCACGATTTCCGGCCCAGCTATCTCCGAGTCAAGAAAGTTCACGAGGAGCTCGGCTCGCCGACAACGATCGCGCTGACGGCGACCGCGACGCCCGAAGTGCGCCGCGACATCATCCGCGAGCTGGCGCTCAGGGATCCGGAGACGATCATAACCGGGTTCGATCGCCCCAATCTCCATTACTATGTGGTTCCGGTGAAGAACGACGCCGAAAAGGAGCGCCGGCTCGCCGAGATCCTCCGCAAGCACGATGGTCTGGCTGTGATCTACGCTTCGACGCGGAAGGCAGTCGACCACCTTACGACCGTCCTCGAGCGCGCCAAGATTCCGGCTGCGGGATATCACGCCGGACTCGATGATCCGCGGCGGCGCCAGGTGCAGGAGGCGTTCATGTCCGAGAAGATCCGGGCCATCGTCGCCACCAACGCCTTCGGCATGGGCATCGACAAGCCCAACGTTCGCCTCGTGATCCATTACGCCATGCCCGGCACCCTCGAGGCCTACTATCAGGAAGCGGGACGCGCCGGCCGCGATGGGCAGCACTCCGATGTGTTTCTGCTTCACGCTTTCCCCGACCGCTTCACCCACGAGTTCTTCATCAAGGGGTCGTATCCGGAGCGAACAGTGGTCGAGCAGACTTACGAAGCGCTGAGGAGGATGTCGGACAAACAGGGCTTCGCAAGCGAGCAACCCGAAGACCTCCTCCGGGCCATCAAGTCCAAAGCGAGCACAAGAGAGATTGAAGGCGCGGTAAGGATACTGGAGCGGAGCGGGGCGCTGACTCTGAGCAGCGGGGACCAGACGCGCGTGCACGTCCGGCTTCTCGCTACGCCCGAGCGCATAAAGCGCGAGCTCACTGGCGAAGCGAACCCTGAGCTCGGCCTGCTGCGCGCCCTCTGGCGCGGAGTCGGCCCCGCGCTTCGCACAGGCGCGGTCGTGGATCTCGACGGTTTGCCGCCTGGGCTAGGGGGCGCAGCCGCCTGCGCGCCGCTCCTCGACGCGCTTCAGGACAAACAATTTCTGGCGTGGGAGAGGCTCGGGACCGGTCTCTATCTCGCGGACAAGAGTGCGGCTCTATCGAAATTCAGGGTCGATTGGGCGCTCATCGACCGTCGTCGGTCCGCCGAGCTCTCCAAGCTCCAGGCAGTCCAGAAATACGCCTATACCAAACAGTGCAGGCGTGGTTTCGTCCTGCGCTATTTCGGCGACCCCGCGGCTCGCCCGCGCTGCTCGGGGTGCGACAACTGCTTAGGGCTCGTACTCTCGGCGACGGTGGAAGAAGATGCGCCACGCAAGCCGCCCGGTCGGAAGAAAGCAGGCACCGCAAACTCCCGACTTGCCGATGTCGGCGACGATGTTGCGATGGGAGCAGCGGAGGAGCGACTGCTGGAGGCCCTCAAGACTGTCCGCACCGCCATCGCGCGCGAGGAACAGGTGCCCGCGTATATTGTATTCTCTGATCGTACGCTGGCTGAGCTCGCGGTGCGTCGTCCTCGATCGCTCAATGCTTTGCAGGATGTGCGCGGAGTGGGACCGATGAAACTCGAGCGATACGGCGCGCGCTTCCTCGCCGCGATTTCCCAGGCGGACGAGACTGAAGCGGCGTAACGGTCGGGACTCGCCTGACCGCCAACCTTTGTAAATGAAGTAATGAAATCACAACCCGGTCGTGCTTGCGTTTTCGCGCTGTACGTGGCGGCAGCCGGTCTGACATGGCTATGCGCATCTACTACTACCTCGGCACAACGTCCGACGCTCGCCGGCCAGTCGGTCAACGCACCGCTGCCGTTCGATCCGACCGTCACCGTCGGGGTGCTCCCAAACGGCATGCGCTACTACATCCGCGAGAATCACAAGCCTGAGAAGCGCGCCGAGCTGAGGCTCGTGGTGGACGCCGGCTCGGTTCTCGAAGATGAGGATCAGCGTGGCCTGGCTCACATGGTGGAGCACATGGCATTCCGCGGAACGAAGCGTTTCGCCAGGAACGAGATCTCGAGCTACCTCGAGTCGGTGGGAATGCGTTACGGTCCGGATATCAACGCCTTTACCAGCTTCGACGAGACGGTCTACATGGTGACCATCCCCACCGACACCGCCGCGATCGTCGACAAGGGATTTCAGATTCTGTCGGAGTGGGCGCACAACGTCGCATTCGAGGCATCCCAGATCGAGAAGGAACGCCCGGTCGTCATCGAAGAGTGGCGACTCGGGCAGGGCGCCGAGAACCGAATGCAGAACAAGTGGTTCCCCGTTTTATTCACCGGATCCAGGTACGGCGCGCGCATTCCAATTGGTGACAAGACAATTCTGGAGACTTACAAGCCAGCTGTGCTTCGGCGGTTCTACGATACCTGGTATCGTCCGGATCTGATGGCCGTAGTCGCGGTCGGTGACTTCAACAAGCAGCAGATCGAAAGTCTGATCAGGCGTTATCTCGGCGCCATACCCCGCAGCAGCAACCCGCGGACTCGCACGCTTTTCCCCGTCCCCCCGCACGATAGCACGCTGGTATCGATCACGAGCGACAGGGAAGCGACTCGGTCGGTCATAAGGCTTTTGTATAAGCAGCCGAAGAGATCGAACACCACGACGGCCACCTACAGGGAGCGTTTGGTCGAGCAGCTGTTCGGGTCGATGTTCAACGATCGCTTCTCCGAGATCACCCAGAAGCCGAACCCGCCATTCATCACCGCATTTGCGGCTCAGGGCAGTCTGGTCCGGTCTGCTGAATCCTTCTCCCTCACTGCCATCGTTGCCGACAACGGAATCCAGCGCGGCCTCAACGCGCTTCTGACCGAGGGCGAGCGCGCAAAGAGATTTGGCTTCCTCCAGGCGGAGCTCGACCGCGCAAAAAAGGACCTGCAGCGAGGAATCGAGCAGGCGTATGCGGAGCGGGAGAAGACGAATTCCAATGTCTACGCCGAATCCTACGTCTCTGCATTCCTGCAATCCGAGCCGTCGACGAGCGTCGAGTACGATCTGGCTGCAATCACCAGGTTTCTTCCGACCATCACGCTCGCGGAGGTGAACAAGCTCGCCGGTGAGTGGATGACGGATAGAAACCGCGTTCTCGCGACGACTTCGCCCGACAAGCCCGGAATCGTCAATCCGACTCGCGGGGAGCTGCTGCTGGCATTCGATGCGGTAAAAGGCGCGAATATCGCCGCCTTTACCGAGACGGCGCCCTCCCAACGGCTGGTAGAGAAGGATCCGGCGGGCGGACATGTAGTCTCGGTGCGCGAGACCAAGGAGATCGGACTCACGGAATGGAAGCTCTCCAACGGGGTGCGTGTCCTGCTCAAGCCGACCGACTTCAACGCGGATCAGATCTCCTTCAGCGCCTACAGCCCGGGCGGTGCATCGCTGTTGTCGGATGCCGCCTACCTTGCGGCCAGCGCGGCTGATCTGATCCCCTTAACCAGCGGCGTCGGGAAGTTCAATGTCGTGGATCTGCAGAAATTCCTCGCCGGCAAGCAGGTTAGCGTGTCGCCAACCATCGACGATCTCAGCGAGGGCTTCTTCGGCAACGCCTCACAGCGCGATGTCGATACAATGCTTCAGCTGGTCTACCTGTACTTCACCCAGCCGCGGCTCGATACCGGTCTCGTGAATACCTTTCTTGGGCGGTTCCGGGGCGTTCTCGCCAACAGAAGCGCGAGTCCCGAGGCTGCGTTCAGTGACACGCTGCAGGTCACGATGGCGCAGCATTCAGTGCGCGAGCTGCCCATCTCCGCCGCGACTCTGGATCAAATCGATCCGTTCAAGTCGTACGACTTCTACAAAAACAGGTTCTCCGACGCGAGCGGATTCACATTTGTCTTCGTCGGCAACTTCAAGCTGGATTCGATCAAGCCACTTCTCGAGAAATGGCTCGGTGGGCTGCCGTCCACCGGGAGAAGAGAAACATGGCGAGACACGGGTATTCGTCCGCCCACGGGTGTCGTTGAGCGCATCGTCAAGAAAGGAGGGGAGCCGAAGGCACGCACCGCGTTGATCTTCACCGGGCCGTTCGAGTACACGAGACAGAACCGCTATTATCTCAGCGCACTGTCCGAGCTCCTCAACATCAAGCTGCGCGAGGCGCTGCGCGAGAATCTCGGGGGTACTTACGGAGTCAGTGTGAGTCCGAGCGCATCGCGAGACCCGGAGCCCTCTTACCGTTTCACGATCGGATTCGGCTCGGCGCCAGAGCGTCTGGAAGCGCTGACCGCAGCCGCGCTCGCTCAGATAGACAGCGTCAAGAAGTTCGGAACGACGCCGGAGTACCTGAACAAGGTCAAGGAAGCGGCGTTGCGAGCTCGCGAGACCGCACTCAAGCAGAACGGCTATTGGCTCTCCCAGATCTCCACCTTCGACCAGAGTGGGTGGCCCCTCGCCGAGATTCCGAACGGCGAAAAGCTGATCTCTTCGCTCACTGCCCAGGATCTGCAGCGCGCCGCGGCGAAATACTTGCGCACCGACAATTACGTGCGCGTGTCGCTCTACCCCGAGAACTATCCAGCCGCTGAGAACAAGGAATAGCCAGCGGAATGGACGACTCGCTCTACTTCTCCGAGCAGCACCTCGCGGTCCGCAGCATGGTCCGCGAGTTCGCGCGCAGCGAAGTTGCTCCCGTCGCGGCGGAGCTTGATGCGAAGGCCGAGTTCCCCTGGGCGAATGTCAAAAAAATGGGCGATCTGGGGTTGCTCGGAATTCCGTGGCCAGAGGACCTCGGCGGCGCCGGGCTCGACCTTCTCAGCTACATGATAGTGATCAACGAGATGGCGAAGGTCGACGCCTCTCACGCTATCACGATCTCCGCGCACACGACTCTCGGCACTTCGCCAATCGTGAATTTCGGGACTACGGAACAGAAAAAGCGCTACGTCCCGCTTCTCGCCAGCGGGAGAGTGCTTGGCGGATTCGGACTCACCGAGCCGAGCGCGGGCAGTGATGCGGCAAGCACTCGCTCGACGGCCGTCCGCAAAGGCTCACACTACATCCTGAACGGCAGCAAGATCTTCATCACACACGGCGGAGTGGGCGAGATATTCGTCGTGACAGCGGTGACGGATCCGGGTCAGGGAACGAAGGGAATCAGCTCTTTCATTGTCACCAAGGAAACGAGCGATCTCGACAAGACAGAGGGTCTCGGGATCGGTCACGACGATTCGATCCCCGCGATGCAGGGTTTCCGGGCGGGAAAGAAGGAAGACAAGCTCGGCTGGAGAGCCTCGGATACGCGGTCCCTAATCTTCGAGGACGTCGAAGTCCCCGCCGAGAACATGCTTGGCGAACAGGGCGAAGGGTTCAACAATTTCATGCGCACGCTCGACTCGGGTCGCGTTGGGATTGCGGCGCTCTCCCTGGGCATCGCGGAAGGAGCCTTCGATCAGGCGCTCCGCTACTCCACGCTGCGCAAGCAGTTCGGGCAGCCTATCGCGAACTTCCAGGGAATCCAGTTCCAGCTCGCCGACATTGCTACCGAGATCGAAGCAGGGAAGCATTTGATGTTTCACGCGGCGTGGCTGGCGCAGAATAAGCAGCCTTTCACCAAGCAGGCGGCGATCGCGAAGCTTTATTGCTCGGAGCTCGCGATGCGGACGACCATCAAGGCGATCCAGATCCACGGCGGTTATGGGTACACCAAGGAGTATCCTGTCGAGCGAATGTTCCGCGACGCCAAGATCTGCGAGATTGGCGAAGGCACGTCCGAAATTCAGCGTCTCGTGATCGCGCGCCACCTACTCAAGGAGCTGGCGGATTGACGTATTCCGAGGTTGTCAAGCGTCTCAGACTCCCGCTCGGCTTCCTGCTTGGCATCGCCTATCTCATTTTCGCGCGACCTACGCCGCTGACCCTCGCCGTCGGCGGCACGATCGCGCTCGTCGGTGTGATCGTTCGCGGCTGGGCCTCGGGCCACATCTCGAAGAACGAGCGCCTCGCTACAACGGGACCGTACGCGCACACGCGAAACCCGCTCTACTTCGGGAGCTTCCTCATCGCCGCGGGATTCGCGATCGCCGCCCACTGGGCCCTCTTGCTTCTCGTCGTCGCGTTCTTCGTCCTGATCTACGCGCCGACTATGCAACGCGAGAAGGCGAACATCGCGGGCCGGTTTCCGCAAGCGTACGAAGCCTATGCCGCCAATGTTCCAGTCTTCGTGCCGAGGCCGACTCCATGGAGGGCAACTCACCCCGACGACGAGGGGGGATTCAGTTTCGACCTGTATATGAAGCACGGGGAATGGAAGGCCGCGCTCACCTACGTCCTCGTAATCGCCTGGCTCATCTATAGGACCGTGACCGGAATCTGAGTCGGGGCGTCACATATTTGCTTTGCAGCGCGATCAGGCCAGGGACATTGGTCGGTGAGCGTAAGTCGTTGTCGCCGTTGCGGAAAGACCCGGATTGGCGATAGATTGTCCCCACTGACTGTTGCTCCGCACGCATGGGGCACCCGCGCGACTCGCGGGTCCCGAAGACATGGATGAGGAGCGCCGAAGGTGAATTTCCCAGAAAATCATAACGCGGCCCTGTAGCACGACCGCGCGGACTTTATTGGACCGTCCTCAACTTCGCTCGCCGAGTCGCCGCGCGGAGTAGCGAGACGGGCAACAATGAAAAGAGAAATCCTCATCAACGCGGCTCCGCGCGAAACGCGGATCGCGATTCTGGAGGATGGGAAGCTCGTCGAGCTCCTCGTCGATCGTCCAGACAACCGACGCATGGTCGGTGACATTTACCTGGGTCGGGTTGACGCGGTACTCCCCGGAATCCAGGCCGCCTTCGTTGACATAGGCACCGAGAAAAGCGCCTTCCTCCACGCCTCCGATCTCGTCCGGCAAACGGCCGACGAAGCCGAGGAAGATGACGAAGATGACGACGATGACGACGAGGCCGACGAGCCCGTCGAAAAGAAGAACGGCAACGGCAGCAACGGCAACGGGCGGCGAGCCAAGGGCCCGCCCATCCAGGAGGCGCTGAACCGGGGTCAGGAAATCCTCGTTCAGGTCTCGAAAGAACCGATCTCGACGAAGGGACCCAGAGTCACCGCTCAGATATCGCTCGCCGGCCGGTTTCTCGTCTATATCCCGGACTCTTCCAAGGTCGGCGTGAGCCGCAAGATCGGCTCGTCGGCGGAAAGGGCGCGGCTCAAGGAGCAGGTCCAAAGCATCCTTCCCGAGAAATCCGGCGGGGTGATCGTCCGAACCGTCAGCGAGGACGTAACCCCGGAAATGCTCCAGCGCGAGCTCAACAGCCTCATGTCGCAATGGAAGAAGATCAACCGGAAGACGCACTTCCAGAAAGCGCCGTCCCTCGTCAATCGGGAGAGTGGCCTGACTCGGGGACTGGTGCGAGACCTCTTCAGCGACAAAGTAGACAGCCTCGCGGTCGATTCCCGCCAGGTCCACAACGAGATCGTGGCGTACCTCAAGGACATCGCTCCCGATCTCATTTCACGGGTCAAGCTGCACGAGGCACAGGTTCCACTGTTCGACACTTCCGGAATCGAGTCGGAGATCCGCGACATCTTCAAGCGCCGCTGTGATCTGCCTTCGGGCGGCTACCTGATCATAGAGCCGACGGAAGCATTGGTGTCAATCGATGTCAACTCCGGCCGCTACACCGGCAAGAAGGATCCCGAGAAGACGGTTCTCAGAACCAACATGGAGGCCGCGCAGGAAGTTGCGCGTCAGCTCAGGCTACGGGATGTGGGCGGAATCATCGTCTGCGACTTCATCGACATGGAGACCAAGGCGAACCGTGATCGCGTGCTTCAGGAGCTGAGAGTCCATCTCTCGCGCGATCGCTCCCGGACCAAGGCGTTCGCTGTGAGCGATCTCGGGCTGATCGAGATGACTCGGCAGCGCGTTCGGCAGAGTCATTACCAGTCGTCCACCGAGGCGTGCCCGACCTGCAATGGAACGGGTCGGGTGCTGACGCCGGAGACGATCGTGCGTCGGATGGAGCGCTCGGTGAAGCGGATGGCGGTCGAGGGGCGACGCGATAACCTCCTCGTCAAGCTTCACCCTGATGTCGCGATGTACGTGCTCGAGCAGGAGCGCGACCTGGCGCAGAAGCTTCAGAAGGCCGCGAACTTCTCACTCGAGTTCCGAGACGATCCGCTCCTCAAGCCGGACGAATTCAAGCTCGTCGTGAAGGCGCAGGGTCGCGACGTCACGCAACAGTACGCCATCGCTTAACACGGAACACCCACTGATTAGTGTTGTACGCCAATGATAATGTCACCCAGAGGCGCCATTAGAACTGTCACCCTCTAGACTGTTCCCCCTTGCCTGGGGGGAGCGGATGGAGCGGACAGCGATGAGCGACCGGGATGTGGTGAGGG